>CAYOVP010000016.1:23543-38192 GCA_964407495.1 uncultured Thermodesulfobacteriota bacterium
TCGCAGGTACCCAGGCGCGCGTACTGTGACAGAGATCGCACTCGGAGTTGGTCTGCACGTGGTCAGGGGGCTTGCCCGTGGCTGTGGTGCCGTTGTGGCAGGACGAACAGGTGCCGGTCACGCCGCTGTGGTCGAAACTCGCAGGTACCCAGGCGCGCGTACTGTGACAGAGATCGCACTCGGAGTTGGTCTGTACGTGTCCAGCGGGCTTACCCGTGGCTGTGGTGCCGTTATGGCAGGTCGAACATGGGCTCGTGATGTTGGAGTGGTCAAAACCAGCGGGAACCCAGGCACGGGTACTGTGACAATCATCGCACTCGGAGTTGGTCTGTACGTGTCCAGCGGGCTTACCCGTGGCCGTAGTACCGTTGTGGCAGGTCGAACAGGCGGTAGTGATGTCAGAGTGATCGAACCCGGCAGGGACCCAGCCGCGCGTGGTATGGCACTGGTCGCACTCTGCGCTCGTCTGCACATGGCCGGCTGGCTTTCCTGTGGCGGTTGCGCCGTTATGACAACTCGAACAGGCCGAGGTTATGTTGGAATGGTCGAAACGCGCAGTAAGCCAGGTGGAAGTGTTATGGCAATCATCGCAGTTATTGCTACTCGCTATGTGTGTCGTGGGCTTTCCGGCATTCGTAATACCATTATGACAGGAGACACACCTGCCAAAGGTCTCGGCTGTGTGGCGAAAACGCGAGAGCGTCCACTTGGTGCTGTCCGCCGGGTGACACTGCTCGCAGGGCGCGTTGGTACGCGTGTGGCCTATTGGCTTGGCCGTCGCCTTTACTGCAGAGCCCTTGGAGTGACACTGTGAACACTCTGACGGCGTGTTCTTGAAAATTCCACGGGGGTGACAGGATTCGCACTTGGCCCCAACGTGACCACCCTCGAGGGGAAAGCCTGTCTTGAAGTGATCAAAGGTGAACTTCTCCGGGCCGGCCAGGGCCAGTTTTGTCCTCCCCCTCTTCCTGCCCCCCTTACTGGTGCTGTGAGTAGTATTGGTCCTGGTCTTGGAAGAATGCCGCCTCTTCGTGCCCGCCGTTGTCTTTGCGGCAGACTCCTCCTTGCTCTTACTCTTTCTCTTCTCCCTGCCAGTGGGCTCGCCCTTCTTGAATTTCTTACCTATCCCGCCTATCCCGTCCTTGACGCCCTCGTCGATCTTGGTATATGTCTTCTTGCCCCACTCGGCTATCTTCTTACCCGTCTCACCAAGGGCCACCTTGAGTTCCTGGCCCTTCTCGGCGATCTTCTTGCCAGTCTTACTGAGTACCTCCTTGTACTCATCTGTCCGCGATGCCTTGATATCCCGCGTACGCGATGCCCGGCCCTCAAGTTTCTCGGGCTTCCTGCCAACGGTCCTGGTAGAACTCGAGGAGGCCGCAACCCTTCTGCTATCTCTTATGGCGAGTCCAGGGGCCTTCTTCTTCTCGGCAGGGCTCACCCTCACCACCCAGGCGTCCCTGTACCTTCCACGAACTCTCTCGAGCGCCCTCTCCGCATCCTTTCTCGTAGGAAAGAACCCCAGGCGGAGCCTGTACCAGAGAACGCCGTTCTTGGCATGGTACTTTGTCGTATAGAGCGTATGGCCCTCGAAGACACCGAGGTTCGGAACCTTAGAGGCCTTGATGGGCTTGGTGTCGGAAAAGAGGCTCACGGCATAGCGGCCGCTCTCGGTGGCATCTGCGGAGGTGAGGCGCCTGCTCCTTGCGGCCCCTGCCATTGCCGGAAGGCAGAGCAGTAGAAGTAAAACAAGCGATAAGACCCGGGGCAGAACCCCCTTGAGCCTTTCTTGCCCATTTGCCATTTCTTGCCTTGCGCCTGTACTCATCTCTCTTGCCTCCTGATGATGCCTCCTCTCCAGCGGGAGAGAGACCCGGTGCCTGCCGGTCAGAGCCCTTATCACAGACCTCATGGGCCCTTCTGCGTTACCGGGGAGGGCCCCTTCAGGGCCTTATCCTTATCTCGCCAAAAGACTTCGTCGTATGACACCTCTCGCAGTTGAGCCCAAAGGCCCCGCGGTGCGGGTCATCGTCCTGATGACAACTGAAGCAGTCCTTGGGCGTAGAGGTCTTTTTTTTCTTCTTCCAGAGGGCCTTCACATGACAGGACTCGCAGGCGATGTCCTTGTGCGCGCCCTCCAGTTCGTACTCCGTGTCCTGCGAGTGGTCAAAGCGCCAGAGCCTCCACCCGTTGGGGTTGTGACACTCTCCACACTCTGTGCCGAGGCCGCCCTTGTGTTTGTCCTCTGCCCTGTGGCAGGAGTCGCACTTCACGGAGACCTTCTTGTAATCTCCCCTGTCGTGGCACTGCTCGCAGAGGGCGACGGCATGAAGGCCTATCAATGGAAAGTTCGTGATGTCGTGGTCAAAGACCACGTCTTTTTTCCAGCCCCTCTGCGTATGACACTCGCCGCACCTTCTGCCCTCACGTCCCCTGTGCACATCGTCCTTGGCATGACAGGCATAACAGGTGCGCGCTTTCTTCTTCCCGTATGCCTTACCCGCGTGGCACCGCAGGCATGCCACTTTCCTGTGGGCGTCCTTCAGGGGGAAATCCGTCTTGTCATGATCGAACTCGTGCTTTGACCACCTCCTCGGGGAATGGCAGTCATTGCACTTCTTTCCATAACGCCCCCGGTGCTCATCCTCTTCCTTGTGACAACCATAACAGGTCTTCTTGAGTTTCTTGTCCTTGTAAAACTTGCCCTTGTGACAGGCATGACAGTCTACCTTCTTGTGCCTGAACCTGAGTTTGAACTTTGTCTT
Organism: uncultured Thermodesulfobacteriota bacterium; assembly: GCA_964407495.1. GTDB lineage: Bacteria > Desulfobacterota > GWC2-55-46 > GWC2-55-46 > JADFVP01 > JAJRZX01. The sequence continues at coordinate 26,309 of CAYOVP010000016.1, forward strand.
ATCATGGTCAAAACGGTACTTCTTCCAGTCATTGGCCCTGTGGCAGTCCTTGCACTTCTTGCCATACCTGCCGTTGTGCACGTCGTTTATGACATGACAGGTGTAACAGTCAAGAGGCGTCTTCTTGTAGCGCCCCCCAGGGTGGCAGGCCGCGCATGAGACCTTCTTGTGCTTGTACTTCAGCGGAAAGTCTGTCTTGCTGTGATCAAAACGCGCCTTTGTCCAGGTCCTCGAGTCGTGGCACTTTGCGCAGTCCTTTCCAAGCCTGCCCTTATGGGTGTCGTCGTCCTTGTGACAGGTCCTGCACTGCGAGGGTGCCTCGCGGTACTTCTTCTTTTTCTTGTGACAGGCACTGCACCTTCCGGCCCTGTGCGCGCCCTTGAGCGCAAAGTCCGTGAGTCTGTGGTCAAAGGTCTCGGCATTGAAGAAGACGGCCTTGTAGGAACGCCCCTTGTGTTCCTTGTGACAGTGCCTGCACTCTGTCTTCAGGGCCTTGGCGTCCCTGCCGTGGTAGCCGCGTTTTTTCTTTACATCCGCGGCCACCTTCTTGTGACAGGCAAGGCAGAGATCCCTCTGCGCAGACCTGCTGAAAGACCTGTGGCACCGCGAGCACTCGTTCTCGTACTTGGCGTGCCCGCTTATTACCTTGCCGGGCATGAAGAGGCTCTTTATCGTCTTTGCGCCTGCCGTCTTTGCAGTGACCACGAGTAACACAGATAGAGACAGGGCAAATATGACTTTGAGCACACTTCGCGGCATCAAGGGTTCACGATCTGCGACCACGCCCTGGGGGTGGTGCGTTTTTCGATAAATATCTGAAACGGCCGAGCGCCGGTGGAGACGCGGCCATCATATTCGACTTCAATCAGAACATGTGCACTGCCACTACGTGAATAATGGCCGTGAGAACGAGCATGAGAAAGAGTGGCAGGTGCAGCAGGTGCCAGAGAGAGAAGAGCCTCTCATAGACCTTGAACCTCGCTATGACCATGGCCGCGGCTATGTGGTTGGAGATATACCGTCTCGCTCCACGTCCATGTGCCTTGAGTTCCTCGGCACTCCACTTATGCCGTTTTGCCGTTATCTGCAGGGTGCGCCTCAGTACGAAGACCAGGACCAGGCGTAGCCAGAGGGCGGCAACGGAGTTGGTCAGGAGTCCCCAGAGGCTCCCCAGGAAGGTATAACGTGGTTTAAGGACCCTGGCGTCAAAGGCAAGTATCTTCTCCTGTATGCCAGGGGCATAATCAAGGACATATTTCATGCCATGGCTCCTGTCCTCGAAGGCCTTGCGGAGCTCGTTAAGGTCCATCTCTCTTCCGTACAAGCCGTAGTGTATGCCAGAGTATATATACCTGCCCACAATGCCGCTCAGGGCCACGAGTATCATTATGACAAGGGCCACGGAACTATTGAGCGAGCCCATGGAGAAGTTCGAGTGAAAGAGTATGAGCGCAGGCCCCAGGAGTCCGAAGACCATATGTGCACGGAACCAGTGTTTTATGGGGCCCATGCGCCGCATGAAGCGCGCTGTCTTCCTGAGTGGATAGAGAAGAAGGAGCAACATCATTGAACCGCCCACTATACCCATGATGTACCCGGCCCCCTCCTTGGCAGTAAATATCTCCTCTCCCCGGTAGGCCCAGCCCAGGAGCAGGACAGAGGCCAGGAGCGTGTAGGCTATGAGCGTTGCAAGAGAGAACTTTGGAGGTGCATAGAGGTCGCAGACCGGTCCCTTTGGCGCCTGCCCTGTGCCGTCTTCTTTCCTCTTGGCCGTCTTGGCGGCCAAAGACTCTGCCCCGGCAGGGTCGGTCCCTGCACCACTGCCTTTTTTACCTCCCCCTCCTGTCTCGACAGGGGCTTGCGGGCCGGGTGAGACGGGTCTTCCGGCAACGCGGCCGGCCTCTGGACCCTTCTTTTCACCCTCAGTCGCCTTGCTGGCCCTGGCCGCCTTCTTGCCGACCCTCAGGTCCCCGGGCCTCAGGGGCCTCGCCGGAGGAGAGCAGTGCCCTCGCAAGGGAGTAGCCTTCTGGTCAGCCTCTTGCAGCAGAGCCCCTGCCTCTGCCTTTTCCAGCCTCCGCACAACCCCTGGTGCAACAGGCCGCCTCGCCATGGAGTCGACACCTTTGCCGGAAGTACGTAGATGCGAGGCCTCTGGTGAGACCGTGGCCGTAGAGGCGGCGGAACCACGCGCCGGCCCCCTTACGAAGCCGTCGTCTTTTATCAATCTCAGCCTCACCTGTCCTGAGAGGGTATTATCCTGCCTCCCGTCCTCCCCTACTATGCCAGAGGCCTTGTAGGCAAGTCTCGTCTCAGTTGCCAGGGTCCCTGCACCGGGCTTCGTCTTGTCCCTGGCGCCAAGGCGCGGCTTCTTTACAGCGCCGGAACCATTACGGGAATCATCCATGCAAACACCTCGAATCCTTACTTGTCTGAACCAGGAAATACTCCCTATTAAAGTACATATATGCCTATCAGAATATCCCGCCGAGCCAGCCCTTCTTTCTGCTGTGGCTCTCGAGCATCTTCATTATCTCGGCGTTACCCTCTGCCACGGTAGCGGCCCTCTCGCGCTTCTTGTTACGTATGCCCGGGTCTGCCCCGCCTTCGAGGAGCGCCCTTACGACCCCTGTGTACCCAGCCGCGGCGGCAAGGATTAGTGCCGTATCGCCGTCCTTGTTGCGCGCGTCCACCCTTGCGCCGTTCCTGATGAGGAACTCCACAGCCGGCACCGACCCCCCGGACGAGGCGAGCATAAGGGCCGTGTTGCCTGCATTCGTCACTGCGTTCACGCCTGCACCGGCGCGCACGAGCGCCTTTATTATCTCCACCTTGCCGCCACGGGCGGCAAGTGTAAGGGCGGTCTGGCCGCCTGTGTAAACCTTTGTCACCACTGCGCCATGGGCGATAAGCGCCTTCACCGTAGCAGTACTGCCTCCCTCTACGGCGTACCAGAGGGGTGTAAGGCCCCGCCTGTCCTCGATGTCGACGGGCGCACCCCGCTTGAGAAGCGCCATCACCACCTGCGTCTGCCCCTCGCGTGCCGCGAGCGCAAGGGGCGTCATCCCGCTGCCAAGGCTGTAATCAAAAGGAGCGCCTGCGGAAATGAGGGCAAGGGCCGCGCCTTCCTTGCCAGCCCTTATGGCATATGTAAGGGCGGTCTCTCCCTCCTTGCCCCTGCGCGTACCAAGAGAGGCCCCGGCCTTTATGAGAAGTCTTACTGTCTCGACATGCCCGTTCTCAGCGGCGAGCATGAGAGGGGTCTTCACCTTTTCGGCGCTCGGCGAGGGGTCTGCGCCACGGGCAAGAAGGAGGGCCACTATATCGTCATGACCCTGCCAGGCGGCCTTCGAGAGGGCAGTATACCCCTCTGGACCGCGGCGGTTTATATGAGCGCCGCTCTCAACGAGTTTTTTCGCAACCTCGCCTTCTCCCCGCCATGCGGCTATCATGAGCGGTGTCCAGCCCTTGTATGGTGAACCCTTCGTGGAGGCGGCCTCGCGGGAAGATTTTTCCAGTAGCGCAGGGTTCACCACTGGACGGGTCTTCCTGGCCTTGAGTACATGCGCCCCCCTGGAGGCGAGAAACCTCGCAACGTCCTTCCTGTCTTCACTGAGAGCCAGCATGATTGCGTTCTTGCCCTTCTTGTTTCGTGCATTCAGGTCTGCGCCTTTCTCAAGAAGAAGCCTCACTACATCGAGGTGGCCCTTCCTGGAGGCGAGCATGAGAGGGGTGTTGCCATTACTGTCCCGCTCATCGATATGCGCCCCGGCGTTGATGAGGAGGCCCACGGCCTCGGCCCTTCCAAGGCTCGAGGCCATCATTAAGGCGCTGTCTCCATACTTGTCCCTGAGACCGGTCTTTGCCCCGTGCCTCAGCAGAAGTCTCACCATTGGGGCGTTGTCCTTTATGCCCGCGGCTATCATGAGGGCCGTCCTTCCGTAGTCGTCCCTGGCGTTGGGGTCCACGCCTGCGCGCAGGAGCGAACGCGCCCTTGTGATGTCCTTATTCTCCGCGGCCCAGCGGAGGTGCTCCTCGCTCTTGGGGTCCTTACCATGAAGCACCCTGAGCCCTAATAGAGACGGCCTTGTGCCCTTCTCCATCTTTTCGAGGCGTTCCCTGGCCGGCTCAAAACCAGCAGAGGCCGCCTTCCTGAACCAGTAGAGGGCGCGCTTGGGGTTGGCCTTGACGCCAACGCCCATCTCGTACATAATGGCCAGGTTGTACTCTGCCTTTACATGGTCTCGTCGAGCGGCCCTGAGCATCCACCTGTATGCCCTGCCTTCGTCCTTTGTTACACCATGTCCTGTTCGGTACAGGCCCGAGAGCATATACATGGCCTCTGCATCTCCCTTCCTTGCAAGCGGCATGAGTATTGCCGCTGTCCTCCTGTAGTCCTTTACGCGCGCCGCGGCACGGGCTTCTTCTATTGCCCTCGAGGCCTCGGCCCAGGCCGGGCTCAATGGCCCTGAAAACAAGAGCCCAAGAACGACAAGAAGAAGGCCCGCGAGGAAGTACGCCCTGGGCAGGACCCCACCCCCGCCTGAGGTGCTCCTACGGGGTGCCGAACTTGGTCTCAACGTGTATGCCCACCTTCTTCAGAAAGGCCGTCGGCAGTATGCCGCCGGCGCTGATAATCACTGCGTCGTTCTTTATCTTCAGCATCCTGCCCTCCTGCTCCACGTGTACCACCTTTTCTTCTATGTACTTCACGTTGGAGTTGAAGAGCACTCTGAGCCTGCCCTCTTCCTCTGCGGCCTTTACTTTCTGGCGGTTCTTTTCCTTGGCTCGTGTAAAGGCCGCGCTCCGGTACGAGAGGGTAACCTCTGTACCTGGCTCTGCGGCTATACTGGTAGCGGCCTCGAGGGCGCTGTCGCCGCCGCCAACGACAAGGACCTTCTGGCCGCGGTACTGCTCAGGGTCGATGAGCCTGTAGACTACCTTGGGCAGGTCCTCTCCCGGAACCCCCAGTTTTCGCGGGGTGCCGCGCCTTCCTATGGTAAGGAGGACCGTCCTTGTCTCGTACTCTCCCTTTGTGGTCTTTACAAGAAAGCCGCGGTCTGTCTTGTCGATTGCCTCGACGCGCTCCTTGTAGTTTATCTGTACACCGGTCTCTTTTTCCACGCGCTCCCAGAATTCGAGAAGCGTCTCCTTTGTTGTCTCGCGAAACATCATCTGCCCTGCAAGGGGCAGCGTGGCCGGCGCGGTCATGACTATCTTTCCGCGGGGGTACTGAAAGACCGTGCCCCCAAGGGAGTCCTGCTCAACGGTACGGTACTTGAGCCCGGCCTCCATGGCACCCAGCGAGGAGGCAAAGCCCGCAGGCCCTGCGCCCACTATGACCACGTCGAGCATGTCCTGAGCCGTATCTCCCGTGGACTTAGCAATATTTGCTATTGCCTGCCGGCCCTGCTCTATTGCGTTCTTTATGAGCCCCATGCCTCCGAGTTCGCCAGCAATGTATATGCCCGGCACATTGGTCTCGAAGTCGGGCTTTACCATGGGGATGTCTACGCCGCGCCGTGCTGTGCCGAATACGAGGGTAATGGCGTCTGCGGGGCAGACCTCCTTGCAGGCCCCGTGGCCTATGCAGTCCGTTGGGCCGATGAGGTGCGACTTGCCGTTGATGAGCCCCAGGACCTTGTGCCCGGGGTGCTCGGGGCAGGCGGCGACGCAGGAGCCGCAACCAATGCACCTGTTGTGGTTGATGAGGGGGTGTATGGAGGCAGGCTCGGTCATGCCGCTCTTCACGGCCTCGTCCCGAACCCTGCGGTTACGTATCTCCTTTCGCACCCTGACCAGCATGTAACCCAGCCAGACCATGCCAAGGGGGATGACGTAGATCCAGAGTCCGGGGTCTACCCTCATTGCCGTCACTGTCTCAATACTCCTGACGCCGGCGGCGCCTCTATAATGATAGAAATAATCTCCTGAACCTGCGCCAGGGAACGATCTTTTTCGCTATAGCACAGGCCTTTGAACACACCTTATATACATGACTATAGCAGTTTTTTTCTCCTTGACCAGTGATTAAAATCACCACGAGAATAAATGCCTTAACCGCCCTTTTCAGGCCCTGGTACCTGCCTTCGCGGCCATCCTCTAATCTTCCTTTAATCTTTCTTGGTGTAAAGGTGTATGTCAGACAGTCTGAAAGTCCTCCTCATAGTCGATTTCTACTGAAAGGCGCTTATCTTGAACAGGACGCCAAGGACACTCTTTTTTCTTTTTCTCATTATAATACTCACCTCCTCTGCCTCATGGGCCAGTTGGAGAAACAGGAAGGCACCGGACTTCCAACTCGTCGACCTCAATGGCCGCCGCGTATCCCTTGGGGAGATGCGGGGCAGGGTGGTCTTCATAGACTTCTGGGCCAGTTGGTGCCCGCCTTGCAAGAAAGAATTTCCGGAACTGAAAAAACTCACGGAGAAACTCCGGGGCTCCAACTTCGTAACCCTTGCCGTGAGCGAGGACAAGGTGCGTACCAATATGAAGCGTTTTGTATCGGAGTTCGGGGAACTACCCTCAAACCTCATCGTCCTCCACGACCAGAAGTCCAGGGCAATCAGGAAGTACTCGGTCCTCGCCATGCCCACCTCCTTCATTATAGACTCTGCGGGGGTGGTCCGGTACGTGCATTATGGTTACCGCGAGACCGACCCCGAGGCCTGGAGGCGAGAGATAGAGACCCTCCTGAAGTAGGGCCTTGAAGAAAAGGATTCTCACCCTCATGAAAAAGACAAGGTTTTTGTACACCCTTCTTGCGGCCATCATAATCCTGGCGGCCATGGCAGGCTGCACACGCGTTCAACCCTGGGAACGCGAGTATCTCGCCGACCCCATCATGCGTCCAGACTTTGGCAAGGAGGAACGGGCGGTCAAGGAACACACCCTGGCCACCAGGGAGGGTTCGGCAGGGTCTTTCGGCGTGAGCGGAGGCGGCTGTGGTTGCAACTGAACGCCGGGCCCCCAAGATCCTCGTCCTCGCACTTCTGGTCACAGCGGTCCTCATAGCGGCATACCTCATCCTCGACCCACCCCCTGCCATTGCCGATGACTATGCCTCGGCTCAGTTCTTTACCCATGCCTTCAACAACGACACCACAGTGTACACGGGCGTCTTTGCGCTCAACAAGGACTTCAGCCTCCGCACCAGCGCCTATGTCAAGTACACAGTGGACTTCATAAACCCCAGTTTCGGCGAAGGGGGCGAAGGGGGCGAAGGGGGTGAGGGCAAAGGCGGCAAGGCCCCGCTCACCAACGCGGTCTCGAGTGCCTCGGCGGCAAATGCATCGGGCTCGAACAGCGATACGAGGAACGAGGTCACCGTAGGGCTGACACACGACTTCGACAACCTCTTCGGCATGGAACTCTACTATGACGTAAGCGCTGAACAGGACTACTTCTCCAATACACCCACCATTACCCTCAAAAAAGACCTCTTCAGCAAGAACACGACCCTTACGGCAAGTTACTCGGCAAGTTTCGACCGCGTCTCCGGCAAGTTCCTCCCAGAGACCAAATCGCGCACCACGCACAACTTTTTCTTCGGCCTCACGCAGGTCCTCTCACCACGGGTACTCATGCAACTGGGGTACACGCTTACTGAGTCGAGCGGACAGATGACCGAGGGCATACGCCTCGTGGCACTCAATGGCGGCGACTCCACGGCGTGTACAGACCTCACGGCCACCTGTGTGAATGAGCGCTTTCCAGGGTCAAGGACAAGACGGGCCTATGTGGCGGCCATCAGCCGGTACTTCACCTTCGACGGCCTCGGCGGCATACTCGACAGAGCGGCGCTGAAACTCAGGCTCAGGTACTATGACGATGACTGGAAGATAAAATCCTACATGGCAGAGGTGGAGTACGACAAACACATAAACGACAACATGCTCCTTGGCCTGGATTACCGGTACTACACACAGACAGAGGCCTTTTTCGTAAAGGACACCTACACTGCGAATGATACCTTCCGCTCGGCCTCGCCACAGCTCGAGGGCCTCGATACGTTCCTCCTGGGCATAAAGGGCACCTACTTCTTCCCATGGAACAAGAACAGCAACAACGCCTTAGAGGCAAAGTACGAGTATTACCATGAATCCCGCGGCGTCTTTGCCAATGTCTTCATGCTCGGCCTCAGGGTCTACTACTGAACCCTCCGCACTGCGAGGGCCTTGCCCTGCGCGGCGACAAGGTGATAGAATCCCTCCATGATTACATCTCGCCATAGAGGGCTGAGGCCATTTCCACTCCGCCCCCTCGCCATACTCATAGTTCTACTGGCCTTGGTCCCCTGCACTCACCTTGCAGATGCAGCGGCCACCCCTGCCCCTGGGACCCTCACCCTGAAGACCACTGTCATGGGGACCAACCTTGAACTCACCTTTGCCGGGGTAAGTGAAAAAAAGGCGAAGAAGGCCTTCGAGGCCGTGGTCAGGGAGTTCGGTCGTATCGAAAATGAACTCAGCGAGTGGAGGGGGGATACCTATGTGAGAAAGATAAACCGTAATGCCGGGAAGTCCCCTGTAAAGGTACCGCGGGAACTATTCATGATAATCTCCGGCGCCGAGACGGTCTCCCGCCTCACAGGAGGCGCCTTTGACATCACCTGGGCCGCCATGTGGGGGCTCTGGGACTTTACGCCCGGAAAACCTCACACCGTCCCCGACCCGGTTGATGTCCGCGAGCGTCTCCGCAACGTCAACTACCGCGCAGTGGTGCTGGACAGGAAAAAAGGCACCGTATTTCTGGCAAGGCCCGGCATGGTCATGGGTCTGGGGGGGATTGCCAAGGGGTATGCCGTGGACTCGGCCTCACGCATACTCGACTCCCTGGGCATAAAGGACTTCATCATCAAGGCTGGCGGGGACATGCGCGTTCAGGGCGAGGCTGCGAGAAATACCCCCTGGGTAGTCGGCATCCGACATCCCAGGAAAAAAGACGCCATAATCGCGAGTCTGCCCCTCAAGGACATCTCCATATCCACTTCCGGCGACTATGAACACTTCTTCAGAAAAGACGGCGTACTCTATCATCACATCATCGACCCGAGAACAGGCTTTCCGGCACGAGGGTGCCAGAGCGTAACCATCCTGGGCCCAGACACCATGACAACCGACGCGCTCTCCACAGCAGTCTTTGTCATGGGCCCTGAAAAGGGCATGGCCCTGGTAGAGAGGCTAAGGGGGATAGAGGCCATAATAGTGGACAGTATGGGCGTGAAACACACATCAAGGGGGTTCAGGAAAGAGGATTGAGCAGAATCTGACCGATACAGACTTTCCAGCGGCGCAGGCACGCTGTGCCCCTTTCGAGAACTCTGACTCGCCTGAAATATGGGGAAAGAAAAACCGCGCTGTGCATTCCTGTCTCTGAATACTCAGAGGGCAAAGCGAGGTGCCTCGAGAGGTAAGGATGCCGTACAAGGCAAAGCCCGGCCAGGGAAGGCCTTTTTCAAAGGTTTTCTTCTTTAAAAAACAAGTCGGAAGGAAAAAAGAACAGGGCCCCTGGGCCCAGGTGAATAATGAAAAGACTGGAAACCGGTCTCCAGAAGCAGAGAAATGGGAGAGTAAGAGACCTCTTCTTCCTCCTCGGCGTCTTTTTCCTGCTTAGTTCCTGTCTCGGCCCCAGGGGCCTGGAAGTGGACTTCAGCGACAGCCGCCTCGTACAGGGCGGCCTTGCGCTCCTGCACATAATGACACCAGGTGGTGATGAACCCATTAGAGGCACCTTCAAGGGGGGCAAGACCGTCTTGATAAGGTCGGGCAGGCATGGCGCCTGGGCCATTCTGGCCGCAGACCTCGCGGCAGAGCCGGGCACATATTATCTCACCTTCCGGCAAGGCCCCAAAGAGATAAGTTCCTCCATCCGCATCGTAACTGGAGAGTTCAAGACCGCCCGCATTCACCTGCCAAGGAAGATGGTCGAGTTCGACGAGAAGACCCTCGCGAGGATTGCTGTAGAGAAAAGACGACTGAGCAAGGTCTTTGCCTCCTCTGCACCAACGAGGCTCTGGAAGAGACCCTTTGTCATGCCCCTCAGGGGCAGGATAAGCGGTGAGTTCGGTGAGCGCCGCGTCCTCAACGGAAGGCCCAGGAGCCCCCACAGCGGCCTCGATATCGCCGCACCACTGCATACGCCTGTAAGGGCCGCGGGGGCAGGACGTGTGGCCTTTACAGGAGACTTCTTTTTCTATGGCCGCTTCGTTGTCATAGACCACGGCCTCGGTCTCTTTACGCTCTATGCACATCTCGACAGAGTCCTCGTGAAAAATGGGGACACTATCGAGAGAGGCAGGGTCATAGGCCTTGTGGGAGCAACGGGAAGGGCCACGGGCCCTCATCTCCACTTTGGCGTCACAATAGAAGGCATGGGAGTCTCGCCAGAAGAGTTCATCCCCCTCTCTGAACGCCTCGTTCGCCTAATGAGGGGTAGGGGCAAGAAGCCCCCCAAGGCCGGAAGGGCCGGTAAGGCAGCGCTGGCCGTACCAGAGGCACTGGCCAGGGGCAAAGCAGGCCCGCCCATTTCAGGGAGCCGTAACAACGCGGTCTTAACCAGAAATATACCATAGGAGAGATATGAAACATCTATTCAGAAAGCAGACCCCCTGTCCAAGGGCCGTACTAAGACAGAGGGGGCATCTGAGCCTGGCACTCCTGGTCCTCTCCTTCATGGTCCTCGCAGTGCCGGCCACCGGCAATACCAGCGGTGCAGGCCGCCACCAGAACTGCAAGGGCCCTCTGCCGGACCCGGGCTACGAGTACAGCGTGGTGGCAGAGGGCCTGCCCGCTGTGGACAACCTCGCAATGACCGCAGACGGTACGCTATACGCCACCCTCGAAAGAAAAAAGGGCCGTGGTGAACTGGTGAGGATACTTGGGAGCAACAGGACAGAGACCATGCTCTACGGGCTAAGAAGGCCCGACGGCCTTCGCGCTTACAATGGGAAACTCTATATTGCAGAAGAATCGAGAAGAGGCCGTCTCATCGAGTATGACCCGGGAACAGGGGCCATGCGCACCATTGCACGGCCCGGCTACATAGAGGGGCTCAACATCACGCCTTCAGGGGACTTTCTCGTAACACGCGACAGAAAGAAGGGCTCTCTCCTGCATATAGGCCGAAGCGGCCAGACCGCTGTTCTCCTCGATGGCCTGCAAAGGCCCGAGGGCATTGCACGGGGCCGGCAAGGCCAGGTGTACCTTGCCGAGACTGCAACCGGCAGGGTGCTCGTTATAAAGGATGGGGCCGTGAAGACGCTTGTAGAGGGCATTGAAAAACCCGACCAGGTGGCCGTTGGACCCGGCGGTGTGGTCTTCATTACCGAGGACGCAAAGCCAGGGCGGCTTCTCTCCTACAGGGACGGAAGACTCGGCGTCATCGCACGATGCCTCTATGCGCCACAAGGCATACTGCCCCTTGACAACGGGCTCCTTGTCTCGGAACAGGGACGCAACCGGATCCTGAGGTTCAGAAAGAAATAGCCCTGGTCTCGTTATGGACAGGAAGAGTCCGGGCTCTCAGATACTGTAAACCAGCACCCCCATGACCCTCGTTACACCGATGGCCAGGATACTGAGCCCGAGGATGATGAGGGGGCTTATCTCTGCAAGGCGCTTCATCTCAGTACCTCCTTTTTCCTCCAGGAAGAGTTCCTTGGAGGTTGGACGATAGACGGGCGCTGGAGCGGGAGGAAGGAGCGGGGGGAGAGGTAGCGGCACGGCATTGACCCTTGCCGCGCAAGAAGTATGGCAGGTCCGCGTCCACGCTCTTGCGCAGAACATGCCCTGTACACCAGCGGTCACCTGAGAATGTACAGGCCCTTTGCCTGTCTTTATTATAGACCTTTGAAGATTAAAGGCCCATGAGAGGGGGGCAGGGGGGC
>CAYOVP010000017.1:0-36392 GCA_964407495.1 uncultured Thermodesulfobacteriota bacterium
AGCAACTGATTCGTAATCAGTAGGTCGGGAGTTCGACTCTCCCCGCCGGCTCCATTTTCCCCTCCTACTTTGGGTTGTCCAGCATATCAAGGAGTACATCAGCCGGCACATACCCCGGGAGGAGTCTCCCGTCGGGAAAGATTATGCCCGGTGTGCCGTGTATCCCTAATTTCTTGCCCAGTTGGATGTTGTTGTCGATCTCATCGGTCTGGCATGAGGGCTCTGGCAGTTCCTTGCCGGCAAAGGCGTCGTCCAGCATTTTGGTAGAGCCCGAACAGGATATGGCCTTGCTCTTTACGTAAGAATCGGGGTGGATGGGAAGGGGAAAGAGTTTGATGTAAAAGGCAACGTCCTTGCGCTTCTTGATAACCTTCTTTATCTCCTTGTGGAGTTTTGCACAGTACGGACACTCGGGGTCGTCGAAGACGATAATGCGGTTCTTTGCCTTTGGGTCGCCGTATACAAGGGCCTTGTCAAGGGGTATCTCGGCGAGCGAGACCTTCTTCAGCGGGGGCCTCTTGCCGATCTTCTCAACGGGGATGAAACTCACGTTCTGCATGAGGTACTTCTTTCCGAAATCCACGTAGACCTTGAAGGTCTTTCCATCGCGTGTTATCTCCACCTCCCAGAGCCCCTTAACAGGAGCGGTCTTTATGTCCGTGACCTTGGCGTTGAACTTGTCGGTCTTCAGGAGTCTGTCCGCCTCTGGTTTATCCAGGCTGTGGCAACCAGCGCAGTCGCCCATACACCCCTTGCCCTGAAAGGCGGCGGCAGGTGCGGCGATGGCACTTATGGAAAAAAGACTTAAAAGCAGTACGATAGAAGAGATAAACCTGAGCATCCCGAACTCCTTTTCTTTTTTTATAGGTTCAGTCCTTGAGCCCCAGAACATCCTGCATGTCATATATACCGGCGGGCCGTGAGCAGACCCACTGAGCCGCCACCACTGCACCATGGGCAAATGTCTCCCTGGAAGAGGCCCTGTGCGTTATCTCGAGCCGCTCACCAGGGCCTGCAAAGAGTATTGTATGGTCTCCTACGATGTCTCCTGCGCGTATGCTCTGTATGCCGATTTCCTCGCGCCGTCTCTCGCCCACTATGCCCTTTCGCTCATATACCGCCACCTTGTCGAGATCTCTTCCGAGGCTTGCGGCAACCACCTCTGCTATGCGCAGAGCCGTGCCAGAGGGGGCGTCTTTCTTGTGCCTGTGGTGCGACTCCACTATCTCTATGTCATAATCCGCCCCAAGTACCGGCGAGATGTCGGCCACTATCTTCCAGAGAAGGTTCACACCTACGCTCATGTTGGGCGCCATGACAAGGCGTGTCTTCTGTCCGAGTTCGCGCACCTTCTCGCGCTGTGCATGCGAAAACCCCGTTGTACCGATCACCATGGCCTTGTTACCAGCCACGGCGTCCTCGAGTACACGAAGAGAGGCCTCTGGGGCCGAGAAATCTATTATCACCTCTGCATCCCTGAAGGCCTTGTCCCGCTCGGCAACCACCTGCACGCCGAGCGCGCCGCATCCTGCCACCTCCCCCGCGTCCTTCCCCAGAATCTCCGCGCCCTCTCTCTCAAGCGCCCCGGCAAGCGTAACCCCGGAAGCCCCCTTGATGGCCCGGATTATGGCCCTGCCCATCCTGCCACCAGCACCTGTTACAGCGGCATATAGCATCCTCATCTCATCCTTTCCAGATAAATATTCAAACTCTTGTCCCACTTACAACTTCGAAAAAAGACCCTCACGAGGTAGCCTCTCCCATGCCTTCTTCTGTCTGTAAGAGACGCCGAAGGGCGGACCTGGCATTAGAGCAATTTTCCGATGCAAGACCAAATCAGGCCGGGCCAGGGCCCCTGCCGCACCCTTCTCCCCCGTCTCCGATACCCCATCATGCCGACCCCCACGCCTTCAATCCCCCCGTACGGCAAGGCCGTAGTTCTTGAGGGTATGGAGGAGTTTGTCTCTGTTATCTCCAGAGAGCCTTACAAGGGGAAGCCTGAACTCTTCTTTCAGGAGCCCGAGCATGGCCAGGGCAGTCTTGACAGGGACGGGGTTGGTCTCGACAAACATGGCACGGTTGAGAGGAGACAACTTGTAATGCAAGGCCCTCGCCCTCTCTGTATCACCTGAGGAAAAGGCCTGTATCATCGAGGATACATCGGAGGGCACCACGTTTGATGTGACCGAGATTACACCAGAGCCGCCGATTGCGAGCAACGGCAGGGTTGTGAAGTCATCTCCCGAGATTACGCAGAAACCGTCCCTCGATAGTTCTATCACGCGGCTCACCTGCGCAAGGTCGCCTGTTGCCTCTTTTATACCCACTATGTTATCAATCTCCGAGAGGCGCGCCACTGTCTCGGGGAGCATGTTGAGCCCTGTACGGCCAGGTACGTTGTAGAGTATGAGCGGGAGGTCGACGGCCTCGGCCACTGCCCTGAAGTGGGCAAAGAGCCCTGCCTGAGAGGGCTTGTTGTAATAGGGCGTTATGAGGAGGGCGGCCTCGGCCCCCGCCTCCTCGGCATGACGCGTAAGGCCTATGGTCTCTTCCGTGGAGTTGGACCCTGTTCCGGCAATGACCGGGAGCCTGCCGGCAACCGCCTCTATGGTTATATCGATTACCCTGTTGTGCTCGTCATGGGTGAGTGTGGCGGACTCACCAGTAGTGCCGCATGGCACGAGTCCCTGCACACCACCCTCTATCTGGCGTTCTATGAGAGCCCTGAGGGCCTCCTCGTCTATATGGCCGTCGCGAAAAGGCGTGACCAGGGCTGTTAAGGCGCCTTTGAACATGGGTATACTCTCCTTGCTTCCTTGTGTATGTGATGGCCTCATGGGCCCTTTCGTTTTCTTTTTCCTGGTTTTTTTGACGGGTTCTTTCCAGCGGCCAGGGGCCGCTGGAATTGGTTTTCTTTGCTCCACTTTCTTTTTTCCAAAAGAAAGTGGGAGGTCTTCTCTTTTTTTCTATCTCTTATGTTTCTATCGTGCCTATGTAGACTTCCTCGGCAGGTCCGGTCATGAAGACGTTCTCACCCTCGCTCCACTCTATCTTGAGCCTGCCGCCGTCGAGTATGACGCTCATGCTCCTCGTGGTAAGACCCTTGAGCCGGGCCGCCACTGCCGAGGCCGAGGCCCCTGTGCCGCAGGCAAGGGTTATGCCTGTACCACGCTCCCAGACGCGCATCCTCAAACGCCGTTTGCTCAGAACCTCGACAAACTCCACGTTGGCCCGGTTGGGAAAAAAGCCGTGCATCTCCAACGCCGGGCCGTACTTCTCAACATCGAGGTTCTCCACGTCATCCACGAATACCACGCAGTGGGGATTGCCCATGGACAGGCACGTTACGGCGAATGTCCTGCCAGCGGCCTTTAGCGGGTGGTCGATGACAGGCCCTGTCTTTTGAACAGGTATCTCTCGCCCCTCGAAGACAGGGGCCCCCATGTCAACGCGAACCAGTCCGCCCTTGACGCGCTCGGGCCTGATGATGCCCGCCATGGTCTCTATATCGAGGACCCTCTTGCGCGAGAGGCCCCTCTTCCAGATATAGGCCGCAAGACACCTTATGCCGTTGCCGCACATCTCCACCTTGGACCCGTCGCCATTGTATATGTCCATGGCAAAATCAGCCCGCCTCGAGGTGCGAAGCACCAGGGCCTGGTCGAAACCAATGCCAAATCGCCTCGGCGAGAGCCTCTGCATCAGGGCCGCAAGACCGCGGAGCCTGCGACCGCGCCCGTCAATGACAATGAAGTCGTTTCCAAGGCCGTGCATCTTTGTGAAAGACAGTTTCATGACAAACAGAAAATGGAATCAAAAGATTTCCTTACTTTCTTTTGGAAAAAAGAAAGTAAGACAAAGAAAACCAATAGAAATGCATGCTCTCAAAGCCTCTAAAAACCTCGGGGCTCATGGGACTACCGTCCCTCCGAAGAGAGGAAATAGAGCAAAGAAAACCAGTATCAGCGGCCTTCAGGCGCCACGGCCTCGCCCCGCACGAGGTCCCTGTAGGTCTCGCGTTTTTTTACTACAAAAAACTCCCTTCCACGCACCAGGACCTCTGCGGCCCTGGGACGGCTGTTATAGTTGCTTGACATGGTGTATCCATAGGCGCCGGCGCTCTTTACTGCGAGGAGGTCTCCCTCGGAGGGCATCTCTATCTCGCGGTCACGGGCCAGGAAATCGCCTGTCTCGCAGATGGGGCCAACGATATCGGCAACCACCCGTCCGGCACCCTTCCCTGGGCGAACAGGCTCTATGGCATGGTATGCACCATAGAGGCCGGGCCTTGCAAGGTCGTTCATGGCCGCGTCCACTATTATGAAGTTCTTGGTGGGCGTCTTCTTCGTATAGAGAACCCGCGTTACAAGGATGCCCGCATTCCCCACTATAACGCGCCCAGGCTCGAAGACAAGGGTCACGTCCAGCCCCGTTGTCTCGCGGATTATGGCCTTTGCGTACCTGTCGGGCGCAGGCGGCCTTTCCGCGTCATAGGTAATGCCGAGCCCGCCACCCATGTCGAGGTACTCTATGGCAATACCCTCTTTTCTGAGCCTTCTAATGAGGCGCTTCGTCTTCTTTAGTGCATGCACAAAGGGCCCTACCTGCGTAAGTTGGGAGCCTATGTGCGTGTCTATGCCAAGGGGGACCACGTTCTTGAGGTTGTTCTTTGCAAAGACATACTCCCTTATGGCCTCTTCCTTCTCTATGCCGAACTTGTTCTTCCTGAGGCCAGTGGAAATATATGGGTGCGTCTTTGGGTCAACGTCAGGATTGACGCGTATGGCAAAGCGGGCCTTTTTCCCGAGATGCCCGGCCACCTTGTCAAGGAGACGGAGTTCTCCGGGGCTCTCCACGTTGAACATGAGTATGCCGGCCTTGAGAGCGGCCTTCATCTCATCGGCGGTCTTTCCAACGCCTGAAAACACCACGCGGGATGGGTCTGCCCCTGCTTTTATCACGCGGTAGAGTTCACCGCCAGATACGATGTCAAAGCCGCTCCCCTCATCTGCAAAGGTCTTTATGACCGCAAGATTGGAGTTGGCCTTCACAGAATAGCAGACAAGGTGATGTGCCTTCCTGAAGGCCCGATCAAAGACCTTGTAGTGTCTCTTGAGCGTCTTCTCGCTGTAGATGTAAAGGGGCGTGCCCAGTTCCAGCGCGAGTTTCTCCACTGATACGCCCTCGGCATGGAGCCTGCCCCGCTTATAATCAAAAAAATCCATCTACACGTCCTCGTCTGTTTTGTCCGGCGTAAGCCGGTTTATCGTTTTACGAGGGGTGGCTGGGTCTTCGCCTGCAAGGCCGCGAGCCGCCCCTGCCCGTCTATTCCACTACCCTTCTCAGGCTTCTCAACAGGCGCCGGCCCCTCTGGGAGCGGAGGAAGCGGCGGGCCCTTCTTTCCGCAACCCCCGGCCAATACAACCACAATGGCCGGCAATAGGAATAAGAGAAAAAAGGTCTTCATCAGCCCTCTCATCAGAACCCCCTCTTTGCCTCCCCTTCCACTTCCTTCATGGCCTTTCTGAGGGCCTTCTTTACATTGCCTGGCGCCGTGCCGCCAAGCACGCGCCTGCTCTCAAGAGATTTGTCTATGGAGATGGCGTCTTTTATATCAACGCCGATCAACTCGGAAAAGGCCCTCCACTCCTTCATGGTCAGGGCCTCGAGACCCTTGCCGCTCTCCAGGCAGTACCTCACCACCCGGCCAACTATGCGGTGCGCCTCCCTGAAAGGAAGGCCCCGGGCAACGAGGTAATCCGCGGCGTCAGTGGCGTTCAGAAAACCCTTCTTCACTGCTTCGAGGCAGGCCCCTTCCCGCACCCTGATGCCAGAGAGCATGGGCGCAAATACGCCGAGTATGGCCTTGAGCGTATCCACGGTGTCAAAGAGGGGCTCCTTGTCCTCCTGCATGTCCTTGTTATAGGCAAGGGGAAGGCCCTTCATGGTCGTAAGCAGAGCCATGAGATTGCCATACACACGGCCTGTCTTGCCACGCGCAAGTTCGGCCATGTCAGGGTTCTTCTTCTGCGGCATTATGGATGAACCTGTGCTGAACTCATCGGATATCTCGATGAAACCAAACTCCTGGCTCGACCAGAGGACGAGTTCCTCGGAGAGGCGCGAAAAATGCATGGCCATTATGGCCGCCGCGCCGAGAAACTCCAGCACAAAGTCGCGGTCACTCACGCTGTCCATGCTGTTGGCCGTAACGCGCGAGAACCCGAGGAGTTTTGCTGCGAGTTTCCTGTTCAGCCTGTAAGGGCTGCCGGCAAGGGCCCCTGCGCCGAGGGGCAGTTCATCGAGTCTCTCCAGGCAATCCACGAGGCGTGAGGTATCGCGCCTGAACATCTCGTAATAGGCAAGCACGTAGTGGCCCAGTAAGACGGGCTGTGCCCTCTGCAGGTGCGTATAACCAGGCATCACTACAGTGGCGTTCTTACCGGCAAGGCCGAGAAGAGCGGACTTGAAGGCATTGAGAAGACCGAGAATGGCCCTTATCTCGTCCCTGAGATAGAGCCTCATATCAAGGGCCACCTGGTCGTTACGCGACCGGCCGGTGTGGAGTTTGCCCCCAAGGGGCCCGATAATCTCCGTAAGCCGCCTCTCAACGGCCATATGTATGTCCTCGCACTCCGGGCCAGGCAGGTACAGGCCCCGAGAGATCTCGCGCTCCACCTTCTTGAGCCCAGAGATGATCTTCCTTGCCTCTGCCTTTGTGAGAACGCCTGCGTCTTCGAGCAGTGTTGCGTGCGCAATGGAGCCCCGTATGTCCTGCGCATAGAGACGAATGTCAAAACCTATGGAGGCGTTGAACTCGTCTGCAAGCCTGCTTGCCTGCTTTGCGAAACGGCCTGACCAGGCCTTCTGATTACCCATCAAAAAAACCTCCAGTACTTTCTTTTGAAAAAAAAAGAAAGTACAAAGAATGCTGGGTTGTATTGGGTTGAGCGGAGCGAAACCCAACACATCGGTTTTCTTTGCTCCACTTTCTTTTTCCTAAAAGAAAGTGGAACCTTACTCGTCTTCGAGGCCCTCGATGATGGCCGCAAAGAGGAGAGGCGCCATTATCTCGTGGTGCCCCGTAAGACTTATGCCCCGGCCTCCGCCCATGGTGGGCCTTCTCACCACGTTGGTAAGGGGCCTGTAATGCTGGATGAAGTCCATGTTAACGGTCATGAAATCCTGCACCCTGTGTCCAAGATTTCTTGCGAGCGTAAGGGCCTTGAGGAATACCTCTGGCAAGACCACGGCAGAGCCCATGTTTATGTACACGCCCTTTTCAAGGGAGGCCACAACAGAGGCAAAGATCCTGAAATCCACCATGGCCGCCCGGCCAGTGGCCGCTCCATCCATCTGCGGGTGTATGTGCAGGATATCCGTTCCAAGGGCAACGTGCACTGTGCAGGGTATGCCCTTTCTTGCGCAGGCCGCAAGAACGCTCTTGTGGCGGTTGGGGTACCTCGACCTGGCGATGAGTTCGCCCACAGCCCTGCCGATGCCCTTTTCAGCGCCCCTTTTTATGGCCCTGTTGAGAATGGTGCCTGTCTCGCGGGCCATGCCAAAGGAACCTGTGCCTATCTCTGCATCAACATCCTCGGAGGTGCACCCGGCATAGGCTATCTCGAAATCATGGACAATGCCCGCTCCGTTCAGGGCCAGCGACTTTATGACCCCGCGCTCGATAAGGTCTATGATGAGGGGGCCGAGCCCCACCTTCAATACATGGGCACCCATGCCAAGGGCAACGGTCCTGCCGCCTCGCACCGCCTTGGTAACCGCCCCTGCGACGTCCAGGAGGTCCTTTGCCCCGAGTATTGAGGGCAATGACCCCAGGAACTCGGCAAAAGTAGAGCCCGCGCTGTAAGGCACGCCAAAGTCGCCGACAGAGACCTTGCTCTTCCTGCCCTTTATGGAACAGGTCTTGAGACCCCGTGATGACAATGGCCTGAACTTCATAAGACCTCAGTGAGAGTAAAAAAAGAAAAAACCCTTACTTTCTTTTAGAAAAAAGAAAGTAAGACAAAGAAAACCAGTATGTATGGTGAAGCAATACCCTCAACGACCGGCACCATCAACACCCCATGCCGCAACAGAACGCCCGCCAACCAGAAAACTTCCTTCTCGAAAAAAGAAAGTAAGACAAGGAAAACCAGTATCAGCGGCTTTCAGCCGCTGAAAAAATGCCAAACACAAATAGGATGGATGAGGCAAAACCCGTGAGACAGCCCCCTGCCTACACCCAGCCCCCTGCCCCCTCAGACGTTCTTGAAGAGCATGCAGTCTATGACCTCGCAGAGAATGTGACAGACCGTGATATGTACCTCCTGTATACGGCACGTCCTCGTCGCGTCAACATTGAGGAGGATATCTGCCCTGCTGGCAAGGTCTCCACCGCCCTTTCCAGTAAGCGCTATGACCTTGATACCCATGGACCTTGCCGCGTCAACGGCCTTTGTTATATTCGCCGAGGCACCGCTCGTGGATATGGCGAGAAAAACATCCCTCTCACGGCCGAGTGCGCGTATCTGCTTGGAAAAAATCTCGTCAAAGGTGTAATCGTTGCCAATACTCGTTATGTTGGATGTGTCCGTGGTAATTGCAAGGGCTGGTAGCGGCGGCCTCTCGATCTCGAAACGGTTCACCAGTTCGGCGGCCAGGTGTTGAGCGTCTGCCGCAGAGCCGCCGTTACCTGCGGTTATGAGTTTGCCTCCGGCCTTGAAAGAGCCTACTACCTCCTTTGCGGCCTCCTCGATGAGGGCCATGTTCGAGGCTGTAAAAAAATCCTTCTTGGCGCGGATACTCTCCTCGAAGGACCTGGATATGAGATTACTTTCCATGTTTTTAGTTTTCAGAGGATTGTCTACTGCCGGATAGCCACGATGTGGGCCGGCATGAGCCGGTTCAAGGAGTTGATATTAACCAGTACACCTGTTATTGTCAAGGTTTTTTGAGGGGTTTTGCGCCCCTAGCGCCTGTCCTCACCATCCTCTCCAAGGTAGCAAGATTGCGCCTCACCACCGGGTCTGCGGGCATGACCTTCAGGGCCCTCTGGTATGCGTCATAGGCCGCATCATACTGACCGAGACGGACGAAACAGTTTCCCATGTTAAGGAGGGTGTCCCTCCTGTCACTACGGCGTCTGAAGGTGCGGAGCGCCGAGGCATAGTAATATAGGGCCTTCTCGTACTCACCCCTGGCCTGGTAAATGTAGGCTATCTGGTAGTTTGCCGTGGCATTGGCAGGGTCAAAGGCAAGGACCTTCTCATAGGCCGCAAGGGCCTCATCAATCCTTCCAAGGGAGAGTTCCGCGTTGCCGAGCCTCAGAAGTGCCTGGCGTAGAGTCTGCTTGTCATGCACATACTTTGTCTCCATAAGGCGGATGGCCTCCCTGTACCGGCTTGCTGCCTCGTAGTACCTGCCCCTGGCCTGCTCTGCAACCCCTATCTGGTACTGGGCATAGTAATTTTCGGAAGAGCCTTGGAGCGCGGCCTTCGCAAGACTCATGTTGTCGTGCCAGTACTGCGTACGGCCAGCGCTCGAAAAGGCGCAGAGAATGATGAGGACCCATGTGAAGCCCAGGGCTGCCGCCACGGAAAGAGGCCCCCGAAGACCGAGCCACCTTGTAACAAACCACCTTGCCCCAATGACGAGGATCAGGGCATACCCGGCTGTAGAAAGGTACACATAGCGCGGGGCAAAATCAAAGCGGGTTATTACGGGAGTATAGAGAGCCGGAAGAACGGGAAGTACCATGACCGTGATGGCAAGGAGTACCACGGGAGAGGCCTTCCTGAAGAGGAGGACAATGACAATGGCGGCAAAGACCACTGTGACCAGGAACGAGACAAGGGCCGCGGGCTCCAGAGGAGAGCCAAGGGGAGTAAAGACCTGAAAGGGGTAGGAGTGTATGGGCCAGAAAAGAAAGACCATGGCCTTGTAAAAGCCGGCAAAGGCATTCAAGACGAGGCCGCCCCTGCCGAGATATGCATTGATATTTGACGAGGGCATAAGGCCGCCCAGGGCGTTTACCCTCAAGGCCATGTACACCACAAAGGCCGCTCCATACCCTGCGTATAGGGCAAGGGCCTTTTTCCTCAAGGCCCTCCGGGCTAAGAAATCGAAGACAAGGACAAGGACGGGCAGGACCACTGCCGTCTCCTTGAAGAGGAGGCCGGTAAGGAAGAGAAGGGGGCCGGCTACGAGGAGGATGGAGGTCCTGCGGTGCCCTGTGCCTGCACCCTGCGCCTCCTCGGCCCCGCGCGCCCTCAGATGGAGATAAAAGGCAAGGAGTACGCAGAAGGTATAGGCAACCTCAGGGAGGGCCGAAATCCAAGATACAGGCTCACTGGCCGAAGGGTGTGAGACAAAGAGCGCCCCTGCCGTAAAGGCACAAAGCCAGTCTGCCCCCCTGCCCCTCTCCCCTCTGGTGCCGAAGAAACGGAGAAGCGCACCGCAAACAAGAAAGACAAGGACACTGTTGATGCCATGAAGGAGAATGTTTACTGCGTGCCAGGAGGCCGGATGGAGACCGAATAGCGCGTACTCCGCTGTAAAGGCAACGTACATGAGCGGCCTGTACGTTGCCTGCTGAAACCTGTAATCAGTAAAGCCTGAGAGCGAGTGAGTGAATATGCCTGCAAGGTGTGAGGGGTCTTTTATCCAGGGATTATCGAGTATCTGGAAACCATCGTCAGAGACAAAGTTGCCCCAAAGGGCGTTGTAATATACCATAAGGGCGAGGCCCAGCAGTACAGCCGCGCCAGTAAACACATATATGAGCCTCTTGTTCTTCACACCTTAGAGAAGAAACTTTCCGTTTTTCTGTATGACCTTTCCATCGAGCGAGAGCGAACCTCCCCGGCGAAGGTCTTTTATCATATCCCAGTGTATGGCCGACTTGTTCTTTCCTCCGGCCTCTTCATAAGACCTTCCCACGGCAAGGTGCACGGTGCCGCCTATCTTCTCGTCAAAGAGTATGTCCTTGGAGAACTTCTTTATGCCGTAATTCACGCCTATGCCGAGTTCGCCAAGGTAACGCGCCCCGCGGTCAGTATCCAGCATGGCTATGAGAAACTCCTCGTTCTTCTCGGCGCTGGCATCGACGACCTTGCCTGCCTTGAACCTCAGCCTTATGCCCGTTACCTCCCTGCCCTGGTATATGGCGGGCATCTCGTAGTAGATATGCCCCTCGGCGGTTTTTTCAAGGGGGCTCATGAAGACCTCGCCGTCGGGCATGTTGCACGTGCCGAAGCAGGGTATGGACTCGCGGCCCTTTATGCCTATGGTAAGGTCCGTGTCCTTGCCCTGTATGCGCACCACCTCGGCCTTGTCAAGGGCGCGCTTGAGTTTCATCTCTTCCTTCTTCACCTTGTTCCAGTCGATGTTCGTGGCCTTGTAGAGGAAATTCTCATACTCCTCGAGGCTCATGTCCGCCTCCTGTGCAAGGGCGTTCGTGGGGTAGTTGCAGAGGACCCAGCGTTTCTTGTTGACGATGATATCGCTTATGGGGCTCATGACCTTACTGCGCATGGCTATGCGCGAGGGGTCTATGTTGGAGAGTGCCTTCTTGTTCACCGAGGCGCGGATATTGACCACGCAGTCGATGTTCTTCGCCCGGTAGGCGGCTATCCTGGGAAAGGTCTTGAGTTGCTCGTCTGTTGCAAGTTTATAGTATATCTCCGCCGCCTCCTCGAAGGCGATGTTCAGCATGGGCTCTGCGCCCTTTTTCATCACCTCTCTGTAGACCTCCAGCACAAGGGGCTTGGCGAGTTCGCTCGACGAGGTAATAAGAACCTTCTCACCCTTCTTCACGCCAAGCGAATGATTGATGAGTATGGAAGCGAGTTTCTTTACGCGTGGGTCTGTCATGGTCTCTCCTCAATGGT
This sequence comes from uncultured Thermodesulfobacteriota bacterium, assembly GCA_964407495.1. Taxonomy (GTDB): domain Bacteria; phylum Desulfobacterota; class GWC2-55-46; order GWC2-55-46; family JADFVP01; genus JAJRZX01. The sequence goes on from CAYOVP010000017.1 coordinate 11,889, forward strand.
TTGGTAATAAAAAAATCAGGAAAAGGAACTTTACAGTTTTCTTTTGGAAAAAAGAAAGCGGGGCAAAGAAAATCAATATCCAAGGGCCATCTTCTCGGCCATGCCACGTCTTATACGCTCAAGTATCATGAACTTGTCGACCCCCCACTGAGGGGCCACGAGAAAGGCCTCCGGCGTATCGGCAAGCAGCCTGTGCACCACTACATCGCGGGGCAAGGCCCCGAGGCATCTTATCACGAGCCAAGTATACTCTTCAAGGCCGAGGGTCTGGACACCGCCCATTTTATAGAGGTCATGAAGGAGTGTGCCTCGCATTACCTGTAGTTGGTGAAACTTTATGCCCCATATGCCCTGCGCGCGGAGAAACTCCATGGTGCGGAGCATGTCCGCTTCGGTCTCACCGGGCAGGCCCAGTATCACGTGGGCGCAGACATCTATGCCACGGGCGCGGCAGGCCCTCATGGCAGCTTCGAAGTCCGCGACACTGTGCCCGCGGTTCATTCGCCTGAGCGTAGCGTCCTTTGCACTCTGAAGCCCGAGTTCTATCCAGAGGTCCTTGTATCTACCGAGCCTCTCAAGGAGGTCCATAACAGGCCCGCCCAGGCAATCGGGCCTTGTTGAGACGGCAAGCCCAACGACGTCTTCGTGGGCAATGGCGGCTGTGTAAATCTTCTCAAGAAAGTCTACGGACGCGTAGGTGCTTGTGTTGGACTGAAAATAGGCGATGAATTTTCTCGCGCCATGGCGCTCTCTCATGCGGGCCATGCCGACCTCGAGTTGACCGCGGATGTCCGTGGTTCCTACAGGGTCTTTTGGCTTGAGGGAATGAGGGTTACAGTACAGACACCCTCCGCGCCCCCTGGCACCGTCGCGGTTGGGACAGGTGAAGCCCCCATCGAGGGCCACCTTGTAGACCTTCTCGCCATAACGCCCCTTGAGGTAAGAAGAGAGGGTAAGGAAGGGAGGGGTATGCGAATCTTCTTTCACTGATCCTTATCTGCCTTCTTTCTCTTTTACTTACTGAAAAGAATGGGTTTTCTTAGGGGGTGAGAATAACATAAAAGCGAAGATGACGCCACGGCCAAGGCCGTTACAGCCTTAAAAGATGTTGCCAAGAATAGGTAAATGGGGATAGAATGGGTTATACGGAGTGAGAGTCCATGAAGCAAAATGTGATTAAAAAAGGGCCCCCTGGGTTGAGGTTGAGTTGCGAACTGTCACACCCCAAAACAGATGTCCCGCGCATAGCCAAGGACAGAACCCTCATGCAGGAGGTCGAGTCTGCCCTTCAGGAAGTACCTACATCGCACGAACTCTATCAGGCAGACGCCCGCGACCTATCGTTCATTGCCGACGAGTCTGTTCATCTTGTCCTCACATCACCCCCTTACTGGACACTTAAAAAATACCGTGACCACGCCGACCAACTCGGCGATATTGCGGACTATGACGCTTTTATAAGGGAACTGGACCGAGTTTGGAGGCACTGTTACCGTATGCTCGTTCCCGGCGGCAGGCTTGTCTGTGTGGTAGGTGATGTCTGTCTATCGCGCCGCAGAAACAGGGGGCGGCACACAGTGGTACCTCTCCATGCCTCCATACAGGAGAGTTGCAGAAAAATAGGGTTTGACAACCTCTCTCCCATCATCTGGCACAAGATCGCCAATGCCGTCTTCGAGGCCTCTGGCAATGGAGGCGGCTTTCTTGGCAAGCCCTATGAACCCAACGCCGTTATAAAGAATGACATTGAGTACATACTCATGGAACGTAAGCCTGGCGGTTACCGTAAACCCTCCCTGAGCGCTCGAATGCTCTCCATAATATCCGAGGAGAACCACAGACAGTGGTTCCAGTCCATCTGGACCGGTCTTACAGGGGCATCCACGCGTCTGCACCCCGCGCCCTTTCCCGAGGAACTTGCCGAGCGTATTATAAGGATGTTCAGTTTCGCCGGGGACACAGTGCTTGACCCTTTCATGGGCACGGGCACAACAACCGTTGCCGCCGCCAGATGGGGCAGAAATAGTATTGGTGTGGAACTGGAACCCCAGTATTTTGAGTTGGCACAGCGGCGTATCCAGAAGTCTCTTGACTCTCTTTTTTCCAGGGCTGAAATCAAGACAAGGGTGTTGAATAAATAACGATGTTGGACTATAGGGAAAAAGTGGGGGAGGCGGTAGAGCGATTCTGGCGTACACGCCTTGCGCAGGACAGGAACCAGGGCACGGCAAGTGGCAAAAAAGATACCGGGAACAGGAAGGCCGTAACTGGCGGGGCCCAACTCGATGGTTTCATTGATCTTCTCGCCTTAGTCCTTGAAGACGCCGGACTACCGTCACATTCCATTTTTAAGAAGAAGACCGTTTTACCCGGCTTTTTCCGGCCTACAAAGGACTGGGACCTTGTAGTGGTGGTAGAGGGTGAACTCATTGCAAGCATTGAGTTCAAGTCCCATGTAGGGCCGTCTTTTGGCAACAACTTCAACAACCGTGTTGAAGAGGCACTTGGGAGCGCAACCGATGTGCTTACCGCATACAGGGAGGGCGCGTTCAGACCATCTCAAAAACCCTGGCTGGGGTGGCTGATGCTCCTTGAGGATTCACCGAGGTCAAGGACTTCCGTAAGGGTATCGGAGCCTCACTTCGAGGTCTTTAAAGATTTCAAGGATGCCTCTTACGCCAGGCGGTACGAATTTTTCTGTCAACGCCTTGTAAGGGAACGTCTCTATGACGCAGCGTGTCTGCTCTTATCTGACCGCGAAGGAGGCATTAATGGCGCCTACTCGGAGCCAAACGAAGAGGTAAACTTCAGTAGATTTGCAACTTCCCTGCACGCCCATGCCGCGGCATTTACGAGGATGAGAAAAGGCTGAATACAAGCCTCTGTCTTTAGTTACGCTTAACCGCACCCCCCCTCTTTTTCCAGCGGCCAAAGGCCGCTGGCACTGGTTTTCTTTGTCAAACTTTCTTTTTTCCAAAAGAAAGTTTTTCAATATGCGGCCAGAGGCCGCTTCTTTCTCTTATGTCCCTTTCCTTTGGTGGACGAAGCCCACCCGCCTCCCCTCTTTTTCTCTCTTCTTTATTCTTACCTCTTCACCCCATAGCCGAGGTAGTTTATGGAGAGGTCGTCGGAGATGCGAAAATCTATGCAGGGCGGCTTGAGGCTCATGCCCTTTAGTTCCTTTACTTCCACGCCAAGGTTGTCGAGTATCTCCACAAGTGTAGAGGGCCTTATGAACTTGTTATAGTCGTGCGCGCCGCGGGGGATGATGCGGAGGATGTTCTCTGCCGCGTAGATGGCGAAGAGGCGGGCCTTGAGGGTCTTATTGATGGTGCTGAAGAAAAAGAAGCCCTCTTTTTCAAGAAGACTCGTGGCTGTAGTCAAGAACGCACCGAGGTCTTCTACGTGTTCGAGCACCTCGGAGCAGGTTATGACATGGAACTTTCCGGGTTTTTCTGCAGCAAGGTCTTCGATGGACAGGACGCGGTAATCTACGTCGAGGCCGCCGGCCTCTGCGTGTCTCTTTGCCGCCCCAATGGAGCGCTCCGAGAGGTCTATGCCCGTAACCACGGCCCCGGCCTTCGCGAAACTCTCGGCAAGGAGACCGCCGCCGCAGCCGATGTCAAGGACGCGTCTACCCGTAACGTCTCCGCATTTACTCATGAAGTACTCGAAGCGAAGGGGATTTATCCTGTGGAGGGTAAAGAGTTTTCCCTTGGGGTTCCACCACTCGTCGTCAAAGGGCTCGAATTTTTCAGATTCAGTTGTCATTTTTTAACCCTGCCTATTTCCACAAAAACCAGGCCCCCTCGCCCTCAGTCAATGCCATAGTCCTTCCACTTCCTGTCCACAAGGTCTCTTATGGCGCGGTCCATCTCGACCTTCTCGCCCCAGGGGCGCGTGACCTCTGGCGGGGTCTTGTTTGTGGCGTCTATGCCGAGTTTACCGCCGAGGGACTCAAGGGGCGAGGAGAAGTCGAGGTAGTCTATGGGCGTATTCTCTATTATGAGCGTATCTCGGCCAGGGTCAACGCGCGTGGAGATGGCCCAGATAACGTCATCCCAGTTGTGAACATCTATGTCGTCGTCCACTACTATAATATACTTTACATACATGAACTGCTTAAGAACCCCCCAGAGGCCCATCATGATGCGCCTTGCGTGGCCGGGGTACTGCTTTTTTATGGCCACGACGGCTATACGGTACGAGACGGCCTCCATGGGGAGGGAAAAGTCTACTATTTCCGGGAACTGGGCCCGAAGCGTGGGTAGATAAATGTCGTTGAGAACCGTGCCGATTACGGCGTCTTCCTTTGGGGGCCGGCCCGTAATGGTGGTCAGATACAGGGGACTTCGCCGCATGGTCACGGCCTTCAAGTGAAATACAGGGAACTCCTCGGCGCTATTGTAATAGCCGGTGTGGTCGGCGAAGGGGCCCTCGAGGGCTGTCTCGCCGTGTCGTATCTCGCCCTCGAGGACAATCTCGCTTGTTGCCGGAACCTTTAACGGTATGGTCTTACACCCAACGAGTTCCACGGCCTTTTTTCTGAGGACCCCGGCGAAGTGAAACTCCCCGACATTTTCTGGCACCGGCGTCACGGCGGCTATGGTCGTTGCGGGTTCGCACCCGAGGGCCACGGCCACGGGCATTGGTTTTCCATGTTTTTTCCAGACCTCGAGGTGGCGCGCTCCTCCCCTGTGGCGGAGCCAGCGCATGATGAGCCGCTTCTCGTCAAGGACCTGCATCCTGTATACGCCCACGTTCAGAGGCGATGTAGCCGAGGGCACGGGCGGGCCCGTAACCACCAGCGGCCACGTCACCAGGGGAGCCGCGTCTCCGGGCCAGCACTTTATTACGGGTATGCCCGAAAGGGTCGCGTCCCTGCCCTCAAGCACCACCTCTTGACACGGGGCCTTTGAGACGGTCTTTGGCCCAAGGGTAAGGGCCTTCCCAAAAAAGGGTATCTTCTTCACAGCGTCCCAGAGCCCCTCAGGAGGAGTGGGCCTCTGAAGGAGGGCGATGAACTCGCCGATTTTGACGAACTCGCCCTCCGTAACGCCAAGGCCTAGGGCAACGCGCTCGCGCGTGCCGTAGAGGTTGGCCACAATGGGTATGTCACTGCCCTTTACTTTCTCAAAGACAAGGGCAGGACCACCGGACTTGACAAGACGCTCCATGATTTCAGCCACCTCGAGAATCGGGTCTACCTCCACGGAGACACGCCTCAAGAGACCACGCTTTTCAAGTAGGGCCAGAAACCCACGCATGTCAGAAAATACGGCCATAAAAAAACCTTGCAGATAAAAAAGATTTACTTCCTCACTTTCTTTTAAAAAAGAAAGTGAGACAAAGAAAATTAATGCCAGCGGCCCCTGGCCGCTGGAAAAAACACGTCAGACTCATGGCCCGGCTCAACGGGCCAGAAGGTCCAGAACTATGAAACACAGCAAGAGCCCGCCTACCGCCGCGTTCGCGAGAAAACCCCTGAAGGCAGTCTCCTTTACGGGGTTTTTCCTCACCCCACGGACAACGAGAAGAAAGACAAAGATTGAGATCGCGAGGCCAAGGTAATAAATAAGGCCCAGGCCCTCCAGAAGGCCGACCACGGCCATTACAAGGCCAAAGGCCAGGTACAGGAGGACAAGTGCCGTATACACGCGCCTGCCAAAGAGTATGGCCGTGGACTTTACGCCTATCATCATGTCGTCTTTGATGTCCATGAGCGCGTATATGGTGTCATAGGCCATTGACCAGAAGATATTGGCCATGAAGATGAGAAGCGCTGCCATGGAGATAGTGTCATTCACGGCGGACCAGGCCATGACCGCGCCCCAGCCAAAGGCCATGCCGAGGACGGCCTGCGGAAGGTGACTGACGCGTTTTACAAAGGGATATACAACGGCAAGACCTATGCCCACGAAAGACAGCACGATCGTGAGGCGGTTCAGGAACAAGACGAGGACAAAGGCAAGGAGCGAGAGCACGATAAAGGCGAGGAGGGCTTCGCGCACTGTGAGTGCGCCAGAAGCAAGGGGCCTTAAGCGCGTCCTCTCTACCTGTGGGTCGAAGTTTCTATCTGCAATGTCGTTAATGACGCAGCCAGCGCTACGCATGAGAAAGGTGCCGAGGATGAAGATTACGAGGACCTTTGGAGATGGCCTTGCGCCAGAGGCGAGAAAGAGGGACCAGAGGGTGGGCCAGAGCACGAGGAGGGTTCCGTACTGGCGGGGCAGCCTTATGAGTTCGCTATAGGCTTGTATCTTCTCGGCACCTGTCGTGGCGCTACCCATGGATCTTCTCCCTGTCTTTTTCTCTGTACTTCGAGGGTCCGGCACCTCTCAAGGGTTCACGGCTGGAGGTGCTCTGCCGAGATGAGTCTCGGGCTGAATACTTCTATTATAGCGGCCTTTATTACGAGGGTGGATTTTTTTCTGCCCAGAAGCAGGTACTGTCTGGCAAAGAAGGCCTCTTCTGACTTACGTCCGAGGCCCTCGGCCACGAGGGGGCAACGTATCACCCCTGCTTCCATGGCCTCCTTGGTAAAGTCCACACCCTCTTTCTGGAGGGTTCGGCCTATTGGTTGAGGGTCGCCGGCCTCGAGTATAGCGAGTATCGCTCTATCGAGTGTCTCTATGGGTATGAGTGAGAAGGCGAAGATGAGGGGCTCGTTACCGGCCCTTATCCAGACGCCTCGCGCCAAGGCCTGGCCGCCATCTTGGACCCCTAAGTAGGCGGCGCTCTGGGCCTCGAGGGGTCTTCGCATGCGCACCACCGCGCTTACGGAGACGGACTGACCGTAGAGGCCCTCGAGCAGTGTTGTCATGGAGTCCTGGGCGCAGAGGAGGCGTTCTTCCTCTGGGGCCAAGCCCTGAAAGGGCGCACGCTTGCCGGAAAGCCCGGTCCATGGATGGAGTATGGTGTACTGCAGACCTGTCATTCTTTCGGGCCCCTGGTGTTGTGGATTTTTTGCCATGATAAGGCTAAAAAATACCATACTGCAGGGGTCCTGGTCAAATGGAGGGAAGTGACGAGTGGAGGAGAGTGAAAATACCCTGGCCTTGGAAGGAGATGAAAGGGCCTGCAAACTTGCGAGGAGGGTAGATGCGAAGAACTATTGGACGAAGCCTGAGGTAACCGCTCTCACGCATGGCCGGTGCGCTCAAGCCTCTTGGCGCGGAGGGCCGGCCAATATATACAGGGCGGAATTATCCCTTGGAGGCATAGGTGAGGGTCTTGGTACTGGCCTCGGTTCAAGATAGGGTCAAGAGGCGTAGAGTCTGGCCGAGAAAGAGGTTTCAGTGGCCCAGGCTCAGGCCGTTTCTTTTGCGGCGCAGAGTCGTGCCTCTCGCTCGTCCTTGTCATCCACCTTCTGGCAGAAGGCCTCGATAGTACACTTGAGGGCTGAGGAGATGTTCTCGTCATGGGAGCGCAGGACCTTGAGGAGTTTACCTACGAGGATTATCTCGTCGGGCTCGAGCACTCCAAAGAAGGAGCATCCCTTGTTGGCATGTTCTCGTCCATAGGAGAGAGCCTCTTCGGCTACCATGAGGTATCCGTCCTGGTCGGCCCCATAGCGGTACATATCTCCCTTGCCGGAAATGAGCCAGTCCACGGAGAGGCCGTGGATCTCGGCGAACCTGAGGACCAGGTCTGTGGGCATCTCACCGCGTTTCTTGTAATTGGAGAGGGCCTGCGGTGTGACACCAAGGACACGGGCAACGGCAGAGTCGTTCTTGAGTTTGCCGGCCCACCTCATTCTCTCTATTGTCTCCAGATAATTAACGCCCATCTTGGGCCTCCTTCATGGATTTTGTGAATTCGAGGAATCGCTTTTTTTGATGTCTCTGCCTTTTTGAGTTATAAGACCTGCCGATATAGCACTATATATAATTCGCGGCCTGCATGGGCCCGCAGAGAAGGCGGATGAAGTGCTCTGTACTCCTGTTCACCTCTTTTCCCTGCTCCCCTCTTTGGGCCGCCCCTCCTTGGCCCCTTATGACACCCGATGAAGTGCTGTGTGCATCTGCTACTGTCTTTTCCCCGCCCCCTCCTTGGCCCCTTATGACACCTGACGAGTCATATGCTACAACCAGGACAGATGATCCTCTTGTGACATGGAATACCCAGCCCCTTCTCTCTTCCCCCCCTATCTTAACTTAATCGGTTGAGAGCGTATTCAACTTGAGGTGTTATTGACGGTGGGGCAAAAACTCTCTGATAATGCTTTTAACTTTTCTATATTAACATGTGAGACTTGAAAAATCAAGACGTTATGTTGAGAGACGAGATGTCCGCTCCAAAAGGTCGTACGCCGCGATTATAATCGCTATTACATCGATGTGTCAATATGTTTTATTTACAAGTGTCATTTTTTATAACAATCGTCACTGGGGGCGGAACGAGGATTGGCGTAAGAAACCACAACCATGGGGAGGATGCTGATAAAGGGCCTTCATGGTGGGCGGTGCAGGGTTCGAACCTGCGGCTTCCACCGTGTGAAGGTGGCACTCTACCACTGAGTTAACCGCCCGAAGAGCGAGTCCATGGCCACTCTGGCCATATTTTTTGTTCGTGGATTTTTATGTAATGGGTATAAATTGGATAATAACTTAGCATCTTCCCGTTGTCAAGAATTGCTTGAAGGTACGGAGGTCCGGCGGTATATTGAGAAGATGGCGAGGATTCTGGGTATTGACCATGGGAAGAAGAGGACCGGCATTGCCATAAGCGACATGACCGGGGTGGTGGCCACGCCTCTTGAGACAATCGAGGCCAGGACGAGACGCGGCGTTATAGACGAGGTCTGTCGTATAGTAAGGGAGTATGATGTCGTAGAGGTGGTCGTGGGCCTGCCCCTTGACCTTGACGGCAGGGCAGGCAGGCGCGCGGTGGAGGCCAGGCGGTTTGCCCAGGCCCTGGGGCGGTGCGTGGCGGTACCGGTACATACCTGGGACGAACGCTTCTCGACAATCGCAGTAAGGCGCGTGCTTCGCGAGGCCGATGTCTCGCGTCCAAGGCGCAAGGAGGTACTGGACAGCAATGCCGCTGCCTACATACTCCAGGGCTACCTCGACCACAGGCACCGGGAGTGAGCGCCCCCGGCAGGGCAAGGGATTTCGTTGTCATGGAGAAGCGCACGAAGAAGGTAATCCTTCTTTGCCTCATACTTTTTTTTCTCATCATAATTTATTTTTTTTATACGAGTCTTTACGGTACTGCGGGCAGGGATACTGCTCTCCAGACCATTACTGTTGAGCGGGGTGCGCCCTTTTCAACGGTGGCAAGGAGGCTTGGGGAGAGGGGGCTCATAAGGTCGCAGAAGAAGTTCATGTTCGCGGCATGGCTCCTGGGTGCGTACAGGGAGATACAGGCCGGCGAGTATGCCTTCAGCCCCTCCATGACACCTCTTGCCATAATCAGGATGCTCAAGAGCGGGGCCGTGAGGGAGTACGTTATCACTGTTCCCGAGGGTTACACGGTGCGTGAGATAGGTGCGCTCCTTGAGAAAAAAGGGCTGACCCGGGCCGATGAGTTTAGGGCCCTTGCGCTCAAGGGAGGCATTGCGTCTTCTCTGGGGCTTCCCGGCCCCACGGCAGAGGGGTATCTCTTTCCTGATACGTACATACTCCGAAAGGGCATGAGCGCAAGGGAGATAATGGCCAAGATGGCGGGGCGCTTCAAGGAGGTATATGAGCGCGAGTTGAGGGCCGAGGCTGAGGAACGAGGCATGAATGCCCGGGAGGTCGTGACCCTCGCCTCCATGATCGAGAAGGAGACGAGTGATCCGTCGGAGAGGGCGCTCATATCCTCTGTCTTTCATAACAGGCTGAGAAGGGGGATAAAACTCCAGTCCGACCCCACGGTAATATACGCCATCAAGGCCTTTGACGGGAATATCAGGAAGAAAGACCTTGATATAAGGTCTCCCTACAATACGTACCTGCACTACGGCCTTCCGCCCGGCCCTATAGCCAACCCCGGGCTCGCCTCAATGCGGTCTGCCATTGAGCCGGCAGATACGGATTACCTGTACTTTGTCTCGCGGAACGATGGGACTCATTATTTTTCGAGGACTTACAGGGAGCACCAGAGGGCTGTGAGGCGGTTTCAGTTGGGGCGGGGGCAGAGATGAGGATGCCGGCCATAGAGGGTGCAGGGTCGACATGGAGTGAGACTTGCCTTGATGTTCATTTAATGAACAAAACCCTTGACAAAAGGGGATGCCCGGTGTTATCGTTCATTTTGTGAACAAGAATAGTAGCGATATCAATAACGAGTACCGCTCACTCCTCCTCCTCGATGAGATCTCGCGCGACGAGAGCATCACGCAGAGGGATCTCAGTAGGCGTCTGGGGCTTGCCCTGGGTCTTGTTAACTCGTACATAAAGAACCTCGTATCGCGCGGGTACATAACCGTATCCACCATACCGAGAAAGCGCTACACCTATTATCTCACGCCACGGGGCTTTGCCGAGAAGACACGGCTCACCTACCAGCATCTACAGAATTTCACCAACCTGTACAGGGTTGCCCGCAAGGACTTTCAGCGGCTCTTTGCGGCTCTTGAAGGGTCGGGTCTTAACAGAATAGTATTCTGCGGGGTTGACGAGACAACGGAGATAGCCTATCTCTCGCTCATGGAGCGGGAGATGGTCCTCGCCGCGGTGGTGGACCCCGAGAAGAGGGGCAAGTTTTTTTCTCATCCCGTGAAGGCCCTGGAGGAGATAGGCGATATCGAACACGACGTGGCTGTCATTACCTCTTTCAGAAGCGGCTCTACCCTCAAGGAGCGACTCCAGAGGGCAGGCGAGCCAGAGAAGAAGGTCATCGACATAAGCGGAGGGGACTGGATGAAGAGGCTTTCGAGAGATTGATGGCTGGCGAAGAGAGAGGACGAGGGTAGGTCCGGAAGGCAAGTATGGAGTGGAACTGGAAGGATATACGTGTATTGCTCACCGGCGGGGCCGGGTTCCTGGGCTCTTTCGTAAGAAAGGAACTTCGCGCCAGGGGCTGCGGGCATGTCTTTGTTCCGCGGAGCGCGGAGTATAATCTTGTAGAGGCAGAGGGGTGCAGGCGCGTCATGAAGGCGGCGCGCCCGGACATTGTCATACACCTTGCGGCAAGGGTGGGGGGCATAGGCGCGAACCGCGAGAACCCGGGGTCTTTTTTTTACGAGAACCTAATGATGGGCGCCCAACTAATGGAAGAGGCGAGAAAGGCGGGTATCGCGAAGTTCGTTGCCATAGGCACCATATGCTCGTACCCGAAGTTTACACCCGTTCCCTTCAGGGAGGAAGACCTCTGGAAGGGCTACCCTGAGGAGACCAACGCTCCCTACGGGCTCGCAAAGAAGATGCTCCTCGTACAGTCGCAGGCCTACAGGGCCCAGTACGGCTTCAACTCCATATTCCTGCTGCCCGTAAACCTCTACGGGCCGGGTGACAACTTCGACCCCGGCAGTTCCCATGTCATACCAGCACTTATCAAAAAATGTCTCGATGCACGTGATAGCGGCGCCTCCCACATAACGGTCTGGGGCACGGGCCGCGCCACCAGGGAGTTCCTCTACGTGGAGGACGCCGCCGAGGGCATAGTCCTGGCCACTGAGCGCTACAACGGCCCCGAGCCCGTGAACCTGGGCGCGGGTTTCGAGATATCCATAAAGGATCTTGTGGAACTGATAGTGGACCTCACGGGCTTCGAGGGAGAAGTGCAGTGGGACAGGACAAAGCCCGACGGCCAGCCAAGAAGGTGTCTCGATACCTCAAGGGCAAGGGAATTATTCGGTTTTCAGGCAAGGACCGAGTTCAGGAAGGGGCTCGAAAGGACCATCGAGTGGTACAAACAAGAGAGAGCGAGGCTTAATAAAGGAGGTTCTCTGTGAGAACGAGCGGAGGCCGGCATGGCGGGCCGGCCATGAAGGCGCTGATACTCAGCGGGGGCAAGGGCACGCGCCTCCGGCCCCTAACCTACACAGGGGCAAAGCAACTGGTGCCCATTGCAAACAGGCCCATCCTGTTTTACATACTCGACAACATAGCAAGGGCTGGCATAACAGAGGTGGGCATGATAATTTCCCCGGAGACAGGGGCGGAGATAGAAGAGACCGTGGGTGACGGCTCACGGTGGGGAGTAAGCATAAAGTACATACTCCAGGCCGCGCCAAAGGGCCTTGCCCATGCCGTAATCACGGCTGAGGAGTTTCTTGGCACGAGCCCCTTTGTCATGTACCTTGGTGATAACCTCATAGGCTCTGGCATCAACGGCTTTACCGAGGCCTTCATGGAGGGTGGGGCCGAGGCGGTCATACTCCTTAAGCCCGTTGATAATCCATCGTCTTTCGGCATAGCAGAGGTGGACAGTGGCGGAAAGATAATCGGGCTCGTGGAAAAACCAAGCGAGCCGAAGAGCAACCTCGCCCTTGTGGGGGTCTATGTATTCTCTCCGGCTATACACAGCGCCATTTCCAAGATAAAACCCTCGGCCCGCGGCGAACTGGAGATTACTGATGCCATACAGGAACTCATAGACTCTGGCGCAACGGTGCGGAGCGAGATACTGGAGACATGGTGGCTCGACACTGGTAAGAAAGACGACCTCCTTGCGGCCAATACCATTGTCCTCGACGAGTGGTTTGGCCGGGATATAAAGGGGGAGGTGGACGAGGACTCCACAATAACGGGCCGGGTCACCATAAGCGAGGGCGCGGTGATAAAGAACAGCACGCTCCGCGGCCCCGTGGTCATTGGGCCGGATACACTCGTAAAAGACAGTTTCATAGGACCCTTTACGAGCATAGGGGGTGGGTCAAAGATAAAAAAATCCATTATCGAGCACTCGGTCATACTCTCTGGCGCTACCATCGACCGCGTCGACCGCCTTGAAGACAGCCTAATCGGGCGCGAGGCACGCGTCAGAAAGTGTAGGAACAAACACAAGGCCCTGAGGCTCATGGTGGGCGACGACTCTGTGGTGGAGGTATGAGGAGATGGGACAAGACGGTGTTATAGACGGCGTAGAGGTGAGGGACCTTGCGAGGTACTCGGATGAGCGCGGCTGGCTCATGGAACTATTCCGCTCGGATGAGATAGAGGCAGGGATACTGCCGGCCATGTGCTACATATCCATGACACACAGAGGCATAGCGCGCGGCCCCCACGAGCACAGCAAACAGACTGACTACTTCGCCTTTCCAGGGCCATCCACTTTCAAGGTATACCTCTGGGACAAGAGGGAAGACTCGCCGACTCTTGGTACAAGGCAGGTAGTCTTCGCAGGTGAGGAGAACCCCAGGATAGTGATCGTGCCGCCAGGCGTGGTGCATGCCTACAAGAACGTGGGCGACAAAGACGGCCTTGTGGTGAACTTCCCCAACCGTCTCTTCAAGGGAGAGGGCAAGAAAGAACCCGTGGACGAGACAAGATACGAAGACCTCGAAAATTCACCATACGTACTGGATTAGGAGAAGAAAAAAGGAGAGAGAGGAAGAAGGGAAAGATTTCCCGCTTTCTTTTGGAAAAAAGAAAGCGGGGCAAAGAAAACCAATTCTCCAATGGCCAAAGGCCATTGGAGAAAAGACTGGTTTTTGTCTTTACCTTTTTTTGATAGCCACGGCACCTTGCAAATAAAAGGAACTGGTCAGAGGCAAAAGGTTGTTACACTAATTTAGGTTTTCTTTGTCTTACTTTCTTTTTTCTAAAAGAAAGTAAGGAAATCTTCCAAGATTTTTAAGGCATTTTTATGAACAATTCGGATAAGCGGCGAAAAATTCTTGTTACAGGCGCTGGAGGTCAGTTGGGCATGGATCTTCGGCGTGTTCTCCGCGGCCTCGGGCTCGAGGGTGTGCACTACTCTTCTGCAGACCTTGACATTACAGCCAGAGATTCGGTGCACAAGGTCCTGAAGCGGGAGGCCCCTTCTGTTGTTATAAATGCCGGGGCCTATACGAACGTGGACCTTGCCGAGAAGGAGCGCGAGAGGGCCTTTGCCGTGAACACCGATGGTGCCGGCAACGTTGCCTCTGCCTGCGAGGCCATTGGTGCTACCCTCATTCATATATCAACGGACTTTGTCTTCGACGGCGAGAAGTCGAGGCCCTACAGGGAAGACGACAGGACCAATCCGCTCTCCACGTACGGCAGAAGCAAACTGGGTGGGGAGGAGGCAGTGCGCGAGGCCTCTACGAGGCACTATATCATACGGACTTCCTGGCTCTATGGTACGAGGGGCCGGAACTTTGTAAAGACCATACTCCGCCTTGCCGCGGAGCGGGAGGAACTCCAGGTGGTGGCAGACCAGGTGGGCTCGCCCACCTGGACCTTCGACCTTGCCGAGGCCATCTCGTGGATGGCCGAGAGGGTTCTCACAGGCTCCCCCCCGGCCTTTGGGATATATCACTTCTCGAACGAGGGTGTTGCCAGTTGGTATGACCTGGCCGTGGCCGTGGTGGAAGAAGGCAGGAGGCTTGGGATCAGTAAAAGGTGCAGGGTAGTAGACCCCATACCAACGGAGGCCTGGCCCACTCCCGCGGTACGTCCCCCCTACTCTGTGCTCGACAAGACAAAGATAAAGGAGGCTCTGGGCATACGCATTCCGCACTGGCACGTCTCTCTTGTACGCATGCTCGGAGAACTCAGATCCATGGGAGATATGGAGAATGACTGAGAGGATGCTCGTAACAGGCGGGGCAGGGTTCATAGGGAGCAACTTTGTCCGCTACATGCTGAAAAGCGGCTCAGGCGTGGTGATTACCGTCCTTGACAAACTCACCTATGCCGGAAACATAGAGAACCTTCGCGGCCTCGATAAAGAGGGCAGGTTTGCCTTTGTAAGGGGCGGCATAGAGGACGAGGCCCTTGTAGAGAGGCTCTTTGCTGAAAAGGACTTTGACGCAGTGGTGAACTTTGCCGCCGAGTCGCACGTGGACCGCTCCATACTCGGGCCGCGGGTCTTTCTCGAGACCAATGTCATGGGCACCTTCACCCTTCTCGAGGCCGCACGCAGGCACTGGCTCGGCGGGGGGGCAGACGGCGGGGCCGGGGAAAGGCGTTTCATACACATCTCAACGGACGAGGTATACGGTTCGCTTGGCAAGGAGGGATACTTCACCGAAGAGACGCCCTACAGGCCCAACTCGCCCTACTCGGCAAGCAAGGCAGGCTCTGACCACCTTGCCAGGGCCTACTTCCACACCTACGGCCTGCCGGTCATCACCACCAACTGCTCGAACAACTACGGGCCCTACCAGTTCCCGGAAAAACTCATACCCCTCATGATAATAAACGCCTTGAAGGGCGAGAAACTACCTGTGTACGGAGACGGGCGGAACGTACGCGACTGGCTCTATGTACTGGACCACTGCTCCGCCATAAGGGCGGTCTTGGAGAAGGGCACGCCAGGTGAGGTCTACAACATAGGCGGGAGAAACGAGCAGAAGAACATAGACATAGTGGGCATTGTCTGCGACCTCGTGGACAAGGCAGTTGCCAATGACAGCCTCCTTGCCAGAGAATATCCTTACAATGGCTCCAGACGCGAACTCATCACCTTTGTAAAGGACCGGCCCGGTCATGACAGGCGCTATGCAATAGACAGCACGAAGATAGAGCGCGACCTGGGGTGGCAGGCCGCAACAGACTTTGAACTCGGCATGGAAAAAACCGTTCGCTGGTATATCGAGAACCGAAGATGGTGGGAGGGCATCATATCGGGCGAATACTTGGAATATTACGAGAAGCAGTACGGCGATCGTTCCGGCTCATAAACCTTAAGGGAGAATCAAATGTTGAAAAGAGGCTTTACGCTCTGGTTCACCGGGCTCTCGGGCGCGGGGAAGACAACGCTCTCGAACCTCGTACACCACAGACTCCAGGAGATGAGCATAACGAATGTCGAGGTCCTCGATGGAGACGTCATAAGGACGAACCTCTCGAAGGGGCTGGGCTTCAGCAAGGAAGACCGCGACACCAACATCAGGCGCATAGGCTGGGTGGCGCGCCTCCTTACCAAGCACGGGGTCCCGAACCTCGTTGCCGCCATCTCGCCATACAGGGAAGTGAGGGACGAGGTTCGAAGAGAGGTGGAGCACGTTGGGGGCAAGGGGGCCTTTATCGAGGTCTTCGTGGAATGCCCGGTGGAGGAATGCGAGAAAAGGGACGTAAAGGGCCTGTACGCCAAGGCGAGGAAGGGCGAAATAAAGCAGTTCACCGGCATCTCAGACCCCTATGAGCCATCGCTGAACCCGGAGATACGCATAAGGACGGACAAGACCACCCCTGAAGAGGGGGCCGGGAAGATAATCGCCTATCTGAAGAAAGAGGGATTCCTTGGTAGTGGAGAGTAAGGACTGGCCTCCCTCGGCCACGTAGAGGTAATAGTATAATGGCAGTAACTACAATAATCAAGGCGAGAAAGGGCTGGATGCCGCTGAACCTCGGCGAGTTGTGGAGGTTCAGGGAACTTCTGTATTTTCTCGCCTGGCGGAACATAAAGGTAAAGTACAAGCAAACGGCCCTGGGCGTGGTCTGGGCGATACTGCAACCCCTTCTGGCCATGCTCGTCTTTTCCTTCATATTCGGACGCCTTGCGGGCATGCCCACGGACGGGGTGCCCTACCCCCTCTTCGTACTCATCGGCCTTCTGCCCTGGAACTACTTCGCGGGAGTGCTCGGCCAGTCTGCCGGGAGCCTCGTTGTGGAGTCGAACCTCATCACCAAGATATACTTTCCCCGTCTCCTCGTCCCTGCAAGCGACGCCATATCCATGCTCCTCGATTTTTTCATCACCTTCCTCGTCCTCGGCGTCATCTTCGTCTACTACGGCGTAACCCCAGGGACAGGCCTTGCTCTCGTTCCGCTCCTCATACTCATAACACTCATGAACGCCCTTGGCTTTGGAATGTGGTTCTCTGCCCTCAATGTCCGGTACCGCGACATTCAGTACATAATACCCTTTCTCATCCAGATATGGATGTTCGCCACACCTGTCATCTACCCAAAGAGCCTCCTTGGCGGCAGATACGGCTGGGTGCTCCTCCTGAACCCCATGGGCGGTGTCATCGAGGCCTTTCGCCCGGCCCTTCTGGGGCACATGCCCATCCCCTGGGTCTCGCTTCTCGTCTCCACGGCCACGGGCCTCGCCGTATTCCTGGGAGGCATCTTCTACTTCCGACGTGTGGAGAGGCACTTTGCCGATGTGGTCTGATGCAGAGACCGGGACGCTCGCCAGAGAAGCCGGGGACAAGTGACTTGAGATGAATAGGCCCGTAATAGAGATAGAGAGTATCTCCAAGAGATACCTCATAGGAAGAAAGGTCTCCTACGGGAGCCTCCGCGAGGAGATAACCCTGGCCCTCTCGGCCCCCTTCAGGCGTAAAAAAAGCAAGGACTCTCTTGTGGAGGGCGAGGACATGGTCTGGGCCCTCAGAGACGTATCCTTTGACGTACAAGAGGGCGAGGTAGTCGGCATTATCGGGAAGAACGGCGCCGGAAAGAGTACATTATTAAAGATACTATCGCGCATAACAGACCCCACAGAGGGACGCATCACCATGCGGGGGCGGATGGCGAGCCTCCTGGAGGTGGGAACGGGTTTTCACCCAGAACTCACGGGCAGGGAGAACATATTCCTCAACGGCGCGCTCCTTGGTATGAGCAACGCAGAGATAAGGCGCAAATTCGATGAGATAGTGGCCTTCTCGGAGATAGAGAAGTTCCTCGACACGCCCGTGAAGCGGTATTCCAGCGGCATGTACGTGCGCCTGGCCTTTGCCGTTGCCGCCCACCTCGATCCCGAGATACTCGTTGTGGACGAGGTCCTTGCCGTGGGGGACGCGGCCTTTCAGCAAAAATGCCTCGGCAAGATGGGCGACGTGGCAAAGGGCGGCAGAACCATACTCTTTGTGAGCCACAACATGGCGGCCATGAGAAAACTATGCACAAGGGCCGTGCTCCTCGAGGGAGGGCGCGTGGCAGCCACGGGCGGTGTGGAAGAGGTTACGGAGCAGTACCTTAACAGCGGGGCCGTGGAAGAGGGAGGGGGGCCTGTGCGCGTCCGTGGCATCCCCTATCATCACAAGAAGACAGACTTCACCATAGAAGATATAAAGGTGACAGACCTTGAGGGGGGCGTGATAACAAACCTCTCGACAGGGGATACCATCAGGCTCAGGGTTTATTACAGGGCAGGGAAAAAAATAACCTCACCAGGGCTTGTGATAAAGTTCAAGACAAACCTTGGCGTAGAGGTCTTCCGGCTTAGCAATATGCCCATCAGCGGATATTCCGTGGGAGAGATAGAAGGTAAGGGATTTTTCGACCTTACGATAAAAGACCTTCCACTCCTCGGCGGACTTTACACGGTGGAGATAGGGCTGGCCAGGGAAATGGTGGAGTGGTACTTCAATATCGAAGACGCGGTTCAGTTACAAGTAACCCCAACTGACGTATACGGTAGCGGCCTTGCCCTGGATACTGGCAGGGGTCTCATTGCCGTGTCCCATGAATGGAAGCATGAAGCATTACCCCTGAAAAACTGACACCCTCTTATCCTCAAGAGTTGAACATCTCAAGACAAGAGGATTTATAATGGCAAAGAAGAAGATAGTCTGCATAACCGGCATGGAGAGAAGCGGCACATCCATGGTGGCGCGTATCGTTAACCTTCTCGGGGTTTATCTCGGTGGTCGCGATGATCTCATTATGGAGACTGATTATAACCAGAAAGGTTGTTGGGAGAATAAAACTTTTCTTAATATTAGTGACGAGATACTCAAGCGCTTCGGGGGAGATACCCATTCCATGCCCGATTTTCCTGATGGCTGGATAAACGACCCGAGAATAGCCGACCTTGTGGCAGAGGCACGAAAAACAATTGCGCGCGAGTTCTCCAAGAAAGATGTCTGGGGCTGGAAGGACCCGAGGTGCTGTCTGGTGATGCCCTTCTGGCAGAACCTCCTGCCTGAGATAAATTATATAATTTGTATAAGGAACCCATCAGATGTGGCC
This sequence comes from uncultured Thermodesulfobacteriota bacterium, assembly GCA_964407495.1. Lineage (GTDB taxonomy): Bacteria > Desulfobacterota > GWC2-55-46 > GWC2-55-46 > JADFVP01 > JAJRZX01. The sequence continues at coordinate 30,893 of CAYOVP010000017.1, forward strand.
AACTCACTTGTCTCACGCCAGTGGGTATCTTCATACCGAGAAGCCTATTACGCGTGGCACATGTATACGTCCAACATTATTCGACACACCTCTGGCAAACGCCGCATATTCGTATTTTACGAGGATTTCATGGGTAGTGATCCCTTGGCGGCCATAAGGCGGCTTGCAAGGTTTCTGGGCCGGGGATACGTAAAGAGGTTGGAGGACTCTTCTTCTGATATAGAGGCCTTCATAACAAAGGGGCTTCAGCACCACGAGACGCCTCTCTTGGAGTCCCTTGAAGACGCAAAGATGCCCCTCTCCGTAAAGGCATATTATCTCTGTCTTATACTACTTGTACAAGGCGGCATAAAATCGCTTAATGGCATGAGGAGCGAAGAAGCTCTGGACACCATCTCTCTATATACAGATGAGCGCCTTGCAAGCCTTACGGATCTTGACCGTACAAAAAAGGCACTTGAGGAAAAGACGCAACGTATAGAGGCGCTTCTGAATTCTACGAGCTGGCGGATAACAGCACCCCTGAGAAAAAGTCTGGATTTAATTTACGCCATTAAAAAAGATAAAAAGGGTTCATGACTACAAAAACAAAGGCATCACCTCTTAAAAAAAATAAAAAGACGCGGCCAAGGTCGGAGAAGAAAAATCACGGCCTTGCCATATGCACCATAGTCTCAAAAAATTATCTTCCCTATGCCCGTATTGTTGCAGAGTCCTTTCTGGAACACAATGAGGGTGATGTCTTTGTCCTACTTGTGGACAGGGTTGACGGGTACTTTGATCCGAAAAAAGAACAATTTGAGTTAATTGAGATCGAGGAACTGAGGAACATGGTCCCTGAGTTTGATAAATTCTGTTTCCAGTACACCATCCTTGAGCTCAATACCGCAATAAAACCCTATATTCTTGAGTACCTCTTCAGGAAGAAAGGCGTGGAAAAACTTGTCTATCTTGATCCGGACATACTCATAACCAATAGCCTTGACAGACTCTCCAGGCTACTTGAGAAATATGAAGTTGTCCTTACGCCTCACCTCACGGCCCCTGTTGAGGATGACTATCTTCCCGGTGAGGTAACTATATTACAGGCTGGCACGTACAACCTTGGCTTTCTGGCACTTAGGAAAACCCACAACACCTTGGAACTCCTCAGGTGGTGGCAGAAACGCCTTCACAATAGATGCATCGTTGACCATAAAAACGGCATTTTTGTCGACCAGAAGTGGATGGACCTTGTACCCGGTTTTTATGATGATGTCTTGATACTGCGTGAGCCGGGCTATAACGTGGCATACTGGAACTATCACTGCCGCGATGTGCGCATTAAGGACGGACAAATTACCGTCAACAACGAGCCTTCTTATTTTTTTCACTTCAGCGGCTTTGATCCTGAAAACCTGCAACCAGTTTCAAAATACCAGAACAGGTATACACTACGCGAGATTGAGAATATGAGGCCACTCTTTGAACTCTATAGAGATAAAGTCCTGGCCCATGGCTGGAATGAGACAAGAGACTGGCCCTATTTTCTCGATAAATTTGATAACGGCGTGAAGGTGCCTGATGCCGCGCGCCGACTGTTTCTTGAGCTTGGAAAGAAGGCCCGTAAATTTGACAACCCCTTTGAGTCGAAGGGCGAGAAGTCTTTTTTTTCCTGGCTTAATAAACCGGAACGGTCAGATACCCCTGAGATAAGCCGCCTTGTATATAAATTACATGCCATGCACGAGGATATAAGAGTAGTATATCCTTATATATTAGGCCCTGATAAAGATCGCTTCCTGACATGGCTTATTTTATATGGGAAAAAAGTTTTTAAGATTGATGACAAGTTTCTCGCATATCTGGGTGACTACAAGACAAATCTCAAAAAACTTGGATTGAGGACCTATCTGAATCACGCCCAGGTATACGCCTCCGTCTTTGCCTCCAAGGCCTTGTTGCCTCTTTTTCATAGGAATAAAAATGCTATGGATTTTCTGCTCAAGATGAGAGAAAAACTTAACAGGGTTTTGACTAAAAAGTCTATATCCCCGCATTCAGGCGCTCCAACGATACGTATTGGCGGCAAACGTGGTGTAAATCTTTTAGGATACATAAACTCTGAGAGCGGCATGGGCGAGGCGGCAAGGTCATTGATTCGCCCCCTCGAGGCAATACAATATCCTTTAGCCAAGATCAAGATTGCCACTACATCAAGGCAGAACGACAAGACATATAAGGACTTCACGGAAGATAACCCTTATTGCTCCAACCTTGCAATCGTCAACGCAGACCAGGTCCTTAATATTTATCGTGAAAAGGGCGGTGCCTTTTTTCAAGGTAAATACAACATCGGATTATGGCTATGGGAGTTACGAGACTTTCCAGAAGAATGGTTTGACCGGTTCCAATACTTCGACGAAATCTGGACACCAAGCACGTTCTGTCTTGACGCCATTGCCAAGGTCTCTCCCATACCTGTTGTCAGGATGCCGCTCTCCATAGAGATCAAGGATATAAAGAAAGTAGATCGGAAACACTTTGGATTAAAAAAAAATACGACTGTTTTCCTCTTTACCTTTGATTTTCTGAGTTTTTTCGAGAGAAAGAATCCCCTTGCCGTAATAGAGGCCTTCAGGAAGGCTTTTCCCAATAACGAAGACGTGCAACTCGTTCTAAAGTGCTCCAACTCGGAAAAGAACCCAGAGGCACGCAAGAAGATGGACGAGGCCGCCAATGGCCTGAATATAAAGGTTATTGATGGATACCTCGACAAAGACGAATTGTACGCCCTCTTCTCTCTCTCGGATTGCTACGTCTCTCTGCACCGCTCGGAAGGTTTCGGTCTGACAATAGCCGAGGCCATGTATTTAGGCAAACCCGTTATCGCCACGGCCTACTCTTCTAACATGGATTTTATGAACCTTAACAACAGCCTCCCCGTAAGGTACCAACTCGTCGAGATCGAAGAGGACATCGGCCCCTATAAAAAGGGGTGCCGCTGGGCAGAGCCCGAGATCGAGGATGCCGCGGAAAAGATGCGCCTTGTTTACGAAAAAAGGGAGTGGGCAGAGGAACTCGGCACCAGGGCCGCAGAAGACATCAAGAGAGACCTATGTCCTCGTGCCGTTGGCAGGAGAATGTCAGAGAGGTTGGAACATATCTTTGCACAATACGGAATTTCAGAGTAACTTTTTCATATGGCCGCTTGGTGTCTCTTTTAAAAATTGAGAGTGTTTTTCTATGAAGATAGGGATAGATTGTAGTAATGTGCCTGGCAACAGGACCGGTACAGGTGAATACACATTAAACCTCGTAAGGGCCCTTTCAAGGATTGATCGCGAAAATTCTTACCTGCTCTATCCTTTTTTCTACCACGTAATCAATCCTGAGTATAAAAAGGTGAGGCTCCCCACAAATAATAACTTCAAGGTGCTTGATTGTCTCCCGGCCACCCCCAGCTATTTAAGACGTATTTTTCACATTACACTAAAGTCCCTCTTCACCGAAGAAATGCTGGGCGACGTGGACATCGTCCACTCCACCACCTTCTGCGCGCCGCGCTTCAGGGACAGGAAAAAACGCCTCGTGGTAACAATATACGACCTCACGGTCATAACGCACCCCGAGTGCCACAAAAAACTCAATATCTTGCACTGTAGAAAAGGGATAAAAGACGCCATAAGATACGCCGACGCCATCATAGCGATCTCTGAGCATACAAAAAAAGACCTTGTTGATATCGCGGGCGCCCCCCAAGACCTCGTCACCGTGACGCCCCTGGCCGCAGACTCGGACCTCGTGCCTGTAAGAGAAAAAAACAGGCTGGAAACTGTCCGAAAAAAATACAAACTCCCCGGTAGATACATACTCTTTCTCGGCACCCTGGAGCCGAGAAAGAACGTGGCCACCCTCATCCGCGCCTACGCCGCCCTGCCAGCAGGCCTGAAGGACGAAGTGCGACTCGTTATAGCAGGGGCAAGGGGCTGGATGAACACCCCTGTTCATGATACCCTTGAAAAACTCGGCCTCATGGAGCGCGTAACCTTCACAGGCTATGTAGATAGAACCGACCTTGCGGCCCTCTACTCCATGGCAGAGTGCTTTGTCTATCCATCGCTCTACGAGGGCTTCGGCCTGCCGGTGCTCGAGGCCATGGCCTGTGCAACGCCTGTCATTACCTCGAAGACATCGAGTATGCCCGAGGTGGCGGGAAGTGCCGCAAGGCTCATAGACCCCCTTGACGAGGAAGACCTGGCCCGCGCGCTGGAAGAGATACTCGAAAACAAGGAACTGCAAGGAAGAATGACCGCAGAGGGGCTTGAACAGGCGAAAAGATTCTCATGGGAGCGCTGCGCGAAAGAGACCCTCGATGTGTATAAAAAGGTATACGAAAACCCCAGGAGGGTATGAGCATGAAGGTTCTCGTTACAGGAGGGGCCGGGTACATAGGCTCGCACGTCTGCAAGGCGCTCACAAAAAAGGGCCACGACGTCGTTGTCCTTGACAACCTCGAGTACGGTCACAGTGATCTCGCGCGCTGGGGAACGCTCGTACAGGGAGATCTGCTCGACAGGGCCGTGCTCAACTCTGTTTTCAGAAAGTACTCGCCCGAGGCCATCATGCACTTTGCGGCCTACGCCTTAGTCGGAGAGTCCGTAACCGACCCGGCAAAGTATTACAGAAATAACGTCCTCGGCTCCTACAACCTTGCCGAGGCCGCCCGCGCCCATGGTCTTGAAAAAATCATTTTCTCATCTACCTGCGCGGTCTACGGTGTGCCAGAAGGCATACCAATCACTGAAGACATGGCCCTTGACCCCATAAACCCCTATGGCAATACAAAACTAATAATAGAAAAACTGCTCGATGATTATGGAGCCGCTTATGGGCTGAGGAGCGTGCGCCTTCGCTACTTCAACGCCGCAGGCGCAGACCCCGAGGCCGAGACAGGCGAGGACCACACGCCAGAGACGCACCTCATCCCCCTTGTGCTCGACGCGGCCATGGGGCGAAGTGAGGCCATCACCATCTTTGGCGATGACTACCATACGCCCGACGGCACCTGTGTGCGGGATTATATCCATGTAACAGACCTTGCCCGCGCCCATGTACTTGCCCTCGAATACCTCGTAGGAGGGGGCGAGACCACGGCCATAAACCTCGGCAACTCGCGAGGCCACTCCGTTGCCGAGGTAGTGGAGACCGCACGCAAGATCACAGGAAGGGATATCCGTGCAGTCATCGGCCCGCGGCGCGCCGGAGACCCGCCGGTGCTCGTTGGCTCCAACGAATTGGCCAAAAAGGTCCTTGGCTGGACACCGCAGAGAGGAGACATGGAGACCATACTCGAGGACGCCTGGCGCTGGCATAGAAAAAGATTCGGTTGTTGAGAGGAACAACCGCCAAAGGCATGCAAAAAACATAGACGGAAAGGACGGAAAAATGGCGGAAAAAAGGGCACTCATTACCGGTATTACAGGTCAGGACGGGGCATACCTTGCGAGACTTCTCCTCG
>CAYOVP010000018.1:0-33953 GCA_964407495.1 uncultured Thermodesulfobacteriota bacterium
ACCCTTGCCGGGGAACTCACGGCAAGGGGCTATGACCTCATTTCAGGCGGCACGGACACGCACCTCATGCTCGTGGACCTTACAAAGAAGGAACTCACGGGTAAGGACGCCGAGGCCCTCCTCGACCACGCAGGCATCACTGTGAACAAGAATACCATTCCCTTTGAGACAAGAAGCCCCTTTGTAACGAGCGGCATCCGCATAGGTGTGCCCGCGGCCACCACAAAGGGTATGAAGGAAGACGAGATGAAGACCATCGCAGGCTTCATCGACAATGCCCTCGGAAGCGGCGGCGACGAGAAAAAACTCTCTGAAATAAAAGACGCGGTAACAGAACTCTGCAGGAATTTCCCCTTTTATATGTAAAAAAGATGGAAGAAAAAAAGGGGGGGGCGGGCTTTGCCCGCAAAAAAATAAAAAGATATTTCCAAACTTTCTTTTAGAAAAAAGAAAGTTTGACAAAGAAAACCAATAGTGGGAAGTTTACTTCCGTAGGTTGGGTAGAGCGGAGCGAAACCCAACAAGAAAAGACTTGTCCTCGCCTTTATAAAACATTTTTATCTGATACCATATACTCATGGAGTATATCCTGGCCTTTGGCTCGGCGCACAGGGCACTCAAGGCCGAGAGCGTCCTTCGGAAGGGCGGTCATGTCTTCCGCCTCCTTCCCGCTCCCCGTGCCTTTACACTGCACTGCGACCTTGTCATCTCCGTGCCGGGCGATGGCCTTGACGAGGCTGTCTCGACCCTGAAAGACGCGGGCTTGGAGCCGGGACATATCTTCAGGAAAGAAGGAGAAGACTATGTTGAAGTGTGATTTCTGCGGTCAGGAAACTGAACGCGTGGTGCGCGTGGCCCTGGACAGCGACTATGATAGGCTCAGCGTCCAGCACACCAAGCGCTACGCCTGCCCCCAGTGCTCGGAAAAGAAGGAAAAAGAGCGAAAGGCAAGGGCCGAGAGCAAGGATAAGTGAAGAGAAGGTCCTCTACCCCTGAGAGAAGGGCCCTCGCTGTCATGGTAAAACCACCCCTGCCGGGCCTTGTGAAGACGCGCCTTACCCCGCCACTTACGCCCGAAGAAGCCGCAGGGCTCTACAGGTCTTTTCTGATAGATCTTTTTGCAAACCTCAGGAGGGCTGATCTGGAGATGGAGACATTCATCGCCGGCGCACCGCCTGCCTGCCCAGAGGACTTTAACGGTATCATGCCAGAGGGCGCGGGCTTTTTCCGGCAGGAGGGGCAGGGCCTTGGCGAGAGAATTTTTAATGTATTCAAGATGTTGGAGATTAAGGGCTTTAGCCGGGCCGTGGTCATAGGGGGCGACAGCCCGGACCTGCCTGCCCCTTTCATTGAGGAGGCAGGCGCTATTCTCAGCGGCCCAAGAGCCGACCTCGTAATCGGGCCTGCCCATGACGGCGGGTATTATCTCATTGGCGCTCCTCTACCCATCTCAGGCGCCATCTTTAATGACATCCAATGGGGCGGGTCCGCCGTACTTGAGCAGACCCTTGAGAGGGCGCGCGAGGCCGGCCTCAGGGTAAGACTCCTCGAACCCTGGCACGATATCGACAGGCCCGAAGACCTTGCCCTTCTTGCCCTGGGCCAGGGGGCGCCCGAGAGCAGGGCGTTCGTAGAGGCCCTTGCTCCGCGGCCAGGACTTCTCACATCCATCAGACCCGCCAGGGAGAACAACGGAGCATAAGATGGGCAGACTCCCCTCATGGGCAAAAAGACGCCTCGGACGCCCCCGCGACCTGCACCGCGTAAAGTCAATCCTCCGCAAGAGGAGACTGAACACGGTCTGCGAATCCGCAAGGTGCCCAAACATAGGCGAGTGCTTCTCACGCCCAACGGCTACGTTCATGATCCTCGGCGACCAGTGCACGAGGTCCTGCGGCTTCTGCGCCGTGGATAAATCATGCCCGCCCACGCCCCCCGACCCTGCCGAGCCCACGAACATAGCCGAGGCCGCACTCGAACTCGGCCTGAGGCACGTGGTCATCACCTCTGTTACGAGAGACGACCTGCCTGACGGCGGCGCCCGCCAATTCGCCTTGACAATAAAGGCCATAAAAGATAAGATTTCGGGCATTTCCGTGGAGGTCCTCGTACCTGACTTCAGGGGCGAGCGGACGCTCCTCGATATTGTCTTCGAGGCCGGGCCGGATATCTTCAATCACAACCTCGAGACAGTTTCCTCCCTGTACCCAAGAGTAAGGCCACAGGCCGATTACGAGAGGTCCTTATCCGTCCTGAGGCTTGCCGGGGAGCGCGGGCTTATCACAAAGTCGGGCATCATGGTGGGCCTCGGTGAGAGCCCAGGCGAGGTAAGGACCCTTCTGCGAGACCTCGAGGCCGCGCGCGTGGACGCCGTTACAATAGGCCAGTACCTCAGGCCCACGAGAGAGAGCCTCGAAGTAGTGGAATACATAAGGCCAGAGGTCTTTGCCGAGTACGAGGCCTATGGAAAAAAAATCGGCCTGAGGCGCGTCTATTCCGGGACCTTTGTCAGAAGTTCCTACAACGCCGCCAGGCTCTTCGATTGAGTCGAACCCCGGAAGAAAGGCCGGGTTCTGGTATAAAAAATGGAAGAATTTCACAGGATTAAACGCCTTCCCCCCTATGTCTTCAATATCGTCAATGAACTAAAGGTTCAGGCAAGGAGACGCGGTGAGGACATCATTGACTTTGGCATGGGCAACCCCGACCAGGCCACTCCCAAGCACATCGTCGACAAACTCGTCGAGGCCGCACGCAACCCCCGTAACCACCGCTACTCGGCATCGAGGGGGATTTACAAACTCCGCCTCGCCATTGCCGACTGGTATGGCCGGCGCTATGGCGTTGACATAGACCCAGAGACCGAGGCCGTGGCAACCATAGGCTCCAAGGAAGGCATATCGCACCTTGCCCTCGCTGTCATAGCCCCTGGCGACGTGGTCTTCGTCCCTAACCCCACATATCCCATTCACGCCTACTCTGCCATTATCGCCGGCGCAGACGTGCGGAGCATCCCGCTCTTGCCTGGCCTGGACTTCTTCGAGGAACTCCAGAAGGCCACGAAGGAACACTGGCCAAAGCCAAAACTCCTTGTCCTCAACTTTCCCCATAACCCCACTACAGAAGTGGTGGAAAAGGACTTCTTCGAGCGCGTCGTGGACTTCGCAAAAGAACACGATATGCTCGTAATACACGACCTTGCCTATGCGGACATCGTCTTTGACGGCTACAAGGCCCCCTCCCTCCTGGAGGTGCCAGGCGCAAAGGACATAGGCGTCGAGTTCTTCACCCTCTCGAAGAGTTACAACATGCCGGGCTGGCGAGTGGGATTCGCCGTTGGCAACAAAAAAATGGTGGGAGCCCTTACACGCATCAAGAGTTACCTCGACTACGGCATGTTCCAGCCCATACAGATTGCCGCCATCATAGCCCTCAACGGCCCACAGGACTGCGTTGGCGAGATTGTCGAGGTATACAGGAAACGCAGGGACGTGCTCGTAAAGAGTTTCGGGAATGCAGGCTGGGAGATAGAAAAACCACGGGCCACCATGTTCGTCTGGGCAAAGATACCAGAGGCCCTCCGCGAGAAAAAATCGCTGGAGTTCTCGAAGTTCCTCCTCGAAGAGGCAAAGGTGGCCGTCTCGCCGGGAATAGGCTTTGGCGACCACGGCGACGACTACGTGCGCCTCGCACTCGTTGAGAACGAGAACAGAATAAGACAGGCCGCAAAAGGTATAAAAAGAGTGCTCGCCTCAGTGTAAAAGAAAAGAAGACAAAAGAAGAAAGATTGTTTGGCGGGCTTCGCCCGCCAAAAGCAAAAAAAAGATTTACTTACTTTCTTTTAAAAAAGAAAGTAAGACAAAGAAAATTAATGCCAGCGGGCTTCGCCCGCTGGAAGAACTCGTAGGTTGGGTAGAGCGAAGCGAAACCCAACAAAAAGTCTGAAAAATGGAGTTGGTCTTCCAATGAAGGGCATTAACGTAGGTCTCATAGGTTTTGGAACCATAGGAACGGGCGTCGTTAAGGTGGTCAGAGATAACGCCGATGTTATAAAGAGGCGCCTTGGGTGCGGCGTTCTCCTCAAGAGGATAGCCGACACCGACACTTCGCGCGACCGCGGCGTATCTCTTGAGAATGGCGTACTCGTAGATGATGCCAATCTCATCCTCGACGACCCGGAGATCGACATCGTCATAGAACTCGTCGGCGGAACTACCGTTGCAAGGGACTTTGTCGTAAAGGCCCTTGAGAAGGGCAAGCACGTCGTCACGGCCAACAAGGCCCTACTATCCACCTATGGGCCCGAGGTATTCGGCCTTGCGGCAGAGCGCGGCCTTGACATAGGTTTCGAGGCAAGCGTTGGCGGCGGCATACCGCTCCTTAAATCCCTCACCGAGGGCCTCGTGGCCAACCGTATAGAGTCCATGTACGGCATCATAAACGGCACGGCCAATTATATACTCAGCGCCATGACAAACGAGGGCGGTTCTTTCGACGAGGTCCTGAAGGAGGCCCAGGCAGACGGCCTTGCCGAGGCCGACCCTTCCTATGACGTTGACGGCATAGACACGGCGCACAAGTTATCCATCCTCCTTAACCTCGCCTATGGCATCCATGTCCCTCCAGGCGAGATATTCACCGAGGGCATACGCTCCATAGCACCTGTGGACATAAAGTTTGCCCGTGAGTTTGGCTGGAGGATAAAACTCCTTGCCATAGCCCGGCGCGTGGAGGGAGGCATAGAGGCACGCGTTCACCCCGCCATGATACCCGCCCGTCATCCGCTCTCAGCAGTGGAGGGCGCGTACAACGCAGTCTTTATCAAGGGCGACGCCGTGGGCTCGGTCATGCTCTATGGCCTTGGCGCGGGCGAGATGCCCACTGCAAGCGCCGTGGTGGCAGACGTGGTGGACATCGCGAGGAACATAAAAAAGGGTATCTCCAGGAGGGTGGAGCCCCCGCATGGGGAGAAGACCGCTGTAAAGGGTCTTTCCGTCAGGCCCATGGAAGAACTGAGCCTCCCCTATTACGTTCGTTTCCAGGCCCTTGACAGGCCTGGCGTACTCTCGAGGATAGCGGGAGTCTTTGGCGGACACGGCATCAGCATATCTTCTGTCATACAGGAGGAGAGAAAAGAGGGCGGCATAGTGCCCCTTGTCCTGGTGACGCACCATGCTGTGGAGAGTTCCTTCCGAGATGCGGTGAAAGAGATAGAAAAACTTGATATAATAAAAAACAAGGCAGTTTACGTCAGGATAGAGGAGAGTTGAGTTGGAACTTAGGAGAAAAGGTCTGTGGCGCGGTGTCATACGGGAGTTCAGGGATTTCCTCCCCGAGGTGAGGGATGAGTTCATCACAACCCTTCGAGAAGGCAACACACCTCTTGTAGAGTCCTTCAACATGAAGGACATCTTCGGCGACATAAGGCTCCTTTTCAAGTTCGAGGGGCTGAACCCCACGTGCAGTTTCAAGGACAGGGGCATGACCATGGCCGTGTCCATGGCACGCCAGGATGGCATGAGCGCCGTCATATGCGCATCCACTGGCAACACCTCGGCCTCTGCCGCGGCCTATGCCTCAAGGGCCGGTATGAAGGCCTTTGTCCTCATACCCGAAGGAAGCGTTGCCCTTGGCAAGGTCTCTCAGGCCATCATGCACGGCGCTGTTGTCATAGAGGTGGCGACCACCTTTGACGAACTCCTCTCCATCGTAAAAGAGGTAAACCTCAAGTACCCCGTGGCCCTTGTGAACTCCGTGAACCCCTTCCGCATAGAGGGGCAGAAGACAGGGGCCTTTGAGATAGCCGAGCACCTGGGGTATGCCCCCACTTATCACTTTCTGCCGGTGGGCAATGCCGGCAACATTACGGCCTACTGGAAGGGATACAAAGAGTACGAGTCTGCAGGGCTCATATCCAACCTCCCGAAGATGATGGGTTTTCAGGCCGCAGGGGCCGCGCCCATAGTGCTGGGCCATCCTGTGGATAACCCCGAGACACTTGCCACGGCCATAAAGATAGGTAACCCGGCGAGTTGGGGGCCTGCCGAGAAGGCCCGTGACGAGAGCGGAGGCGTAATAGACGCCGTTACAGATGACGAGATAATCGAGGCCTACAGACTCGTTGCCTCGCGCGAGGGCGTCTTCTGCGAGCCCGCGAGCGCGGCAAGTATTGCCGGGGCCATAAAGATGAAGAAAGAGGGCGTAATCTCAGACGGCGACACCGTTGTCTGCACCCTTACGGGCCACGGGCTCAAGGACCCGGAGCGCGCCATAGATGTATCCGAGACCCCTGTAAAGGCCGCCGCCGAACTAAGGGAAGTAGTTGGAATAATGGGGTTCTGAGGGGCGTAGAACCTTTGATGGGTTTCGCTTCGCTCTACCCACCCTACAAGTCTTTCCAGCGGCCAAAGGCCGCTGGTATTAATTTTCTTTGTCATACTTTCTTTTTTAAAAGAAAGTAAGGTCTTCTAAGATGCGGGCAAAGCCCGCTTCTTTTTCTCTCATTCATGCATTTTTTAAGGGGCCATCATGAAGTACGTTATTCTCATAGGCGATGGCATGTCTGACGAGGCCATCGAGCGTCTTGGCGGGAGGACGCCTCTGGAGTATGCCTCTACGCCCAACATGGACCGTGTTGCCGGGGCGGGCCTGTATGGTCTCTTTGCCACGGTGCCCGAGGGGTACAAGCCTGGGAGCGATGTGGCCAACATGAGCATACTGGGTTATGCCCCTGCCCTTTATTACACGGGCAGGGCCCCTCTTGAGGCGGCCTCCATTGGTGTAAAACTCGATGGCACGGACACTGCCTTCAGGTGCAACCTCGTAACGCTCTCAGAGGGCGAGCCTGTGGTAATGGCGGATTACAGCGCCGGGCACATCACTACAGAAGAGGCAAGTGAGTTGATAAAGACCCTTGACGCCCGGTGCCGGGGTCTTGGCGTGCGTTTTTACACGGGCACGAGTTACAGGCACTTGATGGTCTGGGAGGGCGCTCCCGAGGGGCTCTACGAGAGGCTCAGGACCACGCCTCCCCATGATATATCCGATAGAGAGGTGGCGGAGTATCTTCCCTCTGGCGAGGGCGCCGAGAGACTCCGTGAACTCATGAACCTATCGCAGAGTATACTCAAGGACCACCCAGTAAACGCTGGGAGAAGGGAGCGGGGTCAGAACCCTGCGACTTCCATCTGGCTCTGGGGGCAGGGCGTTGCGCCGAGTATGCCGAGTTTCGAGGAGAGGTTCGGGTTGAGGGGCGGCATGATCTCTGCTGTCGACCTCATGAAGGGCATAGGCGTGTACGCAGGCCTGGAGGTCATAGACGTGCCCGGCGTCACGGGTTATATTGATACCAATTATGCCGGCAAGGTAGAGGCAGCGCTTAAGGCCCTCGAGGACAAGGACCTTGTCTGCGTTCATGTAGAGGCCCCTGACGAGGCCGGCCACCAGGGAAGCCTTGAAGACAAACTCAGGGCCATAGAGGACTTTGACGCGTTGGTGGTGGGCGAGGTCCTCAAGGGACTCTCGGGGAGCGAGTTCAGGGTCCTTGTCATAACCGACCACCCCACGCCCGTTGAACTGAAGACCCATACCAGCGCCCCTGTGCCCTTTGCCATTGCCTCTGGCAAGGCCCTTGCCGAAGGCGCGGACAAGAGGAAGTTCTCCGAGCCCGGAGGGGCGGCCACGGGTCTTCTCGTAAAGGACTGCGAGGAGTTCATAAAGGGGTTTCTCGGGCAATAAGGGCAGGAGGTCTTTCGGCGTGGTTGGGTTGAGGGGGGCCGCCCACGGTCTTTAAGGGACAAAGGCACCGCCCTCGCAGCAACTTTCTTACTTCTTCTCGGGCCTTGCTCTGGGCTACCTAACCCAAGGGGTTGAATTCCCTATCTCTTTCCATAGGTAGCCTCATTAATCAGGCCCCCGTGCTCTGATGCCCCCTGTAGCCCTAACCGCCGTCAGGTAGAAAGCATAATCATGCGATGTTACATTTGCAAGGGTGATAGAGTTCGTGAGTACAGGGAAGTAAGGGGCATAGGGGTCGTAAGGTGTCCCGACTGCAAGTTGATTTTTGTTCCGGAGATAGATGACCGTATTATTGAGGAATTTTACTCTGCCGGTTATTTTACCGGAAGCGGCGAGGAGACGGGATATGGCGATTACCTGCAGGATGAGAGTAATCTGCGGGGCAATGCCAGGACTATATTAAAGGTCATCAATAAATACAAAGGAGCCGCCGGCTTGCGGCTCCTCGATATAGGATGCGCCCACGGATTCTTGCTCGATGAGGCGAGAAAACTTGGTTATGAAGTTTTTGGCCTCGAGATGTCTGAAGAAGGCTGGCGCTATGCGACGGAAAACCTGGGGTTGAAGGTCTTCAAGGGAACCCTCTCAACCGTGGAGTTCGAGAGAGACTCTTTTGATGTAATATGCCTTGTGGGGACCATCGAGCATCTGAAGGATCCGCGGCATGAGTTGAAAATGATTTACAGCCTGCTGAAAGACCGCGGCCTTCTTGTTATTACCACTATAGATACGAGGGGCCTTCTGCCTCTTTATCACATCAAACCCCCGGAACACCTTTTTTACTTTTCTCACGGGAATCTAAGACAATTGCTGCGCAGTACCGGATTCGAGGTACTCCGGAGGCGGACATACTTCGTGAGATACAGGCTCTCGGATCTTTTTTCCAGACTCAACGCCTTTTTTGGTTTTAGAGTCTTGGCCACCTTGTCATCTTCCATGGAGAGATTGTTTCCCGGGTTTTCCATAAAAATACCCTCAAACGAGATGATCGTAATTGCTGAGAAGGCCAACTGAGACGCCACGACTTCTACTACTTCGCGATATCTGTCATATCTTCAGGATATAAGACGTCTCGAATTTCTTCATGTTTATGCGTTCGTAAATCTGGCAGACCCGGTCGTGCAATTCACTTGCCATCTTGCTGGCATTGAAGATGATGTGAGAGCATCCCTTTCTCTTTGCCCACCTCCTTGCCTCGAGGACAAAACTTATGCCCTTTCCGCGGTGTTCCGGCAGGGTGTACCAGTACAGGGCGTTGGCGATTTTCTGGTCTCCAAGGGGGCACTTGGCGCATGTCAGGCCCATTATGCCTATTATCTCGCCCTCGAGTTCCATGACCATGAGGTCGCAGTCCTTGCTGTGGGTGAGTTTGTACACAGTGTCGATATAGGCGGGCATCTCGATGCCAATGCCGAAGTCGTTGGCCTTGCACTCGGCCAGCCATGAGCGTATCACAGGGAAGAGTCTTTCTACGTCTTCGTCCTTGCCATAGGGTCTTATCATGAGAAGGGACCTTTCCTTTATTCCTATACTTCGGCAGACTTGCCTGCCACCTTGAGGCCCTCTGGTCTCCATGCACAGTACCTATTATAAGCCTCCCCCGAAAAAATTAAAAGGGTATAAATAGGGGGCTTTCCCCGCAGATGATTGCTGTGGATTTTCAGGATTAGACTTGGTATAAAGAAATGCTGTAAGAGAATTAGGGCCTTACGTGGCCAAGCGCTCCCTGCAGAGAGGGATGAGAGCCTGTCCCCTCAGAATCCACAGGCCTTAGGGCCCCTTGGTGAGATACAAGTGACTAGGAACAAAAGGTTTTTTTATCTTCTCATCGTCTTGACCTTCCTCATAACCGCCATATCGTTTCGCACATATTTCCGGTACGCGTCCTATGATCTCGATGATTACTATACCTTCGAGTTCGCCCCTGCAGGGGCTTCTGTGATCGAGGCCGGCAGGGCCACTACAGCCTATCTTTATGAGGGGCAGAAGAGATACCAACCCGTTCGGCTCTATATCTTCACGGCCTTTACCCGGTTCTTTGACGAGGACACGAGCCCTTACTACAACTTTGCCCTTCATCTTGCGAATATACTTCTTCTCTTTCTCCTCCTTAGAAAGTTCGGGGCTGGTGGCATCTTTTCTTTTCTTGGCGTACTCTATTTTGCCGTATTCGGGCGGCAAAGGTTCATAGACTCTTCGAGTGCCATGATAGGTGGTTCTGGGCTGAATCTTTTTCTCATCTCCCTCTCATTCCTCTTTCTCATAAAGGCCCTTGAGATAGAGGAGGACCGTCCCCTCAGGAGGTATTCCTTTTTTGCAGTATCCGTACTCGCCTATGCCTCCCTCGTCTTCTCCTACGAGGTTGCGGTCCCCCTCTTTGTGCCCCTTGTGCTCGTCTATTATCTTTTTCGGGGGCGCAGGTGCCAGAAGGGGCCTGGCCGTCCCTCCATGACAGAAAGCCTGAGACACCTTGCTCCCTATGCACTTCCCCTCGTCATATACCTTGTCTTTTTCAGGCTCCTTGTAAGGGTAACCTACCTTGGCGCCAAGATTAAGTTGAGCCTCGATATACTGAGAAGGTTGACCTCTTACATGCAGTACACACTGATACCGGCTTTCCTGCCGCAGGGGATAAAAATGGCTGAGGTGATCATTCTTGTCCTCTATTTCATAGGGATCGTCATATGCTTTACGAATGGTCTAGGCCATGGCGCAAGGGCTTCTGAAAAGAAGAAAAGAGGTCTGGTCCTCCTTGTCATCGGTGTACTCTTCTACCTTGCGACGGTCCTGCCCTTTGCCTTCAACTCGTGGCTCACCCCTACGAGCGTGATGCAGCACCATACATATCTCATGACCGCCGCGGGCGGCATTCTTCTCTCATCGATCTTCTACAACCTGGGATGGGTCCTGCCAGATAGTTTGCGACGTGTCTGTCTCGCGGCCCTGGTGGTCCTGGTCTTTCCCGTCTTCTTCATCGGATCAGAGGGCGGGTTCGTGAGGCACTACAACGACTATGCCGTCTAGAGGTCGAGGATAAGGAATCTCAAAAAAGGCCTGCTTGCAGGGGTGAAAGACATAGATGGTACGGACGCCATACTCCTCAAGAATTTTTTCTTTCCCTATTATGACATCAGTTCAATGGAAGGGGCCTTCCTTAAGTGGTTCGGCTTCAGGAAAAAAATCCTCTCTGGCAGAGAGATACTCTCAGCCAGGGATGGCGAGATCGTATTCAAGGGTCCCTTGCACCGCCACATGGACTACAGGGTACGGAGGGTAAGAAACAAGAAGGCGAGGATATTTTTTGTTGACACCAAGAGGGGAACGCCAGCGCCCTATCACTTCTTCGTGGATTTTTCAAGGGGGCTGAACCTTTACCAGACCGTTGATGTGAAGAGCGACTTTCGGCCCGGAGAGGCTCCAGACCCCCATGGCCTCGAGGCCATACTCTCCAACGAGGGCAGGAACAGGTACCTCGGCATATGGTTCACTGGAAGAAGGGAATTGGAGGGCTTCATGCGTGGTCTCAAGGCCCTGGAGATAAACGACGAGGCCGTGCCGGGAGAGCGGATACTTTCCGAGGGAGACCATATCTTGGTTGATATCAGTGACACTACAGATAGTATAAGATATTATTTCTTGAAGATTTCATCGAGGGACAGGGGCCTCAGGCAGAGGATAAGGCTGATAGCCCTTACGAAAAAGAGATTGTGAGGCAAGGTACAAGCATAGCATTTACCTTTGGAAGGCGGTACCGGATATGGACTTGAGTATAATATTTTACGGTGTAGGTATATTTATCGCCTGTCTCACCCTTCATGTACTCCTCTGGCGCGTGAGACTGCCGGGGCATAGAGAACTGGCGCTATTTTCTGTCTTTTTCTTCATTCCTCTCATAGTCTTCGTCCTCTATCTTGTTCTTGTTTACCTGGGGCCATTGTATCAGGGCCAGGGCCCGGGGCCGCTTCGCGCCTCGGCCATATTCCTTCTGCATTACGCACTCTCTTCGGCCTACATACTCTCCTATCCTGCTGTAGAGGCCCTCTCGCCCACACTGGTTATTGCCCTCTATCTCGGCGGTGCGGGCAGATGGGTAGAGCGCAGGGAACTGGAAGCCCTCTTTCCAGAGGAATCCATCCTCGATCCTAGGATAAAGGACCTCATGGAGTCCGGCCTTGCAACGCTCCATGGCTCCACACTCAGGATAACGTCGCGGGGACGGGTCCTTGTATTCTTTTTCCGGGTCTTCAGGCGCTTCATCGGAATGAGGCCAGGGAGGGGGTAGGCGGGATGAGGGAACTGTTTCTCATATTTCTATTGTTGCTCACACTCACCCCTCTTGTCCTCGCCTCTGCGCTTGCCGTTATAATGCGTCTGCCCATGGTGAGGAAGCGGAGGATACCCGGCCAGGTCATGGTGGTATCCTGCGCCCTCCTTGGCAACATCCCCTTTGGGGGTGCGGCCTATGTAATTTATCTACAGAGGCTCTCTTCCACTGAGGAGTTCATAAGTGGTATAATCTATTTTCTTCTCGTCTATAACGCCATTGCCTACTCATTCTTTCATGTCTTCAATATGAGCGAGACGGCGAGGAGGATAAAGATACTCTCCGAGATAAGGGCCGCCGGGAGCCTTGAGGTGGAGGGCCTGAGGTCCTGCTACAGCAACAGGGAAATGCTCTCGAACCGCATAGAGAGGCTCCTTGCCTCTGGACAGATAGAGAAGGAGGACACGAGGTATGTCCTTGCCTCTCCGCTCCTCTATTACGCCGCAAGGGCGGTGAGCCTCTGGGGCCGGTTACTGGGGCTACCGTCCATGGAGGGTGTTTATATGAGAAAAGGCGGCCCTTCGCCTCGTGAGCATAACGAAGGAGATTGAGGCGTACCTTCCTGTCTAACCCCTATGTATGGCAGGGGGGGGAGAAAAGATCTTCTCAAACACTTTAGAGTCGTTGATCATGAACAAGACGTTAAACGAGATCCTCCAGGATAGCATAAGGACCAACAAAGAGAGTCTGGTCTTTTTAGATGGTTCGGGCGAGGGTACCGGAGGCCTGAGATACGAGGGGTTGGGCAGGAGGGTGCGCGCCCTCTCCTTGGGGCTCAAGAAACTCGGCCTGAAGAAGGGCGGACGCGTGGGCCTTATCTCCGAGAACAGGCCCGAGTGGGCCATGGCCGACCTTGGGATAATTCACGCAGGGGGCGTGACGGTTGCCCTCTTCCCCACGCTCCCTGCAGAGCAGGTGAGTTACTGCCTCGAAGACGCTGGGGCCTCCATGGTCATAGTATCCCATGAGGGCCAGTTGAGGAAGGTACAGCCCTGGGCAGGGGGAGACAATGCCCGTAAGGTCGTTGTCATGGATGCCCCAAGAGGAGATGGCGCAGGCGGTGTAATCACCCTCGATGAGGTAATGAGGCTCGGCGATGGGGCGGGCGGCAGGGTGGAAGGGGACTTCGAGGCCCTCTGGCGTGCCGTGGCCCCAGGTGACCCGGCAGGTATCGTCTATACCTCGGGGACCACGGGGAGGCCCCTTGGTGTGGTCCTTACGCACCGTAACCTTACTTCGAGCGTGGAGGCCGCCGAGGATGCCGTGGCCTTTTCCCGGGGCGAGTCCATTGTCTCTTTTCTTCCCCTCAATCACGTCCTGGGCCGCCTTGCCGACCACCTCATGCCCCTCTATGTGGGCGCTTCGGTGGCCCATGCAGGGAGCGCGCGGGACTTGCGGCCCCTTGTAAAGGCCCTTCGTCCCCATTACCTTACCCTTGTGCCGCGAGTGCTCGATATGTTCCGTGACGGCGTGCTCTCGGCCATGGAGAGGGCCCCTGCGGAGGTTCGTGCGGCCTTTGAGAGGTTCTTTACAGCAGGCGTAGAGCGCCAGTGTATCATTGAGAGCGGCGGCAGGCCTGAAGCGGGCCTCGATGCCATGTGCAGGAAGGGGGACGAGATGGTCTTCAGTCGTATCCGCGAGGACATGGGCCTGGGGCGCCTCAAGTTCTTTGTCTCGGGCGGCGCCCCGCTCTCCATGGAGACGGCAAGGTTCTTCCGCGTCCTTGGCATGGAAGTGGTCGAGGGGTACGGCCTTACGGAGACAGCGGCCCTTGTGGCGGTGAACCGTCCGGGACAGGTGAGGCCCGGCACAGTGGGGCCTCAGGTAAAGGGCGTTGATGTGAAACTTTCAGACACAGGGGAGATACTAGTGCGCGGCGGGGTGGTAATGAAGGGATACTGGAACCGGCCCGAAGAGACGGCAAGGGCAGTGGACAAGGAAGGCTGGCTCCATACCGGTGACATGGGAGAGATGGACAGCGAAGGACACCTTCGGATACTGGGGAGGCTCAAGGATATAATAGTCCTCAGTACGGGCAAGAACGTCTCGCCCCTCCTCGTAGAGGAACGGCTCTGCAAGAGCCCTTACATCTCGCAGGTTGTCGTGGCAGGAGACGGCAGGAGCACTCTCTCGGCACTCGTAGTGCCGGACTTTGCCCGGGCGCGGGAGCGGCTGAGGGGGGAGGAAGGGGAGGTGGGGCTCACGGATGGGGAAGTGGCCGAAGACCCTGCCCTGAAGGCCCTTATCCGTGAGGAGATAAAGAGGCTCATGGCCGGGCTTGCAGAGTTTGAGCGGGTAAAGAGGTTTGCCCTTCTACCCCGGCCCTTCAGTATTGAGAAAGGCGAACTTACGCCCACCATGAAGATAAGGCGAAGGAAGGTGCTCGATAGATACGCCGGGGTGGTGGAGGGGCTGTACGGGTAAGATAACTTCACCTAAAAAACAGGGAGTTATCCTGAATATCCTGACCCTGCACGGTTAGTTCACCACTTTACGCTTATACTTTTTCCGCACCCATATCTGAAAGTATCCATTTTTTGGAGAATCTTTTGCCTGTCTGTAGTGGCGTCCAAGGTAGCGGTATACAGGCCTGAAATATGGCCTAATCGCCTTTTTACCCCCGAATTTCACAAAGGGGGCCACCACGGCATAACGGGGCTTTGTCCTCTCTATTTCATTGATATACTCAGTCTGGCGTACGTGGCTCCCCATGATGAGTACGGCAATGGGGTAGGACGTGGCGCTTGGCCTCCCTGCAAGGGCAGGTATTATGTCCACGTTCATGGGGAAGGCCAGCACCGCCTCGCCGGGCCTGGTGTGGGAACGGAGGTAGAGGGCAAAGGGGTCAAGGTGCCTGTCCAATATGCAGGAAAGCTGCTTCACGGTGGATGAATTCTGGGTGAGCCAGCCGTCGTGAAGTAATAGGTGTCTTGCTACATCGAGATTGGCCTGTGTGACAAATATCTTCGAAGCCACCTCTACAGGCGTTACGGCCTTCGAGAGCACGGCAAGCGCCAGAAACGCTGAAATTTGTATAAGCGCGGCCCCGGTCTTGCCAGTGTCTCTATCCGGGCGGCCGGTATGAATCTTTTGGATAAGTGACGGAAGCCTTGATGCTACAAAGCCGCCCCAGAGGATGATGGGAACAAGGGCGAACATCAGGTACTGCGGCCCTTCGACGCCGCGGAGTGTGGAAACGCTCACAGCAAAACTGAGTAGCATGGCCATCACGAAGGCGCGCCGGGGGCCGTTAAGGTCTTTTTGCACGAAGCCCCTGTAAACAACATGGTACAGGAGCCCTGCCCCGAGGAAGAAAAGGAATATGGAGAGAAGTATGACCCTTGGATTACTGCTGTTGATGTCCCCGCCGGAGAGGATTTTCGTGCTTATGGGCATGAGCTGGAAGATGTAGACATAGTAATATGTGGATATATATTTCAGGAGCGCACCCTGATAGGCGAGGTACGTAGCCCAGAGTGAGAGAGGAAGGAAGAACCCGGCGAGGGCGGCGGCTAAATCTTTGGCTGAATCCCTGATATTCCCTTTCTGTTCCCCGAAGAACGTGACTGCGAGCATGGCCGCGCCCGTAGCTGTAACGTGAATCCCCACGTCAAGGGCGTAGAGGTTTGCAAGGCCAGTTATCAGCCCCAGCACAAAGAGCCGGGTGTTTGCCCCAGACTTAGGCCTTTCCACGTGTTGGATGTAGAGGAGGAGTAAAATAACGTAGACTGCCAACCTCGCACCGGACCAGCGGGGCAGCCAGTAGGGGTTGAACCCGAATAAGATTACGAGTCCAACTGCGCCGAGGGCCGCAAGGCGCCTTGAGTAGACCTTGAGGCAGAGCGCGTAGGAGGCCCAGACTACGAGACACGCCTGTAGGATGAACCAGAGACGTTGTACCAGGAGATAATCTCCGAAGACCTCTTCTATTATAATATTTGTGTAGGTCCAGATGGGAGGGAAGAGGGGGTAGAAGTCGACATAGGGTATCCTGCCCGACATGTAAATGGGGTAGGCCAAGAAGTGCAGGCCCTCGTCATAGGGGTCAACAAAACCATTGACAAGAAAGGATGTGAGCACAAAGGTGGCAGGAGCCAGGAAGAGCACAAGGCCCCAGTCCCATCTGGCTGCAATAGGCCGCAAGGCCCGGACAGGGTTATTCAACGACTCCATCATTTTTTTTTGGGAGACCTTTTTGATTAAAACAAAATTCTGACTTGCAAGCCTGCCTTTAGAAGGACATCAAACCAGTATGAGGGCACATCATACAATAATATTCATTAAGAATACAGTCCTATCCTTTTGCACCCACATTACGAGATTGCGCACCTCTTCCATGGGTTAGCAGGTTCGTCCACGTGTCATGACAAGCAGCCCTCTCCTATAGTCACCGTCCTCTTTTTACTCAACGACGAGCGGGTAATCGGGCGTGGGGTTCAGCGGGCAGCTGTAGAGGTATTTTCCGGGCTTCAGGTCTATGACGTAGTCCTTTGTGGCGCCTGGCTCAAGGCCTCCGCCCGAGACGGACGGGAGGGTAAGCCTGCCGACTCCCCTGCCGCGGAGCCAGAAACCGAGGGTATAGGGGACGCTTGTATTCGTGACCCTGAAGACGGTCTTTCCGGCCTTGAGGCGAAGGACCTTGAAGGTCCTCTTTCCGGCGGTCTCCCTGTTTATGCGGACGCAGTCCTGAGAACTATGGGAGACAAAGGTCTGGGGGTGCTCCTCGGCCTCTACTATGGTGCAGGGTGTCTGGTGGAGTTCCACGATGACAGGCCCTGCGGCGTTGGCATAATGTGAGAAGACAAGGACAATAAAGACCATTGCCATGAAGAGCACTCTTTGGATGGACTTGCCCTGGCATGAGTTTAGTCTTTTTATCCCCTTTTGCATTTTCATCTTGGTCTCCATTACTTGGAGGGGTGTTTTTTTTCGTAAGACGCGGCCCGGCAGGGCCTTCTGCAGGATCTCGTGCAGAGGGCCAGCCAGTGCCGCGTTACTACGGGGTATATATTATAAGTGTAGCAGGCGCGGCGGGTTTTGCCAGTTTTTTGACGGGCGCAGCCTAAACTCTTGGTTGGGTTTCGCTTCGCTCTACCCAACCTACCCATCTATTGGTGTGCAGTGCCCGCTCTTGTAGGCCTACTTATATTGGTTTTCTTTGTCTTACTTTCTTTTTTCCAAAAGAAAGTAAGGTCTTCTAATATGCGGCCAGAGGCCGCTTCTCTCCCTTCTGTTCCTGTCTTCTTGGTGGGCAGTGCCCGCCCTACCCCCCCCCTTTTTTTTCTTTATCTTCTTACCGGTCTTTTTGCGTACTCACGCACCGAAAGCCTATGAGTATGTGCCTGCTGGTTTTTGGGCGGCTGTGGCGGGCGGCTCCGCGGCAGAGGCCGGGCATGTCGTCCCAAGAGCAGGACTTCAGGATATATTTTTTCGGGTCGGTCTTTGACGGCGTACTTGTCCACTCGAAGATATTTCCGGCCATCTCGAAGACGCCGTAGGGGCTCTTGCCCTTTGGGTATCTATTTACGGGCGTGGTGCCTCCTGGGCCTGTGGCGCCGATGTTGGCGCGTGATGGGGCCCATGTATTTCCCCAGGGAAAGTATCGTCCGTCGGTGCCGCGCGCGGCCTTTTCCCACTGGTCTTCCGTTGGGATGGAGTATTTCTTAGTGCCGTCGAAACTACCCCGCCATCTGCAGTAGGCAAGTGCGTCATCAAGGCTTACGAGGACAACGGGGTGGTCGATCTTTTCGGGCGGGGGTTTCATACTGCCGTCCTTGTCCTTCTTCCAGAGGTAGGGGATGACTTCAGCGTAGGGGTGTACGAGAAAACCCTGTCTCTCGTATTCTTCAGGGCTGATGTAGGGGGCGCGGTGGCCAGTGGCGCGGACGAACCTTTCGTACCGGCCCTCTGTCACAGGGTACTTGTCGATATAAAAGTCTTCTACAAAGACATGGCGCCTTTTTTCTCCATCGAACCACCGCCACTTTCTTGCCCAGGGGCCGCCTATGGAGTAGGCATAGTCTTTCTCCGCCTTGTCGCTACCGAGGGTGACGGCGCCGGCTGGTACGTAGACCTGCTCTATTAGAGGCGGGTCCTTGGGTATGGACGGTCTTGTCCCGGCAGAGGTCCGTCTTTTTCTATCTTCTCGTGGAACGGGGTTTTTCCTCGCGGCCATGGCTTGGGCGGGCAGGGAGAGGATAAAAAAGATGAGAAGGGCCGGGAGCATGGCCTCAAGTTGGCCTTGTCTTCTACATGGTCTCATAGGGCAGGTCTCCTCATGCAGGGTCATGGGGCAGGAGAACCCCTTCTCACCCCGGGTTTCATAATGGCCGTATCATTTCTTCCTGCCAAGCGGTCGTAGTTCCACTTTCAGCCTGCCAAGAGGCGCATTAGGGACCTCGATGTATCTCCAGCCAATGGGTATGGCCCCGGCAAGACCTGGGAGAAAGAGTGGTATTGTATTGGGCACCTTAAGGAGGGTGGTCTCTTTCAGGAGGTCTTCTGTGGTTAGGATTATCATATACTTGTCTTCTGCGTTCTCTTCTTTGACGGGTATCTCGGCAAAGAGCCCCCTTCTGAAGCCAAAGAAGGACTCCATGTTCTCAAAGGCGTCTTCACGTACTTCACGTGTCACCTCGAATTTTTTGTCAAGGAATATCACTACGGGAAAGAAGATATAGGACTTCTCGGGCCTGTCGCCGACGAAATAACTTCTTACGGTTATCCTGTAGGGCCGTGAAAAATCAGGTAGTTCAAAGGCCTTGAAAAAACTCTTCCCAGTGCTGAATCGTGCCGCTGGCGTACTGGCCTTGAGATAGAAATTTCTCCCCTTCCCAATCTCGATCTTCTCGTACCTGAACTCACTGAATTTCTTACAGCACGAAGGCGCCTCCTCGTATGCCTTCCTTACAGTCTCGATGCTCGCGGTGCAGGAGATGAGCAGAAGGCAGATGAGTACGAGGAAAGGGGCGGTTCTTTTCATCTCAACCCTTCGAGAAGAGCGTACCGCATGTTCTGTCGTGCCGGCAGGTGGGCTTACCATCTACAGGGGATCCGGCCTCACCTGGCCCCGCGGCCTCTGGTCTCTATGAAGAACAGCGGCGACTCAGCCGAACTTGAGTTTCAGTGCAAGGACAATTGTAGTAAAGGCCAGCGTAATGCCATTTGCAACGATTATGGGCATGCTCTTGATGAAAAGGCCGTATACGAGCCAGAGAAAGATGCCTACCTCCAGTGTAAGGTACATGAGGAGCGAGATATCCTTGGTCTCCCTGTTCTTGATTATCTTCAGGGCCTGGGGAACGAAGGAGAATGTGGTAAAGAACGCGGCCACCAGGCCGATTATTGTTACTGTGCCCATGGTATAGTAGTTAAGGGCATGGAAGGGTATCTGTCAAGGCGTATCTGGATATTTGCAGGATATGGTTGGGCCAGGGGGCCAATGAATAGTACCCTCACTCTCTCTGGCATGGCTACTGTGGCCCTTCTCCGGCCCGCATGGGGGGGGAGGGCCGAAGAAGGCTTTTTTCAGTATATGTGACGGGCTTGGCCCTCCTCTACCCTCTGTCAAGGTGTCTTTCCACTGCCTCGACTTTCCCTCTTATCCTGTTCTTTGGTTTTGCGGGCCTCTCGTCTATGGTGATGTTTACGAGGATCCTCCCGGCCATCTTGAGGGCCTTGGCGCGGCAGTACCTGATGAGGTCCATTACCTCGTCCCACTCTCCCTCCACTATGGTGCCCATGGCCGTGAGGCTGTAGTCGAGGCCGCTCTTTTCCACAATCTTGATGAGTTCGGCCACAAAGGGGCTCAGGCTCTCATCCGTTCCTATGGGTATTATGCTGAACTGGGCTAACATCTCTTCCAGACCCCCTTTCCCTTATCCACTTCTCTCAAGACCAGACGCCGTCTATGGCAGACCCGCAGTCCGGGC
The DNA here is from genome assembly GCA_964407495.1 of uncultured Thermodesulfobacteriota bacterium. GTDB lineage: Bacteria > Desulfobacterota > GWC2-55-46 > GWC2-55-46 > JADFVP01 > JAJRZX01. Next base: position 20,053 of record CAYOVP010000018.1, read on the forward strand.
AACTGGAGTCTTTCAGAAGGACATCTCCAACGCTGAACCCCCTTCGTTCTATCAGGAGGCGTCCGCACCCGTAGCAGTAAGTGGACTCACCTCTGAGCCCGGGTATATTGCCTGTGTATACATACCTGAGGCCCTCTTCAAGCCCTATCTCCCTGGCCCTTACGAGTGTCTCGGCCTTTGTGGGCGGGGCGTCGAGGAGTTTGTACGTGGGGTAGAAGGCGCTGATGTGCCAGGGCATGGCCTTGTCGGTCTTGCAGATCCAGCGTGCTATCTCTCGGAGTTCTTCTGGCGAGTCGTTGTAGCCCGGGATGATGAGTGTAGTCACCTCTACCCAGATGCCTAGCCTTCTCATCTCCGTGATGCTCTCGAGGACAGGGGCAAGCCTTGCGCCGCAGACCTTTCTGTAAAAGTCCTCGGAAAAGGACTTTATGTCTACGTTTGCCGCGTCGAGGACGCCATCCAAGTCCGCAAGACACTCACGAGTCATGTAGCCGTTGGTGACGAAGATATTGGAGAGCCCCCCGGCCTTTGCCCTCAGGCCCGTATCGAGGGCGAACTCGAAGAATATGGTGGGCTCTGTGTAGGTGTAGGAGATGCTCCGGCACTGCCTCTGGACCGCGGCCTCTACGACAGAACCGGGCGTGGTCTCTTCGCCCGGTATCTCCTCAGCGCCGTGGGTCCTGTGGGTTATCTGCGAGATCTCGTAGTTCTGACAGTGCCTGCATCTGAAGTTGCACCCAACGGTAGCAATGGAGTAGGAGTCTGTGCCCGGAAGAAAGTGAAAGAGGGGTTTCTTCTCGATGGGATCGGTATGAGCGGCTATGAGCGAGCCATAGACAAGGGTTTTCAGTATGCCGCCCTCGTTCTCCCTAACGCCGCAGATGCCTCGCCTGCCTGGGCCTATATGGCAACGGAACGCGCAGAGCGCGCAGTCCACGCTCCCATCCGCCCTCTTGCTATAGAGGCGGGCCTCCTTTTTCACGCGTCTCTACTCCAGATGACACGGGCAAGTTTCACGTCCTCGCTCCACTTGTACTCTACGTCGCCCTTGTAGGCCTTCCTGAGCATTGCTCCGAGCCTCTGGGCGAACTTCTCCGTGGTAGTGGTCACCTCCATGCCATCTGCAGTCTCCCTCATCTCGATGATCCTCTCGAGGGGGTTGTGGGAGGTGGCGAGTTTTTCCTTGTTGTGGATGAGATTCCTGATCTCGTCTCTGTGGGCCTTTACGAAGCCACCCCTGAGGGTCACAAAACCGCCCACAAAGCCGTCACGGATCTTCTGGCAGGCCGGACAGAGGACCCCGCCATGCGTGCCCTTTACTGGGGCAATGGGCCTCTTTACTTCCTCCAGGCTCCATCTCTTGTTGTGGTACACTGCACCGCACCTTGCGCAGAAAGCCCTGTCCGCGGGGTTTACCTTGTTGAGATAGGGATCAAGAGCACTGTCGATAGCCTTTTTCCTGCCATACCTCAAGACTCTCATCTGCGCCTCCTTTGCCGGTCAGACAAACCAAGACCAGCCCTTAAGTGACCTTACCACTATTTCCCATACCTATATTATAGCACCAAGGCCTTTTTCTGGAAACCCCTTCTGCGGGACCTGTTGCGGCAAGAGAAGAGGCCGGCCCCTGTGGTGGTACGTGCCCTTGCCTAAAGTATTCTCGTGATCTCGTCTCTTTCAGGGAGGGGCAGGGGTGCTCGCCTGCCTCCCCGACTGATTGTGACACCAGGCCCTGGCCCACTGACCTGCCCGATTACAGCAGCCCTTATGCCCTCACGGCCAAGGCCTTCAGTTATCGTCCTTGCAGACCTTTGCGGGACGGCCAATAGAAGTGAGCCAGAGGCGATGAGTCCAAGGGGGTCGATGCCGAGGTACTTGCAGAGTTTTCTCGTTGAGTCGAGGATAGGGATTCTCTCTGCCCATACCTCTATACCAAGGCCCGAGGCGCAGGAGACCTCGTGCAGGGCAGCGGCGAGACCTCCCTCGGTGGGGTCGTGCATGGCGTGTACCCTGCCGGCCCTCAGTGCAGTTCTCGTTGCAGGTACTACGCTTATGCCGGGCCGTGTCAGAAGACGGCGGCACCTCGTGATAAAGGCCTTTGAGAAGGCGCCCCTCTTTACGAGTTCGTTGCCAAGGGTGCGGGCTATGATGCTTGTTCCCTCTATGGCAAGGCCTTGTGTAAGGATGAGGGCGTCATTACTCATGGCCCCGGCAGTGGTAATGAGCCTCCTGCGGGGCACCTCACCGAGCATCTGACCTACTATTACAGGAGAGTTGACGACAGGCGTAACCTCTGTGTGCCCTCCTACGAGGGCTATATCGAGGGAGGAACAGGCCTTGCTTATATCGCGGAAGATCTTTTCTACAGCAACTTCTTCGGCGTCTTTTTCAGGTATGAGGATGGTGGCGAGAAACCAGCGGGGCAGACCGCCCATGACGGCGATGTCATTGGCATTCACATGTATGGCGTAGTGGCCGGCATCACCCTCTACGAGCGTGATGGGGTCTGTCTTTGCGATGAGATAGCCGCGCCTGAAGTCGAGGACAGCGGCGTCGAGCCCTATGCCAGGGCCTACGACGACACCACGGCCACTGGGTGAGGCGTACCTTTCAAGGAGATTTTCGAGCAGACGGGCCGGGAGTTTACCGGCCTTGAGGCGCGTCCTGGCGTTCTTGGCCATGAAGACCTCGCGGGCTGGCGCTACGAAGGGCGCGGACTTGTTGGGGGCGTTAAGACCCTCTATCTCCCCCTGCCTGGCAAGAAGGCCTGGAGCAAGGGCCGGCGTTGCTGCCAAGGCCCTGGCGGACTCTGGGGCAGGGCGGTTGCCTTGGTGCTCACCGCTTCTCGCGCTCCACCCCTCTCCAGGCCCTGGTCAGGCCTCTTTTTTCTTGAGAAAACTCTCTCTTCGCCTCTGGAATGCGTCTTTTCCCGCCTCAAAGGCGGCGCGAAGGTCATCTTTCCTGTGCCCCATTATGTCTCTTATCTTCTCTGCACCGGAGTCAAGACTCTCCTTCGCGTCTTCGAACTTGTCTTTAGTCCACTCCCCTGCCTCGTCCACGCCGTCCCTTATCTTCTCCCTCGTCTCTCTGCCCGAGGCCGGCGCAAAGAGCAGGGCAATGGCCGCTCCGGCCATGCCGCCTGCGAGAAACGCCAGTAGTGTGCTACCCTTTCCCTTCGACATCTTCTCCCGCTCCTTTCTCTGTATCGTCCTTCTGCGATGTTCTTACTCCTTTTGCCTCCCCGCCTTCTTCACTGCCCCCGTCCTGCGCAGACTTCATGAACTGCCTCAGCCCGTACTGAAAGCCGATGATGAGGCTGAGGAGGGTGAGAAGGGGGGTCTTTATATTCAGAGTTATGAACTCGGCAGTGGTGGATAGGCGGGTGGAGAGGTCCTTGAGCCTCTTCACCAGGACCTCCACTTCGCCTGCTCTGTCGCTGGTCTTCTTGATGAGATCGTTCAGTGCGTCAACGGTCTTCTTGCCCTGGCCCGTCAGGTCCTCTACGGAGCGCGCTGTCTTTTTTATCTGTATGAGAGCCGGTATGGCGAAGATTACGAGTATGAGGAAGGCGAGGGCAATGATAAGGACTGCTATCTCGTATATGCTTGCGGTTATCATGGTCTCTGTCCTTCTCCCTCCCCTCGGTCTCAGTATACCCCCCGCTCGTCTTATGTCAAGACCGGGGCGGATGTCGGCCTGGCAGAGGGCCGGTTCAGACCTTCTCAAAGGGGTCGAAGAGTTTTCCGTACTCCTTGAGGGCGAACCTGTCGGTCATGCCCGCTATGTAATCGCAGATGACACGTTTTTCAGGGGCCTTCCCGCTCTCTATGCGGGAGAACTTGGCCGGAGGAAGGAGCCTGGGCTCTCTGGCGTAGGCCCGGAAGAGTTCTGATATTATGCGCTCTGCCTTGTCGGCCATCCTGATGACCCGGTGGTGGTGGTAGAGGTTTTCCCTGAGAAATGCCTTGAGTTCCCGGTTCATGCGCTCCATCTCCGGACTGAAGCCCACAAGGGGCGCCTTGCGCCTTCTCACGTCATCTATGGAGACGATACCCTCTTCTTCTATCCTGCCTCCTACGAGACGGACAAGGTCTGTTACCTGAGCGTTTATGATGCCTATGATGGTCTGGTATGTGAGGACCTTCTCGTCCACCCTGCCGCCGAGGTTTTGCCGGGCTTCTTGCCTTCGGAGGCGCCAGATCTCCACGTCTTCGAGGGCATCGAGGGTGAGCATGTTAGACGAGAGGCCGTCGTCTATGTCGTGGTTGTTGTAGGCTATCTCGTCGGCGATGTCCACTATCTGGGCCTCGAGGCAGGGCGATAGGTCATCGTCATAGGGGGCGCTCCGTGTCTGCTTGTCGTGTTCTGAGGAGTGTTTCGCAATGCCCTCCCGCGTCTCCCAGGTGAGGTTGAGCCCCTCGAAGGCCGGGTATCTCTTCTCCAGTTTTTCTACTATTCGCAGACTATGTGCGTTGTGCTCGAACCCGCCGTACCCGCTCATGAGATCGTTGAGTACCTTCTCTCCGGAGTGGCCAAAGGGGGGGTGTCCCAGGTCATGTGCAAGGGCGATGGCCTCGGCGAGGTCTTCATTGAGCCCAAGGGCGCGCGCAATGGTGCGCGAGATCTGCGCCACCTCGATGGAGTGTGTAAGTCGCGTCCTGTAGTGGTCGCCCTCGTGGTACACGAAGACCTGGGTCTTGTACTCGAGGCGCCGGAATGCGTGGCAGTGTATGATGCGGTCGCGGTCGCGCTGGAAGGGGCCCCTGAAGGGGTGCTCCTCCTCGGCGTGAACGCGTCCACGCGTCCTGGCGCTCAGCGCGGCGTAAGTCGCAAGGGTTGCCTCCTCGCGCTCCATGTATCCCCTTATCTTCAATGTATTGACAAATCCTCCCAGTGTAATAGAATTAATACATGAAGAAAATCGCCCTCATTGTCATGCTCTTCGTCATATCCGGCTGTGCCTCCATCATATCGAGTAACGCGCTCAAGGGGGTGGACAGGACCCTCTCACTCGCCGTGGTGCAGGCCAACCCCTCTGCCTTCAAGGGCAGGAAGGTCCTCTGGGGCGGCATCATCATCAACACCTCCAACCTCGAGAAAGTAACAGAGATAGAGGTGCTGGAGACGGCCCTCACCTATAATGATATACCCACGGACATGAATTCGCGCGGTAGATTCCTGATACAGGCAAAGGGCTATCTCGACGCCGAGGTATACAAGCCCGGCAAGGGCGTCACTGTTGCCGGTATCGTCGACGGCGTGAGCGTGAGGAAGATAGGCAAGATGGATTATGCCTATCCCCTGATAACCCCCATTGAACTCAAACTCTCGGAACCCTACCACGAGGAGTATTACTATAACGAGCCCTATTATTACGGCCCCTACTACTATGGGCCCTACTATGGCCCCTATTACGGCCCCTACTACTATGGGCCATATACGCCCTACTTCTACTACCCGCCCTATCCGCCCCGTGGGGCCGGGCCGTACTGAGATGGGGGGGTAAGGTTCGGCCTTGGTCTGGGAAGGCTTTACGAATCCGGCAGATGTTCCTGCCGAACCGGTCAAGGCCGGCCCAGGTGCAGGAAATACTTTCTTCCTCGGCGCAGGAGCGTGGGGGGGGGGAGGGGGGGGACCTCGGTATGTCTTACCACCTACTTCTATTTCAGCCCGTAATCTCCTCTTCCCTTTATGAAGACTTCACCTGTGCCGCTCTCAGGCGTCTTACTTGTCTGTGCCGCACCCGTCCTTTACGCCCATGAGGTACTCCTGGTATTCCTCGTAATAATCGTCCATCAGGTCTGCAAGGTTCTTTCCCTCAGGGTCTATGCCTTTTTTTACTTTGAGAAACTCCGTGAACGTCATCTTTACTGCCTCCCTTGCTCCTGGTAATCATGAGTCTTGTGATAATGACAGACATGGTCCGCCGTATTTTACTTCCTCGGCCCATCTCTTCGGCTTCAGATACCTGCCTTTCTGTATGGTATGGGGTCTGCCACACCTGCCTCCTCAAAACCCCGAAGCCGGAGGAGGCAGGAATCACACACACCGCATGCCTCGTTAGACCCTTGGTAGCATGACCACGTAAGCCCAAGGGGTGCGCCGAGCCTGAGGCCGATACGAACTATCTCGGATTTATTCTTGTCTATTAGGGGCGTAACTATCCGTATGCCGGCCCCTTCCCGTCCCCTCCTTGTGCCAAGGTCTGCCACGGTCTCGAAGGCCTTGAAAAAATCCTTCCTGCAGTCCGGGTACCCGGAACTGTCCTCTTCCACGGCGCCAATGTAAATCTCCTCTGCCCCGCTGACTTCTGCCCAGGACGTTGCTATGGAGAGAAGATTGGCATTACGAAATGGTACGTAAGTAGCAGGTATCCCGCTTCTGTCGAGGTCGCCACGGGGCACCTTTATCCCAGGGTCTGTAAGGGCCGAGCCGCCTATCTCCCTGAGATAGGAGATATCCACGACAAGCCGATTGGTAACGCCAAAGTAGTCTGCTATATCGTTGAAGGCCTGCTCTTCCCTCTCCGTGGTCCTCTGGCCGTAGTTCACGTGAAGAAAGCCTGCCGGGCCATTGCCCAGGGCTATTGCCGCGGTGACGCAACTGTCGAGCCCACCGCTTACGAGGACGACTGAATTAATTTTCATACAAGAGAGAAAATAAAAACATGAAGAAGGTTTCCTTGCTTCCCTTTGCGAAAAGAAAGTAAGAGAGAGTAAGCCGCTCTCCGCAGGTACATGGCCGCAGGAGAGATAACGCCAAGGATATATATTTTTACCTAATTAAACCATATGATGCCATGCTACTCAACGTGATTTTTAAGGGTCCATCTCAGTTGGGGAGTGTCTTTGGCAGGCTCAGGTCTCCATGCCTGTAATCTCACCTGTCATATCCTCCATAAGTTCGCCCATGGGCCGGGCCGTGTCCAGGTGGGTGATATCGCCTACTTTGTCTTCATACTCTGCAAGGTGTCTCTCTATTATATCCTTTCTCATCTCAGATACAGGCCTTCCCGGGGCAGGCCCTGTGGCCTCGCGACGCATTACGCGCTCAAGGAGCACCTTGCGGTCGAGTTCACACTCAAATACCTTTATATCATCCACCCCCAGGCCGGCCCTCCGGGACTCGGCGAGGGCCATCTCAAGGAAAGCGTTCTTTGAGAATGTGGCGTCCAGAATGACCGTCCTCCCTCTGCGAAGTTCCTCGCCTGCCCTTCGGACGAGTTCCTTGTAAACACGCGTCCTTGCCTCCATGGAATACCTGCCTTCATTGTAGCCTGGTCTTTCCGGTGGCCCGCCGCTGGCTCTTTTGTCCTCCACCGCCATCTCGGCCCGTATCCTGTCTGTAGCAAGGACCTCTGCCCAGAGAAGGCGGCCAAGTTCCGCGGCGAGGGTGGATTTGCCCGTGCCAGAGGGGCCGCAGATAACTACGAGCCTTGGGCCGGGCCTGGCCCTGCCCTCGGCATAGGCCCTGGCAAGGTCAAAGTGCCTCATGGCGCGGAGCCTGGCCTCCAGTTTCTCGCTCCCACCAACCTCGGGCTCTCTGGCCTTGAGGCCCTCTACCTTTCCCCTTACATAGGCCCTGTATGACTTGTAAAAAGACATGAGAGAAGTGCCTTCTCTGTCTCCCGTGGCCTCGATGTAGGCCTCCTCGAAGACCCTGCCGAGGTCGGCCCTGTTGTGATAGTCGAGGTCCATGGCGAGAAAGGCTGCGTCGCTGATTGTATCCGAGTACCTGAAGCGCTCGTTGAACTCTATGCAGTCTATTATCTCTATCTCCCTGTTGATGGATATGTGCTCTGTGTGTATATCACCATGACAGTCCCGTATGAGGCCTTTTTCAACGCGTCCAAGGAGAAGGCCTCTTTTTTCTCTCAGGAAACTCTCGGCCAAGGCACGTAATTCGTTGTAGGCGTCTCTGCAGATGAGGTCATCCACAAAGCATTCTGTCTGGGAGAAGTTCTCCTCCATGTTTTTCCCTATCATCTCCGGGGTGCCGAAGGCGGATATACGGGGACCGCTCTCCGCGTTACGGTGAAAGCGGGCTATGGCCCGGGCTACGCGGATTATTTCTTCTTCACTCACCTCGTCCTTTCGTATCTTTTCCTCGAGTATGGTCTCTGGCGAGAGCCGCACCATCTTTACGGCATACTCCACGACCCTGCCTCCCTCTCCCTCCAAGACGAGGCCCAGGCCCGGCAGATCCCTTACCTCGACGACGCCGAGGTAGACCCGCGGTGCGAGGCGCCTGTTCAGGCGCACTTCTTCTTCGCAGAAGTGGCGGCGTCTCTCGAGGGTGGTAAAGTCGAGAAAACCGAAGTTTACGGTTTTTTTTATCTTGTAGACAAAGTCCGGAGTAAGGAAGAGGAGGGAGATGTGAGTCTGCATGAGTTCCACGGTCGACGGTGGCGATGGGTATGCATCGGGCCTCAGGAGTTCTCTCATGATGCGGGCCTCCATGTCCATGCCTCATCTCCCGGTCTTCAGCGTGTAGATGGCCCCGAGGTTTCTGTACCGTCCGTCGAGGTCCATGCCATACCCTACGACAAACCCTTCCTGTAGTGTCCTCCCCGTGTACTCGACCCTGGCCTCGTGGCCGAGGCCGTCTCGCACAAGGAGACTGCAGACCTTGATGGAGGCAGGCCCCAGCGAGCCTATCTCCTCCATGACCCTCTTTAGCGTCCGTCCCCTGTCTACTATGCCCTCGACTATGATGACATGGCGGCCACGCACCTCCCTGCCGAGCCCTCGGACGAGTTCTACTTCTTCCGAGGGGGCCGTACCGTTCACATAGGAAGAAGGCTGGATGAAGTCCAGATCAACGTCCATCTCGAGTTCTCGGACAAGGTCTGCGGTGAAGACAAAGGCGCCCTTGAGAACTGAGACGAGTACTGGCCTTTTGTCCCTGTAGTCCCGTCTTATCTTACTTGCAAGGTCGCGTACTATGGCGCCTATTTCTTCTTTGCCCAGTAGGGGCAAAAGGTCGTCTCTCATGATTTTCCCCTTAATGGCCGGGGCGCTGTCCCCTAAGCAGGGCCCAGGCCTCGTGTAATGAAGCCTTTTTTCTGGCCAGGGCCCTTTACCTGGCCGGTCCTCGATGACTCTTCCACTCCTGCACAGAGTTGGACAGCACCATAATTCAGAGGATATAATCCGCGCCGTGGTGGTGTCAAGGATGGATATGCACTAAAGGGCAGGGGGCCGTCGGTCTTGATCTCCTCCTTCTCACCGGCCTTCTCGCCTGGGCCGTCCCCCCCCCCATTTGGGGGATTGACTGCCCCCTGCTTACGTGCTATATTTTCATTATACAGGTAAGGGCCTGCCAGGGCCCTTTTTTATTGTCTTGCAGGGTTTTCACGAGGAGCACCTGACCGGGATAGTGCCTTCCTCGCACGTCATCTGGAGATTACATCATGAGAAAGACCATTATAGCCCTTTTTCAGTTCATTCTCTTCCTTTCACTTGCGGCCCATGCCGCACCTGGCGGCAATACCCATGAGATGTCCATTGCAAAGGTATCGCCCCGGCCCTCTATACCAGCCTTGCCACTTTACTTCGTAGAAAACCACGGCCAGACAGCAGGGGAGGTAAGGTTCTACGAGCAGGGCCAGGGCCACACCACCTTCTTTACACCTGGCGGGCTTGTATTCTCCCTTGCAGGCGGGCATGGCCCTCAGGTGGTACGCATCTCTTTCGAGGGAGGGCGTAAGAGCCCGGATCTCGTTGCCGAGGGACCTCTTGAGACGAAGGTGAACTACTTCAAGGGAAGGGATGCCTCCAGGTGGTACAGCGATATTCCGGTGTACAGGGCCCTCTGGTACAGGGACGTATACAGGGGTGTGGACATAAAGTACTATGGCTCCGGCCAGAGGGTGGAGCACGATATCGTCGTGAGAAAGGGTGCGGACCCGGCTGCCATCAGGTTCGTCGTTGAGGGAATAAGGTCTGCTAGGGTTACCCCGGAGGGAGACCTGGAACTCGCCCTTGGGGACGGCATCATTACAGAAAGAAGGCCCTTCATCTACCAGGAGAAAGACGGAAAACGTCGCGAGGTAAAGGGCGGGTACCGTCTGCTTGGCAAGGTAGTGGACGGAAGGGCGGTATATGGCTTTACGCTGGCTTCCTATGACAAGGACAAAGACCTCGTAATAGACCCGGTCATAGATTATTCCACATATTTTGGCGGGAGCGGTGACGACTTTGCCCGCGATATCGCCGTTGATTCCACAGGCGCTACATACATAACGGGTTGGACGCTCTCAGTTGACTTTCCCCTTGCCTCGCCTCTCCAGGGGGTGAACAAGGGAGGCATACTTACAGGCGATGCCTTTGTGACAAAGATAAACCCCGCTGGCACGGCTGTTGTCTACTCCACTTACATCGGAGGGAGCGGCGATGAGGACAGCATTACAATAGCCGTTGATTCCTCTGGTGCGGCATATATCACGGGCGATACGCAGTCACTCAACTTTCCAACGACAAATTCCTTCCAGCCCATCTACGGCGGAGGGCTCAAGGACGCCTTTGTCGCCAAACTCTCTCCTACTGGCAATAGCCTCGTCTACTCTTCCTTTCTTGGCGGAACAGGCGAAGACAACGGCAAGGGCCTTGCCATCGACAGCACAGGCGCCATCTATCTCACGGGTTGGACCGCGTCTCTGAACTTCCCGGTAGTGGGCCCTGTACAGGCAGCCATGGCCGGCATACAGGATGCCTATGTAACCAAGATAAACCCTGCTGGCACGGCCATCGTGTACTCCACCTATCTTGGCGGTACGGACGTGGACAGCGGACGGGCCATAACAGTCAACTCCGCTGGTGAGGCCTATGTGACAGGCCATACCTGGTCCTTCAACTTTCCGCTCAAGTTCCCGGTGCAGGGCACCTTTGGCGGCATAAAGGACGTAGTGGTCTTCAAACTCAACGCCGCTGGCAATGGCCTTGTATTTTCCACCTATCTCGGCGGATCGAGTGCGGAGAAGAGCAAGGGCATAGCCCTCAACAGTAATGGTGCCATATACATAACCGGCTGGACGACGTCATCGGACTTTCCTGTAGTAGCCCCCTTGCAGGGCGCGCTCAACGGCATACAGGACGCCTTTGTCACAAAATTCGCACCCCCTGGCCGGCGCATCCTCTACTCCACCTATCTCGGCGGCTCTGACAGCGACAGTGGTCGTGATATCGCCGTTGACGGCGCAGACAATATCTATGTCGCCGGCCATACCTGGTCTCCGGACTTTCCTCTCGTAAACCCTGCCCAGGCGGTCTTCGGCGGTCTGAGAGACGCCTTTGTGACCAAGATAAACCTCACGGGAACGGCTGTTCTATACTCAACCTATCTCGGCGGTGCGGGAGACGACACTGCAAGGGGGGTGGTAGTGGACAGCGCCGGCGTAGTGTACCTCACCGGAGGAACGGATTCACTGAACTTTCCCATCGTAAGCCCGCTCCAGGGAATAAACGCCGGCCTCAACGACGCCTTCATTGTGCGCCTCGTCGATGGCGGAGGGCCTGTAGTGACTCTAAGCCTCATGCCCGATACCTCGTCCGTTGCCTTGGGAGGCACGCTCGGTTACACTGCAACAGTACTCAACAACACGTCCATCTCGCAGTGCGTGGCATACTGGGAGAACCTCACCCTCCCTGGAGGACTTCCATACCCCACCACCGGTGAACTCTTCGGGCCCCTTACCATCTGCGTCAATGCCAATGCCGCGAAGACGGCGCATCTCACGAAGTCCATTCCCGTTACAGCGCCCCTTGGTACCTATGTGCTCAACGCCTTTGTGGGTAGCCCTTACCCAAGCGTCATCGACCTGTCATCTTTCAACTTCAATGTCACGGCCTTCGGGCCGGTGACGGGTAAGGGAAAGGGGAAGGGCAGAAGGACCTGGGGGCTTCTCGAGAACGGCTTCATCAGGTAGTCCATCTGGCAGGCCTGTCCTTCAGTTCCGCCCTGGTGAAGGGGGCAGGGCCTGGTGGTCGTCCTGCCTCCAGACCTCTTCGTCCTGGTACGCCATTCGTTCTTCCCCGAGGTGCAAGAGGAGAGGTCCTGCCAGGGGTGGACAACCCATGGCCAATGGCAGGACCCCGGCCCCCGGGCCTCGCCAATCTCCCTATTCTATTCCCCCTTTTTTCTCTTCCCTTTTACTTTGACATGAACCGATTGTATGGATTAAAATATACTTTTTTGTTTTCACCACACAGAGTTGGGGTTGAGCGATGGCGCATACTGCGCCGTCTTCGCGCCGGGAGGGCGCACAGAACTGATGACAGAAACGGACAGGATAAGGAATTTCTCCATAATAGCCCATATAGACCACGGCAAGAGCACGCTCTCGGACAGGTTGCTCGAGTACACGGGCACCATCACAGAGCGCGAGAAGGTAAAGCAGTTCCTTGACAAGATGGACCTTGAGCGAGAGCGCGGTATCACCATAAAAGCCCAGACCGCACGCCTCGTATACCACGCAAAGGACGGCAACGACTATGTCCTCAACCTCATCGATACGCCCGGCCACGTAGACTTCAGTTACGAGGTCTCGCGTTCTCTCTCTGCCTGCGAGGGCGCGGTCCTCATCGTCGATGCCTCGCAGGGTGTGGAGGCCCAGACCCTTGCGCACCTGTACACGGCCATTGACGTTGGCCTTGAGATAATACCCGTCCTCAACAAGATAGACCTTCCACATGCCGAGCCAGAGCGCGTGAAGAGAGAGATAGAGGACATACTCGGGCTCGATGCCTCGGAGGCCGTTCTTGCGAGCGCCAAGCAGGGCATAGGCATAGAAGAGACCCTCGATGCCATTGTCACCCGCATACCTCCTCCCGTGGGAGAGGCAGATGCGCCACTCAAGGCCCTTGTCTTTGATTCGTGGTACGATACCTACCAGGGCGTCATCGTCCAGATTAGGGTATATGACGGCGTAATAAGAAAGGACATGAAGATAAAGTTCTTTGCAACGGGCAAGGTCTTCAACGTGGAGAGCGTGGGTGTTTTTTCTCCCCATGCCGTGGCGGTGGATGCGCTTGGCCCGGGCGAGGTGGGTTTCTTCACTGCGGCAATAAAGGACGTGCGCGACGTGCACGTTGGCGACACCATAACTTACGCCACGGGAGGCGTCACAGAGCCCCTCGAGGGGTACAAGGCCGTAAAGGCCATGGTCTTTTCAGGGCTTTATCCAGTGGACTCTGTCCAGTACGAGGCATTGAAAGAGGCCATGGTAAAACTCCGTCTCAATGACTCTTCATTCAGTTTCGAGCCAGAGACTTCCCTTGCCCTGGGGTTTGGGTTCAGGTGCGGTTTTCTCGGCCTCTTTCACATGGAGATCATAAAAGAACGCCTCGAGCGCGAGTACGGCCTCGAACTCATCACCACGGCCCCCACGGTGAGTTATAAGGTGACGAAGACGGATGGCACTCTTCTGGAAGTGGACAACCCCATAAACCTGCCGAGCCCCCAGTACATAGACCACATAGAAGAGCCCTTCATAGAGGCCACCATACACCTGCCCTCAGAGTACCTCGGCGCAGTGCTCAAACTATGCGAGGAGAGGCGCGGCATACAGAAAGAGATTAAGTACATTACACCCACCAGGGCCATGCTCATATACGAACTGCCCCTGAACGAAGTTGTCCTTGACTTCTACGACCGCCTCAAGACCCTTACGCGCGGCTATGCCTCCATGGACTATGAGTACCTCGAGACGCGCCCTGCCGACCTCGTGAAACTCGATATCCTCATAAACGGCGAGGTAGTGGATGCCCTCTCGCTCATCGTGCCAAGAGAGAGGGCCTACCACAGGGGACGCATGCTCGTCGAGAAGATGCGCTCCATAATACCCAGGCAGATGTTCGAGGTGGTCATACAGGCGGCCATCGGGAGCAGGGTGATAGCGAGAG
>CAYOVP010000019.1:0-31689 GCA_964407495.1 uncultured Thermodesulfobacteriota bacterium
CTCTCTGCCCCCTTGCGCCCCCTTGCGGCCCCCTTGGCCCCCTGGCTCCCCTGGCCCCCTGGCCCACGTGCAGCCTCTCAGGCCGCCTCTAAGACTGCACTGCGCTCTGCCTTTCTGGTATGGCGGTGTCTCGCGGCCTTCCTGGCGCGAACGGGTATTACTATGAGTTTACCTGGGCGGATGTAGCGCGGGTTCTTGAGATTATTGAGGTAGAGTATGAGGCTGATTCTCGTCTTGTATTTTCTGGCTATGGCCCAGAGCGTGTCTCCGCGGCGTACGCGGTGTTTGTAGAATTTCAGCCTGTCCTTTGGGGCCACCTTGCTGAAGTTCATCATAAAGGTATCGACCTTTTCTGGCGGGAGTTTTATCTCATAGTCCTTGTAGCCTGGGGGTGTGAACCAGCGAATGAGTTCGGGGTTCAGGCGCTTGAACTCACGGACGCTCATTCCGGCGGCCCGTGCTATTACCTTTATGTCCGTTGCCTCGGGGATCGAGACTTTTTCGTATATGACCTCGTCTTCGTAGACAAGGTTCTTGAACCCGTATTTTTCCGGGTTTCTTGCAATGAGGACAGCGGCCATATACTTTGGGAGGTACTGGCGGGTCTCTCTTCTGAGGGGGCGCCTGTGGCGAGCGAGTTGCCAGAAGTCCCGCGTTTTATAACGTTTCATGGCACGGGCGATGGTGCCTTCTCCGGCGTTGTAACTGGCTATGGCGAGTTGCCAGGAACCAAACCTCTCGTAGAGGCGTCTCAGGTACCGTGCCGCGGCCTCTGTGGCCTTTTCCGGGTCCATGCGTTCGTCTATCCACCAGTTCACGCGGAGTCCGTATCGCCGTGCCGTGGCCCGGATGAACTGCCACATGCCTACTGCCCTTCTCCTTGAGCGTGCCCTTGGGTTGAGGCCGCTCTCGATGAGGGCCACGTAGAAGAGGTCTTCTGGGAGGCCTTCTCTGCGCAGGATGTCCTGGACGAGTTCTCTGTATCCTCCGATGCGCGCGAGCCATTTCTCGAAGTAGGGTCGTCCGCTGGTCTGGAAGTAGCGGATGAAGGAATCTACACTGTTGTTTATTACAATGGGGACGTCTGGCAGGAGCACCGGGTCTGGCCCTCCGCCCTCGCCGTCGAGGTATGGGTTGTCCGTGACGGCCTCGTTGGCCGTGGGTATGAGTGGAAGTCCCTTTGCGCGGAAGACCTGCGATGAATCGGGGCAGAGTTCGGAGACAGGCCCATAGTGGTTGCGCGGGCAACTGTCCGTCAGCCCTGCAAATGCCATGGCAACTGAGGCGAGAGATAGAAGTATGCACAGAAAAATTCCTCTGGATATTTTTCCCATGTATCCTTCCTTCTGTCCCGGCTTATTGAGGCTTGGAGTGTGCTGGCCTGACGGGTTTCATCTGGCGTAGTTTCTGTTTTATATCAGCGGCCCTGTCCTTGGCGATCATCTCGATGGACTTGCCGGCCGTGGTGAGCCTGCGCGTGTAATCGAGGAACGACTGGTTTCTCTTTATCCAGTTCTTCGTGACGTTCCTGCCATAGGCCTTGAGCGAGACGTTGAAGAGGTCGAGCCTCAAGGCTCGTTTTACTATCTGTGGTATGGAGTAGAACTTGCGTGCGGCCTTGATGGTCTCGGACTGTAGTTCATAGTAGGTCATGTTCTTTGGCGTGAAGACGATGTGGTGTGCGTCGTAGAGGGACCAGTCCTTGGAGATGATGCGCCCTGCGTCGTCGAGTTCCTTGTAGCAACCTGTTCCCGGCAGAGGTGTGAGTATGAGGAACTGTACGGTCTCGAGGTCGTTCTTCTTTGCGAATCTCACTGTCTCGTGGATGGTGTTCACGTTGTCGTAGTCTGAGCCAAAGACGAACATGCCGTGTATGCGTATGCCGTTCTTGTGAAGTTTGCCTATGCACCACTCGATGTCCTCGACGGTCTGGTTCTTGTTGTAGACCTCGAGGGTCTCGGGGTTAACGGACTCGAACCCTATGTACACGGTATGGCACCCGGATTTTTTCATGAGGTCCATGAGTTCCTGGTCCTTGGCAACGTCAACGCGCACCTGTGCTGTCCAGTGCGGGGTGAGGTCTTCTGCTATCATGGCGCGGAGGAGTTCTTTTGTGCGCTTCTTGTTGGCAACGAAGTTGTCGTCATAGAAGAAGACCCACTTTCCTCCTCCTTCTTTGTTGCGCCTGAGTTCTTCGAGAACGTGCTCTGTCTTGCGGAAGCGGTACTTTCTGCCGAACATGGCTGTTACGGAGCAGAAGTTGCAGTCATAGGGGCAGCCCCGCGAGGTCATGATGGGGGTTATGCAGACCTTCTTGTAGGGGTTTTTCTCAAAGCCGCTTATCAGTGTGAAGTCGGGGTAGGGGAGTTTATTTACGTCTCTGCAGAAAGGTACGGTCCTGTTCTTGAATATGGTGCCGTCAGGTTTCTTGAATACTATGCCTGGTATGGCCTCGAGGCCCTTTCCTGTCTCCATGGCCTTTATGAAGTCTACTATGATGTCGTCTACTTCGCCCCGTAGGACATAGTCGCAGTACTGGAGGGCCTCTTCGGCCAGGAACGTGACATGGGGGCCGCCCATGAAGACGGGTATTCCCGCCTCTTTTACTATCTTGGCTATTTCGTACGAGCGGGCCGAGGTGGAGGTGATGGAGGATATCCCCACAGCGTCTGCAGTGAGGAGGTCTTCGAGGTCGAGTTCATTCAGGACCTCTACGTAGGATTTGACTTCATAGCCGTGGGCCTTCAGCGTAGTGCCGAGGAGGACGGTTCCGAGCCTCGGCAGAGGCATTCTTGCGAAGACGTGAAGGTCGGGCGGTTTCGGTTCGACAAAGATGATTTTTTTCATATTGTTCTTCTCTTTTTTATGGTCAGCCCCTCTGGCGGCTCGACGGTTCTCTCTGGCGAGGATCCTTGCTCCATGCTATCCATGGATTCTCTTTTATGTATTTGCGGCTTCCTTCCTGCCTGTGCCGCAGTAGTTGTTACAGGAGGGGGCTCTTCAGGCACCGCCCCTTGGGGCACGAAGCGCCTATTTTTGGCGAATTCATACCTTTTCCAGTATAGCATAGATACTATCTTTTAAAACCTTGTCTGTCAAGTCAAAAGCCCTATGGTGCGCGTTGGGCCTGGCGGTGATAGGGCTGGGAGCAAGGGGGGCATGGTCCTGTGGGGGAGGTATATGAGGTGGTGGTGAGGGGTGAGGCAGTGGGGCTCATTCCCCCAGGGCCTCTGCAAGGAAGGGCGCAGTGCGGCTTTCCCGCGCCCTTGCAAGGGACTCGGGGGTGCCGGAGGCTACAATGCGTCCCCCTTGGGGACCGCTTCCGGGCCCCAGGTCTATGACAAAATCTGCTGTCTTCACGACCTCCATGTTATGCTCGATGACCAGTACTGTGTTGCCATTGTCCACGAGTTGGCCGAGAAGGCTTATGAGTTTCCTGATGTCGTCGGTATGGAGGCCCCTTGTGGGCTCGTCGAGTATGAAGAGCGTGTCCCTCGTCCCGCCGCGAAGCAGTTCACGGGCTATCTTGATCCTCTGGGCCTCTCCACCGGAGAGCGTTGTTGCCGGCTGGCCGAGGCGCAGGTACCCCAGTCCCACCTCCAGCATCACGGAGAATTTCTTTCGTAGTTCCGGGACAGCGCCCATGATGCGGGCGGCCTCGTCAAAGGTGAGCCCCAGGACCTCGCTGATGTCGAGGCCGCGGTACTTTATGTTCAGGGCCTTTCTCCCGAAGCGTCTTCCCTTGCAGGCCCTGCATGTTATGTATACGTCGGGCAGGAAGTACATGTCCATCTTCACCGCGCCTTCTCCTCTGCAGGTCTCGCACCTGCCGCCCGGCACGTTGAATGAGAAGTGCCCTGCCGTGAGGCCCGAGGCACGGGCGAGGGGACGCGATGCGTATATCTTCCTGATGGCGTCAAAGGCGCCTATGTAGGTGACGGGTATGCTCCTCTGGCTCCGGCCTATTGGCTCCTGGTCCACGAGTTTGAGGCCTCGGATAGCCCCGGCGCCATGAAGTGCCCTGTACGGAAGGGGACGGTCGGCCTCAGTGCCGAAGCGCCGCGCAAGGGCCCGGTACAGGGTCTCGATGATGAGCGTGCTCTTACCTGAGCCCGAGACGCCGGTGACGCAGGTAAGGGTGCCAAGGGGCAGGGAGAGCGTTACGTCACGCAGGTTGTTCCCGCTGGCCCCCTCGATGACGACCTGCCTGCCCGTTCCGCCCCTTCGCCAGCGCGGGACGGGTATGGAGGCCCTCCCTGTGAGGTAGTCGGAGGTAAGGGTGCGGGCCCTGGAGATGAACTCATGCATGGTTCCCGTGTACACGGCCCTGCCCCCGGCCTCACCAGAGCCGGGGCCCAGTTCCACGATGTAGTCGGCGTTATTTATTATCCTCGTATCGTGCTCCACCACGACAACGGTGTTGCCGCGGTCGCGAAGGGCCTTCATCTGGGTGATGAGGGCCTCTATATCAAGGGGGTGCAGGCCCACAGATGGCTCATCCAGTACGTAGAGGACACCCGTGAGGGCAGAGGCGAGTTGAGTGGCCAGGGTAACGCGCTGAACCTCTCCGCCGGAGAGCGTCTTTGTAGGCCTGGAGAGGGAGATGTATCCCAGCCCCGTTGCGTGGAGAAAGTCGAGTTTCGTCCTTATCTGGGCAAGGGCCTCGCCGGCTATCTCGTTCTCCATTTTACCGAGCGGGAGGGAGGCGAAGAACTCTCTTGCCTCGTCGATGCTCATGGCGTTCACCTCGGCTATATCCATGCCCCCGAGGCGCAGACAGAGGGCCCCGGCGTTGAGCCTCCTTCCGTCGCAGACCCTGCATGTCGAGAACGACTTGTACCTCGATGTAAAGACCTTTATGTGTAGTTTGTACTTTTTTCGCTCCAGGCCCTCGAAGAACTCGTCGATGCCCTCGAAGCCAGGCGCACCCTCGTGGAGGAGGGTCTTCGTCTCTTCGGGCAGGTCTTCGTAGGGTCTGTCCAGGTCTATGCCGTATTGCCCTGCCGCCTCTTCGAGTTCTTCGTAGAGCCAGCGGTACGAAGGCTTTGTCCAGGGCTCGATGGCCCCCTCGCGGAGAGAGAGTTCCTGGTCTGGGATTATCTTGTCATAATCATAGACGAGGACGTTGCCAAAGCCCTTGCAGGCAGGGCAGGCGCCCACAGGATGGTTGAAGGAGAGGTCCAGCGGAGAGGGCCTCTTTCTGAGCCTGCCGCAGGATGGGCACCTCGGTGCACCTGAGAAGCGCATGAGCCTCCTGCCTTCCACGGCCACCCAGGCGGCGTCGCCTCCTTCCCTGTAGGCGGCCTCCAGCGAGTCCGTGAGGCGCCTTACGGACTCCGGCTTGAGCACCACCCTGTCGAGGACCACGTCAACGGAGTTGAGCCCCCTTGTGGAGGGGCGTCTCTCGCTCAAATCAATGATGCGAGACCTTACACGCAGGCGCGTGAACCCCCTGGAGACGAGGCTCTCGAGGAGTTCGTCCCAGTCCTTGCCCCCAGGGTCCCTGGCTTCTCGCGCGGGCCGCACCGTAAAGCCGAGGACCGCGCGAAGCCCGGTAAAGCGGCCTGCAAGTGTCTCGGCAACCTGTGCCGGCAGGTCTGGCTTTATCTCTACGCCGCAGTCCGTGCAGTACAGAGCGCCCACCCTCGAGAAGAGGAGCCTTATGTAGTCGTTTATCTCCGAGGCCGTGCCAACGGTGGAACGGCTCGTTCTGACGGGGTTCTTCTGCTCTACGGCAATGGCGGGGCGTATGTTGTGTATTGCGTCGAGGTCAGGGCGCTCCATCTTTTCGAGAAAGAGGCGCGTGTACGTTGAGAGCGACTCCATGAACCGCCAGCGGCCCTCGGCAAAGAGGGTGTCAAAGGCGAGGCTCGATTTTCCGGACCCGCTCGGGCCCACCACTGCTGTTATCTGGTCGTGGGGGATGGCAAGGGAGATGTTCTTGAGGTTGTTCTGCCTCAGGCCCTCTACTATGAGACGGTCTCCCTGAGGGCGCTCCTCTTCGCGGGGCATGACTTCTCTCTGTTTCACCTTATTCATGACTTGGGCCATACATGACCTACTGGCAAGGAGAGTACTCTCTTACAGAGTCGCTAAACTTCCTATTATACACGGTGAGGTATTCTTTTACCAGCGCTTATGGGGGGTGGTCTGCTCCGCGTTGAGTAAGCACGGGGAAGTGGCGCCCAGAAAAGATAGGTGTCTGGGCGCCGTATGAATAGAGAGGGCCGGAGAATGCCTCCGGAGACAAAGGGGCATAAAAAAACCCCCTTCAGCCCACTCGCTGTGCAAGAGGGCTTGAAGGGGGCAGGAGGAAAGGTCTATAGCGTTTCTTACTGAAGGTCCTTTGTCTCTATCTCGCAGGGCTCTATGCCAAGGTTGCGTAGCATGGCGAGCGCGCTCTTGCTCTTTGTGGCGAGCCAGCGCTCGTAGAGGGTCAGGATATCGGTGGAGCGTACGAAGGAGGTGCTCTCGCTCACCTCGGAGAGTACGTTCACAAAGGAGGTGAACCTCTCTGATAGTTCGCTGAAGATGGCACCTGCGTTGGCCGTTGACCTGCGTGCGCCGTATATGGCGGCAAGCCTTCCGTAGGAGAGGGCACCAAGGGCCATGTGATACTGGATGCCGGCTATCTTCCTCGTGAGCGACTCCGGGAAGAACCCTGAGACAAAGAGCGATATGTCGCCGAGTTCGCGCAGAAGCCTCTGCGAGGCAATATCCTCGGACTGTATTGCCTTCATGTACTGAAGCGCCAGGGCCCCTGTGTACAGCCTCTCGGCCTCGATGAAGCACTCAAGGAGGCTCGATAGATAAAAACCCACCTCCTCGGGCGTATGGATGCGCTGATTCTTCAGGGCCCCCTCGACGAGTTCCTTGAAGTATTCCAACGGTGTCTGTCTGATGATCATGTATGCCTCCGTTTATCGTATCTAAATCCTGCCAATCAAGGCCTGGCCTTCATATATCTTATCGGCAGGTCAGGGCCCGTTGTTTAGGCCGCCCTTCGAGACTCTCCCGTCTGTCCCGCCCCTGGCCAAGGCCCGCCTGCCTCTCATCTAACCGGTCCGGCAGGGAAAGACCGCAACTTCCCACCTTTATATTATGGCACAGGAGAAGAGAAATTTCATGTAACCACTGTTACAGTAGACCCTTGCATGGGCGCACTCAGAAGTGGGGGGGGCGGGCCCTTCGCAGATACCTCCACCAGGAGATGAGGGCCTCCAAAGAATCGGTTCACGAGACAAAAAATGCTTATAATATAAGAGGTTGGCACTTTAATGGCTCAAGTGCTAAAAAAAACTTGACAAACCCCTGCCCCGTTCCTATATTTACTCACAACCAGGGCCGGTCTCTGTGATTACCGGGTCGGCCTTCGTGAATTAGTCGGCAGATAAACCAATGAATAAAACCAGACAAGGAGGAGAAAAGAAGAGATGAAAATCAGACCGCTTCGTGACCGTCTGCTCGTCAAGAGGCTTGCCGAGGAAGAGAAGACAAAAGGTGGGATAATCATCCCCGATACTGCCAAGGAGTCGCCTGCCCAGGGCGAGGTAGTGGCCGTAGGGCCTGGCAGGAAGGACGAGAACGGGAACCTTATCGCCGTGGAGGTCTCTGTGGGTGACAGGGTCCTCTTCAGCAAGTACGCAGGCACAGAGGTCAAGATCGAGGGTGAGGAGCATCTCATAATGGGCGAGGACGATGTCCTTGGCATTGTGGAGGACTGAGCCCTCTCATAGTCTTTTGAAAAAAATGAGAAAACATACTCTCAACTCATAAGGAGGAGTAAAGATGTCCGCAAAAGAGATAACCTTTAGTCAGAGCGCCCGAAGTTCCATACTCAAGGGCGTGAACGTCCTTGCCGATACGGTGAAGGTGACCCTTGGCCCCAAGGGCAGAAACGTTGTCATAGAAAAGAGTTTTGGCTCGCCCGTCATCACCAAGGACGGAGTTACTGTTGCCAAGGAAGTGGAACTCGAGAACAAGTTTGAGAACATGGGGGCGCAGATGGTGAAAGAGGTGGCCAGCAAGACCTCTGACATCGCAGGCGACGGCACCACCACGGCCACGGTCCTTGCACAGGCCATCTTCCGCGAGGGTAGTAAACTCGTTGCCGCTGGACACAACCCCATGGAGATCAAGAGGGGCATAGAGAAGGCCGTCTCTACGGCGGTATCGGAACTTGAGAAACTCTCCAAGCCTGTGAAGGAAAAGAACGAGATCGCCCAGGTAGGCACCATATCTGCCAACGGCGACACCGACATAGGCAATATCATAGCCGACGCCATGGAGAAGGTTGGAAAAGAGGGCGTTATCACCGTGGAAGAGGCCAAGGGCATGGAGACTGAACTCGACGTAGTGGAGGGCATGCAGTTCGACAGGGGGTATCTCTCTCCCTACTTCGTAACCGATGCCGAGGCAATGGAGTGTGTGCTCGAGGATGCCTACATACTTCTCCATGAGAAGAAGATATCGAGCATGCGGGACATGTTGCCGCTCCTTGAGAAGATAGCGAAGACGGGTAAACCCCTTCTCATCATCTCCGAGGACGTGGATGGCGAGGCCCTTGCCACGCTCGTTGTCAACAAACTCCGCGGCACCCTCCATGCCTGCGCAGTAAAGGCACCGGGCTTTGGCGAGAGGAGAAAGGCCATGCTCGACGACATCGCCGTACTTACTGGCGGCAGACTCATAGCCGAGGAACTGGGCATCAAACTCGAGAACATCGAACTCACTGATCTTGGCAACGCCAAGAGGATAGTCATAGACAAGGAGAACACCACCATAATCGATGGCGCTGGTTCGGCCTCGGATATAGAGGCCCGCATCAAGCAGATAAGGGCGCAGATAGAGGAGAGCACCTCTGACTATGACAAGGAAAAACTCTCCGAGAGGCTCGCAAAACTCGCCGGCGGCGTTGCCGTCATCCGAGTAGGCGCGGCTACTGAGACAGAGATGAAGGAGAAGAAGGCCCGCGTGGAGGACGCCCTTCATGCCACGCGCGCCGCAGTGGAAGAGGGGATAGTGCCCGGAGGCGGCGTGGCCTACCTTCGTAGCATCGCGGCCATAGAAAAACTCGAAGTAGAGGGTGAGCAGGAGTTTGGAGTAAAACTCCTCAAGAGGGCCCTCGAGGAGCCTGTCCGCCAGATAGCCGAGAACGCAGGCCTCGAAGGCTCCATCGTGGTGGACAAGGTGAAGAGCGCGGAGGGCGCCTTTGGCCTGAACGCTGCGACAGAGACCTACGAAGACCTCGTCAAGGCTGGCGTTATCGACCCCACCAAGGTGTCGAGAACCGCGCTACAGAACGCCTCGTCCATTGCATCCCTCATGCTCACCACAGAGGCCCTCATTGCCGAGAAGCCAAAGGAAGAGAAGGCCGGCGGAGGAATGCCCGGCGGCATGGGCGGCATGGGCGGTATGGGTGGAATGGACATGATGTAAGACCCCCTGAAGGGGCCGTGCCCCAACGGCCTCTTCGCCCCCCTGGGAGGGCGGCCTTCTGGGCCGCCCTCCCTTTTTTTGTTCTTGCGGGGATGGAAATGAGATATGATGGGTGTCATGAAGGTATCGGATATACCAGAGGTAATCAGAATACTTGAGCGGGAGTGCGAGGCACTCAAGACCCCCTATGTGACTGAAGTGGCCGGCGGCCCGGGGGAGGGGGCGAAAGGGAGGCCTACGAGAAAAATCGAGCAGAGGAAAGACCCCTTCAGGGTTCTGGTCTCGTGTATTTTAAGTCTCAGAACAAAAGACGAGGTGACTGCCGCGGCCTCGAAGAGGCTCTTTGAACTTGCCTCTACGCCTGCAGCCCTTGCGGCCCTTGGTGAGGACAAGATAGAAGAAACCATATACCCAGCGGGCTTCTACCGCACCAAGGCGAGGACGCTCAAGGACCTGGCCCGCGATATAATCGAGAGACACGGTGGCAGGGTACCCGATACAATGGAGGGTCTTCTGGGGCTCAGGGGTGTTGGCCGGAAGACGGCCAACCTGGTGCTGACCATGGGTTTTGGCAAGGCCGGCATCTGCGTGGATACGCATGTGCACAGGATTGTGAACCGCTGGGGCCTGGTGCAGACGAAGACGCCTGAGAAGACCGAGACCGCGTTACGCGAGGTTCTTCCCAGAAGATACTGGATAGGTATCAACGACCTCCTCGTTAGATACGGGCAGAATATCTGCAGACCTGTCTCGCCTTTTTGCACCAGGTGCGCTATTTCGAATTTTTGCGCCAGAAAGGGCGTGAAGAAGAGCAGATAACCCTTGAGTTACGCTCCCTTGAGATGTATTATTAAGATACGTACACTGCCTACAGTCAGCCCCATACCACAGGCACCCTTTTAAGACGAAAGGAGGCTCTCATGGCCCCGAAGGTACTGATATTCGGAAAGGACACCTGACCGTACACCACTGCCGCCCGTGAGGATTATGGCAAGAAGGGTTATGAGGTAGAGTACGTGAATGTACTGGCCTCAAAGGAGAACATGGAGCGCATGCTCGAGGTCTCTGGCGGGAGGCGCGATGTCCCTGTCATAGTGGATGAGAAGAAGACCACCATCGGCTTTGGCGGCTCGTGAGGGGTCTGAATGGCCCGCGGTCGCGGGCCACGTAAGCGTGGCAACTGGGAGAGGGGGGAGAGAGGGGGGAGAGAGGGGTTTCATGCGCCCAAACTGGTTTTTTCTTTGTCTTACTTTCTTACTGTGAGTTTGGTTAGAGGCCCTGTGTTTGGTGGGGTTGGTTCTTCTGGTCGTGATTCATGCGCCCGAACTGGTTTTCTTTGTCTTACTTTCTTTCTGTGAGTTTGGTTAGGGGTGCTGTGCTTGGTGGGGTTGGTGGTTCTGGCCGTGATTCAGGCGCCCGAATTGGTTTTCTTTGTCTTACTTTCTTTTTTCCAAAAGAAAGTAAGGGATTTTTTTTAAAAAAACGTGAGAGGAGAATTTAATTGGAGAAGACGTTATCCATTATCAAGCCTGACGGCGTAAGGAAGAACATCATAGGCGAGGTCATTTCGAGGTTTGAGAAGAAGGGCTTGCAGGTCTTGGCGCTTCGCATGCTCAGGCTCACCAAGGAAGGGGCCGAGGGTTTTTATGCTGTGCACAGGGAGCGGCCCTTTTTCGACTCTCTGACGGACTTCATGTCTTCCGGCCCTGTGGTGGTCATGGTGCTCGGCGGTGAGGATGCCATAAAGACCGTGCGTGCCGTAATGGGTGCCACCAACCCCAAGGAGGCGGACCCAGGCACCATAAGGGCCGACTTTGCCGACTCCATAGAGTCCAACATAGTTCATGGCTCGGACAGCCCGCAGAGCGCTGTCTGCGAGATCAATTATTTCTTCAATTCTCTTGATATCTGTGAGAGGTAGGTCCTGGCAGTGGAGACCATAGACAGGGTAAAGACGCATTATCATTTTACAGATGCTGATGCCGAGAACCTTCTCAAACTGAGGCCCCTTCTCGAGAAGCATGCCGACGAGTTTGTCGTGGAGTTTTATAACTTCATAAGGAATTTCAAGGATGTCGACAAGTATCTCAAGAGCGAGGTAGTGATAAAGCGGCACCAGGATGCTCTCAGGAAGTGGTACAGGGGGCTCTTTGCCGGGGATTATGGTCAGGACTATATGAAACGTCTCGAGAGGGTTGGCATGGCCCATGTGAAGATAGACCTGCCTGCCCATTATGTGAACGCGGCCTTTCATTTTGTGAAGGACTTCATAAACGCGAAGATAATGAAGGAGTTCCCCGATTGTGCCGAGTGTGTGGAACTTCAGCGGTCTGCAGTAAAGATACTGGACATAAACCTTGATATCTTCACCTCGTCGTTCATACACGAGGAGAAGAAGTTTTTCCTCTCCAAGAGGGTGGAGAGCCGTCTCGTTCATGCGGCCATGCGGTTCAGTTACGGGCTCAACCTCATACTGGTCCTTGGCCTGGTGGCCATAGGTGTCATGGTGGTCATGCTATTTGTCTATGACATGAACTACGTTGTTCACGGGCATATAGAGACTGGGCTTCTCCGCACCCTTGGTACGCTTCTCATGCTCTGGGTGGTGATAGAACTCATGGATACGGAGATACGGCACCTCAAGCACGGCGGTTTTGCCGTGAAGGTCTTTGTCAGTGTTGCGCTCGTGGCCATTATCCGGGACATACTGATAACCACCTTGAAGGAGCACGAACAGATAGAGACCAAGATTACTCTTATCGCGGCAGTGGCCGTGCTTGGCGGCATATACTGGCTTATATCCAAGGTGGAGAAGGAATAGGTGGTGGCAGAAAAGGGGCATGAACAGAGGATCTGGGTATGTATATGAGAGTTTTCGGAGGGGCCGCCTCGAGAGGCGGCCTTGTTTATGAGGGGTCTTATCGGACGCGCCATGCGTAACCTGAGGGACTGTACCCATGATGACTTGCTGGGTCTTGTGGCTAGCCTTGGCGAGAGGCCTTACCGGGCGGGTCAGATCTACAGGTGGGTCTTCTCGCGTGGAGTTTCGTCAATTGACGAAATGACAGATCTCTCCATAGATCTCCGCGGCAGGCTCAAGGAGGCGTGTACCATAGAGGCCCTCACCGTGGCCGGGACCCTTGTCTCAGCCGATGGGACCGTGAAGGTGATATACCGTCTTGGTGGAGGCGGGTTTGTACAGTCCGTGGTCATGCCAGAGGGCGAAAGGGCCACGGTCTGTGTCTCCACGCAGTCGGGTTGCGCCCTTGGTTGCGCCTTCTGCCTTACGGGGCGCGGAGGTTTCAGGCGTAACCTTACGCTCGCCGAGATGGCCGGGCAGGTGCTCCATGCAAGAAAGATAATCGGCGAGGGCGGCGAGGTTACGAATATAGTCTTCATGGGCATGGGCGAGCCGCTTCTCAACTACGATACCCTTGTTGCCTTCATAAGGATACTTACAGACCCTGCGGGGTTCGCCATAAGTCACAACAGGATCACAGTCTCTACGGCTGGCATAACTCCGGCCATAGACAGGTTTGGCCGCGAGGGGCTCAAGGTAAACCTTGCCATAAGTCTGAACGCACCGACTGATGCGCTCCGCACAAGGCTCATGCCGGTCAACAGGAGATATCCCCTTGCCGGTCTCATGGAGGCCCTCCGGGCCTATCCCCTGCCTGGCAAGAAGCGTCTTACTCTGGAGTATGTCCTCCTTGGCGGGATCAATGACAGGCCCGGGGACGCAAGGCGCCTCCTTGCGCTCATACGCGGCCTCCGGTGCAAGGTGAACCTCATCCCCTTCAACCCCTTTGAGGGCGCACCCTACAGGAGACCTTCGGACGAGGCTGTGGCAGAGTTCAGGGACATACTCATGAAGGGGGGCTACCTTGCGGTGATACGAAAGAGCAGGGGTGCGGACATAGGCGCGGCCTGCGGCCAGTTGGGAAGAGGCGTGATGGCCGGAAGGGCGGCGCGCGGGGGCCATGAAGCGGAAAAAACCCTTGAAGCAAGAGGTAGTTAGTGGTAAAAAAACAGGTCTTTCCCCGTAGGGGAGAGGTTTCTCTCGCGTTAAGACCAAAAACTCCGGAGGTACTACTCGACAATGGCAGAGAATGTTATAGGCGTCATAGGAGGGAGCGGGCTCTATGACATGGAGGCCCTCGAGGACATACGATACGAGAAGGTGGATACGCCCTTTGGCGCCCCTTCTGACGAGTACCTCACTGGCAGGCTGCATGGGGTGAAGATGGTTTTTCTGCCCCGTCATGGGCGTGGGCACAGGCTCCTTCCCTCGGAGATAAATTACAGGGCGAATATATATGGCATGAAAAAACTCGGGGTAACGGCCATTATCTCTGTATCTGCCGTTGGTTCCATGAAGGAGGAGATACACCCTGGGGACATGGTCATTGTGGACCAGTTCTTCGACCGTACCAAGTCTCGCGAGTCTACATTCCTGGGCTCAGGCGTTGCCGGCCATGTGGAGTTTGCCCACCCTGTCTGCAAGGACCTCTCGCGCATTCTCTTCGATGCCGCAACTGATGCAGGTGCGCGCGTCCACATGGGCGGCACCTACCTCTGCATAGAAGGCCCTCAGTTCTCCACGCGGGCCGAGTCCATGATATACCGCTCATGGGGGGTGGACGTAATCGGCATGACCAACATACCTGAGGCCAAACTTGCAAGAGAGGCGGAGATCTGCTATGCCACTGTGGCCCTGTCCACTGATTACGACTGCTGGCACGAGGAGGAAGAGTCTGTCACAGTGGAGATGATACTCGAGACCATCAGGAACAACGTTGCCATGGCCCGCGAGATAATCACGAGGGCCGCGCCCCGGGCCGCAGGGGCTGAGTGCACATGCGGCTGCTCCGAGGCCATGCGATACGCCGCCGTGACAGAGAAGGAGTCCATACCGGCCGAGACGCGGGAGGCCCTCTCCATCATAATAGGGAAGTACCTTTAGGGGCTGAGATATTTTTCTACTGAAAGGAGTTTTTTCCCATGAGCATACTCGTAGTCGGCTCTGTCGCCTTTGACAGCATAAAGACCCCCTTTGGCGAGGTAGAGGAGGTCCTTGGCGGTTCTGCTACGTATTTTTCCACTTCCGCGAGTTACTTCAGCGATGTGAAACTCGTGGCCGTTGTTGGCACAGACTTTCCCGATGAGCACGTAGAGACGCTGAGGTCCCGCGGCATAGACGTCTCGGCACTTAAGAAGGTCCAGGGCAGGACCTTCCGCTGGAAGGGATATTACGAGTACGACCTCAATCAGGCCCATACCCTGGATACGGAACTCAACGTCTTTTCAGACTTCAGCCCCGAGATACCGGACGGCCACGGAGAGTCGCCATTTCTCTTTCTCGCCAATATAGACCCGGACCTCCAGTTGAAGGTCCTCGAGCAGGTGCGTACTCCGAGGCTCGTGGCCGCTGATACCATGAACTTCTGGATAGAGAACAAACCGCAGTCTCTCAGGACCCTCCTGAAAAAGGTGGAGATCTTTGTCATAAACGAGGGCGAGGCGCGGGAACTGGCCGAGGAGGCAAGCCTCGTGAAGGCGGCAAGGCGCATAATGAAGATGGGCCCGCAAACCCTCATAGTGAAACGCGGCGAGTACGGGGCCCTCATGTTCGGTCCTTCTTTCATCTTCAGCGCGCCGGCCTATCCGCTCGAGGAGATCTTCGACCCAACGGGCGCGGGAGACAGTTTTGCCGGCGGTTTCGTGGGTTATCTTGCCAATACGGGCGATCTATCTACAGACAACCTCAAGAGGGCCGTCATCTTCGGCTCTGTAATGGCCTCATTCAACGTAGAGGCCTTCAGCCTCGGCAGGCTCGGCTCTCTCAAGCAGGAGGATATACGCTCGCGCTATAGAGAGTTTAAGAAGTTGACCCATTTTACGGACATATGATATCTTGAAAAAAGGGGGGGGGATGTGGGCCTTCGGCGGCTGGGTCTTGGGTGCAAGAGGCCCTTGTTGGTGGAGAAGGGGGTATGTATCACCTTTTTCTCACCCCTCTCTTTTGTTGGGCCGCGGCACGTAGCGTTGCCAGGCCTCGTGTTCCATTTATTGCACCCCTTATTGCCCTGCCAGCCTTCTCTCTGGCCGGCATATTCGCCGGGGCCGTCCTCTCCGGCAGGGGTACCCTCTCACAATGAACACACGCGATGGCCTTGCTGGCAGATATGAGACGAAAATTGAGCGCAGTCTTTCCTGGTACCAGGGCACCCTCCCTTCTCACCCTGCTTTTTCTTCTGCCCTTTGTCTTTGGTTGCGCTCACACCGGTGAGAGTAAACTCAAGGAAAAGGCCGGGGTTCACTACAGGCTCGGCAATGAGTACTACAAGGCAGGTAAACTCGCCGATGCTCTCAAGGAGTACACCAGGGCCGTGGAAATCTACCCCGATGAGCCTTCGTACCACCTCATGCTCGGTTATGCCTATGATGCCCGCGGCCTTGAAGAGCGCGCAGAGGCCGAGATGAAGGATTCGGTGAGGCTTGACCCGATGTTCTCCGAGGGGCACATTGGCCTGGCCTTTCTCGCGCAGAAAAGGGGTGACTGGGACGAGGTGATAAGAGAGTGCCAGGAGGCGCTCAAGAACATATACTACAAGACGCCAGAGGCCGCCTACCTGAACATGGGCATAGCCTATTACGAGAAGGGAGATTATGCATCGAGTGTCGATAACCTCGGCAGGGCCATCTCTCTGAGGCCAGGTTTTGCCGTTGCCTATTACAACCTGGGGCTTGCCCTCGAGAGGCAGAAAAAACGCGACAAGGCCATCTCTGTTTACAGGAAGGCCCTTAAATACAGGCCCGACTATGTAGAGGCGTACTACAGGCTCGGTTTTTTACTCGTGAAGAAGCATGACAAGGATGGTGCTGTAGAGGCCTTTGAGAAGGTCCTGGATCTTGCTCCCGAGAGCGAGGAGGGCAGGAGCGCGAGGGAGTATTTAGATCTATTGCGCTGAGCAGGGCATGCTGTTTAAGGAAGAGAGCCCAGTAGGGCCGCCCACCACCGCGGCCATGGTGCTGATAGGGGGCCTTTAGGGTGTATTGGTGGTCACTCCCCCCCCTCCAGGCCAGGCGGCCCTCATGGGGGGGTGTGGGGAGAGATCTGGGGCTGGAGGGGGGCCTCTTTGCAGGATGCCTTCCGGCTCGTTTCAGTGAGAGTTAAGAGGAGAGGTATGGAGAGTCCCGGCGCCTGCATCAGAAGGGAGAGGGAACTCAGGGGGTTTTCTGTCCAGGACGTGCACAGGGCAACGCGCATACCAGTAAAGATTCTGCGCGCCCTCGAGGCCGACGACTACGGTTCCCTGCCCCAGCCGGCCTTTGTGAAGGGATACCTTAAGGCCTGTTGCAAGTTCATGGGCCTCGATGAGACAGACCTCATCCTCAGGTATGAACTGTACCTGAAGGAGAACGCCCCTAGGGTGGAGGAGCCCGAGGCCGAGAAAGACAGGGGTTCAAAGCCTGGGCCTTCCCTTGCCCTTGATTCCAACAAGGTCGTTGGTCTGCTCCTCGTAATCGGTATCCTCATAATAGTAATCTCCTATTTTCTTGGAAGAAAGGGCGCCGACGAGGTCCTTGTAAAGAAGCACGGCGAAGAGGTGCAGACCACGGGGAAGGCCCAGGAGGGCCAGGGCCCCCGTGAGAGGGCCGGCGGGGCCTTGCCAGGGCCCGTGGGTCCGGTCTCGGAGCAACACCCCCTCGCCCTTGGTCCTGCCCCGGAAGAAGAGGCGGAAACCGCCCCAGGCCATGTGTTAAAGGTCATGGCAACGGATGATGTCTGGATAAGGTTCACCATAGATGACAGGAAGCCCTTTGAGGTCCTCTTCAGAAAGGGCGACGACAGGCACTGGCTCATGAAAAGGGGCGTGAGCCTCGTAATAGGGAACGCCGCCGGCGCTACCATCGTATTTGACGGAAGACCTGTAGACCTGCCGAGGGAGCAGGGACGGGTCATAAGGCTGAACCTGCCTGGGACGTGGAAGGGACAGAAGAAGGCCCATCTGCACCGTAGGTCCAAGGTGCATGTCAGTGGCCATGCAGGCCTGCCCGGGGCACCACTGCAAAGCAGTGCGCCGGCCCATGAGCCACCAGACGATAAAGAGAAAAAAGGCCTTCTTCAGGGCGGTGCAAGCCACCAGGCTCCGCCTCCCTCGGCGGAAGTCGAGACCGGCACCCAGGGGGGCTTGGGACGTGCCCGGGACGACGAGGCAAGGGGTGGCAAAGGGGTTACTGGCCCGGTGTCTTTTCCGGGGCAGGGGAGCGGTATTGGTGGGGTTGAGGAAGGGCAGCAGGGAGGCGGAGAGGTGCCTGACAGATCCATTGGACAAGACCAGGAAGGAGACTCGGCCGGGGTGAGCCCGAAGGACAGCAAAGGGAGCACCAAGGGAACCACCAAGGACATTGGTATAAATAAAGACAGGGCGATGGGCCGGGATAATGGGCGTGAGAAGAGAGGGACCGGCGCACTTGAAGAAGGCGCGGGCAATGGTCGGATGGGCGCGTTTGAGCCGTCGGAGAAAGAGACGCCGCCAGGTGGCGGAGTAGGTGGGCAAGGCCCTACCCCTGCAGGCGGGGACGAGGCCGGTGATGTGTCCCCTTCCCCGGAGGAGGCCCGGCCAGAGACCTCGCCGGGGCCCCCCGATGAAGGACCGGTCAAGAAGAAGTCGAGGAAACCAGAACCCGACCCCTGGGCAGACGATTATATCTGAATGGAGAAGAGATGGATACCGTAATAAGGTGTAGACAGTGCGGGAAGAAGATGCAGTCCGTGAGGGTGGACGACTACAAGATAAAGTCATACTGCTCCTGCGGGTACTCGGAGTACAAGACCGCCTCAGCGGCGAGCAAGGCCATAAACCCCCATCTGTCCAGAGAGAGCCTCATGCCCCTTGTCTTTGACGAGAACGGTAGGTTCCTCTTCGAGGTGGAGCGCGCCGAGAGAGAGCAGAAGGAGATAATCACCCTCGAGGAACTGAGCATGCTCGCTTCCTCGGATTATGATCTACGCGATGTCCTGAAGACAGTAGCCGAGAAGACGGCCAGGAGAATAGGCGTGGACGTATGCTCGATATACCTCTGGAAGGACGGACATCTCGTTCTCGAGGGCACCTATGGGCTCAGCCAGGACGCAGTGGGTGTTGCACGCCTGAAGCCTGGCGAGGGTATCACAGGGTCTGCCCTGAAGGCCCGTCACCCCCTTCTCATAGATGACGTGAGCAAGGATGAGCGGTATCACTACTTTCCCGAGACGAGAGAAGAGCAGTACAAGATAAAGTCCATGTACTCATACCCCATATTCTCTGGTGACGAGCCCTTTGGGGCGCTCAACGTCCAGACCGTAGTTGCCAAGGAGTTTACAGAAGACGAACTCGCCTTTGTGGCAGTTGTGGCCAACCTCATACTCGGTGCGGTGAAGATAAGAAAGAGGCCCTGATGCGTCCATGCGGCAGGCGCCCCCTGAAATCCGGGGTACCATACGCACTCTGTACCATCCTCGCGCTTACCTGCCTTTCCCTCTGCCAGCCTCCTGCCTCTGCTGGCGGCGGGCCTACCAGTGTGGACCGCGGCGGCCACTTCAAGGTCGTCTTTTACGGCCCCGAGAACTCCACTGCCGCACATCTAATCTCCCTGGTCCTCGAAGAGGCCTACCGGAAGGTAGGTTCAGACTTCCTGTACTGGCCGGAGGAGAGGCTCGGGGCAGTCCTGTACCCGAGGAAGAAGTTTTTTGATATCACCAGGAGCCCGTCGTGGGTGGGTGCCATATTCGACGGGAGGATAAAGATGCCCGCAGGCGGCGTTACGGAGCGTACGAAGGAACTCGAACGGGTCATCTTTCACGAGTACACCCATGCCGTTGTCTACAGGCTATCTCTGGGCCGTGCGCCCACCTGGCTCAACGAGGGCCTCGCAGAGTACGAAGAAGGCGTGGTGAGGCCTGGGTTCAGAGAGCGTGTCAGGGCCCTCGTAAAGGAAGACGGCATGCCGCTTCGCTCCCTGGAGGGAGACTTCCTCTCCATGGCCCCGGAGAGGGCCGCAAAGGCCTATGACCTAAGCCTTTCGGTAACGAACTATATTGTCGATGAGTTCGGTTTTTCCTCAGCGCGAAAGATACTTACGTCACTTGCCCGTGGAAGCGATATTGACGCGGCCCTCAAGGGCGCCATCTATCTCTCATATGACGAACTGGAGCGGTCCTGGAAGGCATGGGTCACGCGTTAGGGATGCCATGCCAGGGGCCATGGCGCTGTCCTGGGAAGAGGTTTTTTCCTTTGAACTAATCTTCCCTTATGGTATATTTTCATAAAATAAATATGGAGGTAAGTCAGGGATGAAAAAATACTCAGGCATAAGGGCCTTTCTGAAGGGGTCACTTGTCCTCATGTTTCTGGCTGTCGGCGTCTTCGCACTCTCTGGCTGCGGGGGAGAGAAAAAACAGGCGCCTGCAGAGAAAAAGACGGCGGCTCCGGCTACGGCCCCAGGAGGGATGAAAGGCGCCATGCCCAAGGGGCATCCCTCTCTTCAGGATGCGACCGACCAGATAGCAAAGGCCTCTCACGCCCTCATCAAGACGAGCAAGGAGGTGAAGGTCTCCAAGGACGTAGTGGAGAAGTGGAAGACCGTCACCCTCGAGATCTCTGACCTCAAGGAAAAGGCCAAGAAGACGGTGGAACTCCCTATCGGCTCCACGGCGCAACTCACGGACGATGGTTACAAGGTCAAGATAGAGGCCTTTATCCCTGATTATGCCATTGTTGGGAACCATATAGAGAGTCGTTCCAACGAGCCCAGGAACCCGGCCTTACTGATAGATCTTCTCAAAGGGGACAAGGTAGAGACGCGGGGCTGGATTTTCAGCCAGTTCCCGGAGTTCAACTCCTTCAACAACAAGAGATTCGGCTTTGTCCTCAAGGCCGCCGGCAAGATAGAGAAGAAGGGCTCAAAGAAGTCCGGCAGTACGAAAAAGAAGAAGACCAAGGCCAAGAAGGCCGCCAAGCCCAAGAGCGCTACCAAGAAGTAGGCGCCCCATAGGGGCCGTGCAGAGGCGGGGCCTTGAGAGTTTTCGGAGAGATGCCCGAGAGGCTGAAGGGGGCTGACTCGAAATCAGCTGTCCCGCTTTGCGGGACCGGGGGTTCAAATCCCTCTCTCTCCGCCATATTGACCAGATCAGATAAACCCCGTGGGCGGCGAGGCGTTCAGACACTCTGCCTTGCCGGCCCGGGGGCTCTGTTTCGAGACCACGTACTGGAGAGATGCCCGAGAGGCTGAAGGGGCACGACTGGAAATCGTGTGTGCATTCGCGTGCACCGAGGGTTCGAATCCCTCTCTCTCCGCCATTATCGTATCAAGGGACTTACACCACGTTTACAGGCGCTGTTGATAGCCGGGTCTTGCGCAATGGAAGGGTCGCCAACCCCGTCAGGTCCGGAAGGAAGCAGCGGCCGCGGCCCAGACCCATGTGCCGCAAGGGTGCCTGGCTATCAGCAGCGCCTGTAAGCCTTTAAGAGGGGCCGCTTTCCCCGGGGGGGCGTATACCCCGCAAGATTTGTTGCATGGAAAGAGGCCTGCAAGAGGTAACCAGCCTCTCTTCCCTTGCGTTGCCTCCTTTGACGCCACAGGATTACCACCGTAATAATCTCCAGGAATAACCAAGAGGTTTAAGTCAGGCCAATGTCCTCTTATCTCGTAATAGCCAGAAAGTGGAGACCTGCTGTCTTTGAGGAGATAATAGGGCAGGACCACGTGACGCGCACCCTCAAGAACGCCATCAGGATGGGCCGCGTGGCCCAGGCATACCTCTTCTCCGGCCCCCGCGGCGTGGGCAAGACTACAGCGGCGCGGATCCTTGCCAAGTGCCTCAACTGCACTGGAGAGAGCGGCGTCCTTCCCTGCAACGAGTGCGCCTCGTGCCGCGCCATTACGGCAGGTTCGTCCGTGGACGTCCTTGAGATAGACGGGGCCTCGAACACTGGTGTAGAGAACGTCCGCGACCTTCGTGAGAACATCATGTACATGCCCGCGGGCGGCGGCAGGAAGATATACATCATAGACGAAGTCCATATGCTCAGCATACCGGCCTTCAACGCCCTTCTGAAGACCCTCGAGGAACCCCCTCCTCACGTGGTCTTCATCTTCGCCACAACCGAGGTCCGAAAGATTCCCCTCACCATACTCTCGAGGTGCCAGCGCTTCGAGTTCAGGCGCATACCCCTTGGCAAGATAGAGGCGCACCTCAAGAAGATACTCGATACCGAGAAGATCGCCTACGAGGAAGAGGCCCTGTACACCATTGCCCGAGAGGCAGACGGGAGCCTACGCGACGCCGAGAGCCTGCTTGACCAGGTCCTGGCCTTTGGCGGCGAGGCCCTGCGCCTTGCCGACGTAACAGGGGCCCTGGGGCTCATGGACAGGGCCGTGCTCCTCGAACTCGTCTCCGCCATAATCGCCAAAGATGGCGCCTCTTGCCTTAAAATTATTGAAAAGATATACGACTTCGGTTATGATTTGAAGAGAGCCTGTGCAGAGTTACTTTCCATAGTGAGGGACATGACGGCCTTGAGGGCCTCGGGGGACACCTCTCTCATCGAGGCCCCTTCTCATGAACTGACCATGCTTCGAGAGATGGCCGGCGCCCTGAGCCTCGAAGACCTCCATATGCTCTTTCTCCTTCTGCAGAAGGGCTATGAAGGCCTTGCGAGGAGCGCCTTTGCGCGGCACTCCTTCGAGATGACGGTGCTCAGGGCCTCGTCTTTCGATTCTCTCAGGTCTCTTGATGAAATCATAAGGAACCTCAAGTCCCTGGGGCTCACCACTGCCAGGGGCAGGCCCAGGCCGGCAGGGCCTGCCGGGGGGTCGGCGTCGGGCAGGGCACGGCCACGCGAGGCACGCTGTGCGCCGGGCGGGTTACCGTGGCAAAAAGATAGGCCTGGCAGGAAGACTGCCGCAGTAGATGGGGCGCCAGAGAAGAAAGAGCCGGGTAGTAAGAGGCTGAAGGCCCCGGGCGTTGAGGGGCAGGGCCCGGTAGAGGGCCTCTCGCCCGTAACCCAGGCCCGGGACAGCGAGGCAGAGAGAGGGGATGAAAGCCCTGAACGGAACGCCTCGCCCGACCCTGCTCATGTAGCCATGGAAGGCGGCGCCGAGTATGCGCCGGGGGCCGGGGGCGGTGCGAAAGAGACGAACGGCGGCGGTAAAAAAGCCAAGGGCCAGGGCGCACCAGCCCCAAAGGACCTCCTGGCCTATATAAAAGAACGCGACGCCGGGGCATTGTACGCCTCGCTCAGGGGCGCCGAGATGAGACTGGGAGATGGAAGGGTCGAGATAATGGCAGACCCTGCCTCCTTTGCCTTTCTCAGGATGAAGACGGGCCGGATGCAGGAACTCTTCTCAGAGTGCATCGGTTCTCCTGTGAAGGTGGTCCTGGGTAATGGCACGGCCTCTGTAGAGAAGGGCAGAGACCCTGCAGACCTCCTGCGCCGTATCCTCGGCGCAAGGGTTCTCGAAGATTCCTATGTTGAGGGAGGATAGATGGGCAAGAATATTGCTGACATAATGAAGCAGGCCCAGAAGATGCAGGCAAAACTCGCAGAGGTCCAGAAGGAGATGGGCACCAAGACCTGTGAAGCAAGCGCCGGAGGCGGCATGGTCACGGCCACGGTGAACGGCAATCAGGACCTGGTCTCCATAAAGATAGACCCTGCAGTGGTTGATCCCGAAGATGTAGAGATGCTCCAGGACCTCATCGTTGCCGCTGTAAACGAGGCCTATAGACGGAGCAAGAAGATGGTGGCCGACGAGATGAGTAAACTCACCAGCGGCCTTGGTATGAACATCCCCGATATCTTCAAATAGAGGGGGCCGCGGGGGGTAAACGGCGACGCAGGGACTGATGACAGGGACATGGGGCAGGTTGCTGGGGATAGGGGGCAGGTTTTTTTCCCGGTGGGGGCCTCATGGAAGAACGCGGGGCCGCTGGTCTTGGCCTCTGGCAGGCAGATTGTCCCGAACTGTTTTTTTTGTCGTGCTTTTCCAGCGGAGCGTTGTGGTGTATAAGCAGGGCCGGGGTAGATGACTTCTGGGAGGCAGACCGCCACTCATGGGTTTTCTTTGTCTTACTTTCTTTTTTCCAAAAGAAAGTAAGGGATTTTTTTATCTTTGATCGTCTTTACCAGGAAATTTTGACTGTATGCGTTACGCAGGGCCCATTGAGCGGCTTATAAAGGGTTTTTCAGGTCTTCCCGGCATAGGCGAGAAGTCGGCTACCCGTCTTGCCCTCTTCATTCTCAACTCCAGGGAGGGTTTTGCCGAGGAACTGGCCGCGAGCATCCTGGAGGTACGCGAGAAACTCACTCTATGCAGCGAGTGCATGGCCTTTTCCGACCAGGACCCCTGTTCTGTCTGTTCTGACGGGACTAGAAGCCCTGATACGGTCTGCGTCGTGAGCGACTTCAAGGACATGATGGCCCTCGAGGACGCCGGTCAGTACAGGGGCAGGTACCACGTGCTTCATGGAAACCTTGCGCCCCTCAAGGGCGTTGGCCCTGACGACCTTCGCATTGCCGAACTCCTTGAGCGGCTCCGCTCGGGTGTGGTCCGCGAGGTAGTCCTTGCAACGGGTTTTGATTCCGAGGGCGAGGCAACGGCCATGTATCTCACGAGGCTCCTTAAGCCTCTTGAGGTGAAGGTGACGAGGCTCGCCTCTGGCGTGCCTGTTGGCAGTTACATAGAGTTCATGGACAGGGCCACGCTGGGCCGTGCCCTCGAGGGTAGAAGAGAGGTCCGTTGAGGGGGGTCTGGTTCCTTGGTAGAGGGGGCATGGCCGGGTTTGGCACGAGGCGGTGCGTGGGGCAAGGGATGGCGCGCGGGCGGGGAGGATGGGCCCCTTGGGGCGGTCTTTGGGGAGGGGGCGTACAAAGGGCCTGGCCTTTCTGAAAGGACGGCCAGAGGCCGGAAAAATAGCGGGAGAGAGGAAGTCTGATAATGGATAAACACACGGAAGTAAGATGGCACGGCAGGGCCCAGCAGGGAGTGGTCACAGCGGCCAAACTCCTTGGCGAGTCCTGCATGAAGGCAGGCGAGTATGTGCAGGCCTTCCCTGAGTTCGGGCCCGAGAGGATGGGGGCCCCTGTAAAGGCCTTCAACAGGGTCTCGAAGACGCCAATCAGGCGGCACTGCCAGGTGACGAACCCGGGCTTTGTCCTCATAGCCGACCCCACGCTCATAGCAGGGCCTGACAGCGGCTGCGGCCTTACAGAGGGCGCCACCGAAGACGCCGTATACATCATCAACACGGCGAGGCCGCCCGAGGAGATGCGCGAAGAACTGGGCCTAAGGGGAAAGCCTGCCCGTGTCTATACCGTGGACGCATCGAGGATTTCTCTTGAGACCATAGGCAGGGTCATGCCAAACACCCCGCTCCTTGGGGCCTTTGCAAGGGTATCGGATGTTGTGCCCCTCGATGCCATAATCGAGAACTTCAGGACGAACTACTCCAAGAAGTTCGGCAAGAAGATAATAGAAGGCAATGTAAAGGCCATGCAGAGGGGGTATGAAGAGGTGCAGGGCCTTTAGCCCTCGCTGTACAGGTCAATCCTGACCAAGGGAGATACAGATATGACCGATACGAAGAGTACGCCCATAGGCGGCGTTATAGAAAGGGGCGGCACTGCAGACGAGTACACTACAGGGGGGTGGAGAAAACTCCGCCCAGTAGTGGACCACGAGAAGTGCATAAACTGTCTTATCTGCTGGGCGGTATGCCCCGACTCTGCTGTGATAGCAGAAGAAGGCAAGATGATAGGCTTTGATATGGAGCACTGCAAGGGGTGCGGCATATGCGCCAGCGAGTGTCCTGACAAGGTCACGGCCATTACCATGGAAGAGGAGGCCTCATGATGGCGATTGCAACCAATAAAAGAGAGCAGATAGGGCTGACGGGAAACTCTGCCGTGGCCATGGCCATGAAGCAGGTGGGACCCGATGTCTTCCCTGCCTATCCAATTACGCCCTCCACGACAGTGGTGGAGGAATTCTCGAGTTATGTTGCCGACGGCGCCGTTGATACGGAGTTCATTGCCGTTGAGAGCGAGCATTCTGCCATGAGCGCCTGTATAGGCGCATCAGCCGCCGGCGCAAGGGTCATGACTGCCACGAGTTCGCAGGGCCTTGCCCTCATGTGGGAGATGCTCTACATCGCCTCTGGTCTCAGGCTCCCCATAGTGCTCTGCGATGGAAACCGCGCCCTCTCGGCTCCCATAAACATACACTGCGACCACTCCGACACCATGGGCGCAAGGGACTCTGGTTGGATACACCTCTACTCAGAGACAGTGCAGGAGGCCTATGACAATGTCATACAGGCCGTTCGCATAGCCGAGCACCCAGACGTCATGCTCCCTGTCATGGTCTGTCTCGACGGCTTCATCACCACCCACGCCATCGAGAACATGACGCCCCTTACGGACGAGGAGGTACGCGATTTCATAGGGGAGTACAAGCCCAAGACATCGCTCCTGGATACGGACAACCCCATCACTATAGGCGCCATGGCCCTGCAGGAGCCCTACATGCTCTTCAAGTACCAGCAGAGCGAGGCCATGAAGAGGGCAAAGGACGTTGCGGCAGAGGTGGGGCGCGAGTTCGAGAAGAGGTTTGGCCGCGAGTACGGCCTATTCGAGAAGTACCGCCTCGACGACGCAGATGTGGCCATAGTCATCATGTCCAGTTCTGCAGGCACCACCAAGGTGGCCGTCGACGAACTCCGGGCACAGGGCAAGAAAGTCGGGCTCCTCCGGCCCCGCGTCTACAGGCCGCTGCCCCATGCAGAACTGGCCGAGGCCCTGAAGGGGGTGAAGGCCGTTGCATGCCTCGACCGGGCCGACTCCATGAGCACCTTTGGCGGTCCGCTCTTCAATGACATACGCTCCGTCCTGTACGACGCCAAGGAGAGGCCCCTTGTCTTGGGCCGCATCTTCGGCCTTGGCGGTAGAGACTACAAGATAGAGGACGCACTCTCCGTGTACGACGAACTCCTCGAGGCGGCGGAGACGGGCAAGATAGACGAACTCATAAAATACATTACCTTTGACCCCGCGAGAGAACTCTCCGAGGGCAGGGTCTGCTATTAGATAGAGGGGGGCCTAAATGGCAACGCTAAAGGACTTTTCAAGAAAAGAAGAACTCTTCACAGGCGGGCACAGGCTCTGCGCCGGCTGCGGCATACCGCCCATAGTGAGGCTGGTGCTCAGGAACTTCGACACCCCTGTTGTGGCCGCCAATGCCACGGGGTGCCTCGAGGTGGCAAGTACCATATACCCCTACACGTCCTGGAGGATACCCTGGATACACTCGGCCTTCGAGAACGCGGCGGCCACCATCAGCGGCGTGGAGACGGCCTACAGGGCGCTTAGGAAGAAGAGAAAACTCCCTGGCGGCGACAGGGAGATAAAGTTTATCGCCTTTGGAGGCGATGGCGGAACCTATGATATCGGCCTCCAGAGCCTCTCCGGTGCCATAGAGAGGAGGCACAACTTCCTCTATCTCTGCTACGATAACGGGGCCTACATGAACACTGGCGTCCAGCGCTCCAGCGCGACGCCCTTTGCCTGCAACACCACCACGAGCCCGGCGGGCTCGGTCATAAAGGGAAAACTGGAGGTAAGAAAGGACCTTACGAGGATAGTTGTGGCCCATAACGTCCCATACGCGGCGCAGGCCTCTTCTCACAACTGGTCGGACCTTGCCAAGAAGGCCGAGAAGGCCATAAAGACAGTGGGCCCAACCTTCCTCAACGTAATATCCCCATGTCCCCTTGGCTGGTATACAAAGCCAGAGGACAGCGTGAAGCACGCGCGCCTTGCCGTGGAGTCGTGCTACTGGCCGCTCTACGAAGTGGAGGATGGCGTTCTCCGCGTCACCTACAAGCCAAAGAAAAAAATAAGCATGGAAGAGTGGCTGAGGCCCCAGGGCAGGTTCAAGCACCTCTTCAGGCCCGGCTCCGAGGGGCTCCTTGACGAAATCCAGAGACAGGTGGACGAGTACTGGGAGAGACTCCTCGGTTTTGACGGCAAGCCCGTCTACTGAGGCGCAGGTGCGGCGGGGCGCTGGTGGAGAGGGGCGTGCAAAAAAATAATGGATATCAAGAGTGAAAGGCCCGGCCCGCCCCGGGCTTTTTGTCTTTTCCGGGCCCCTGGCCCAAGAACCTTATTGTCCAGAGGGAGGAAGAATGAGTTTTACAGACAAGGTCAAGAACCTTGTTGCCCAGGCCCTCAAGGCAGGCGACAAGAAACGTACGGCCACTCTCAGGCTGCTTCTGAACGCCCTCAAGAACCGCGAGATAGAACTGCGCCGTCCTCTCGACGATAGCGAGGCCCAGAAGGTCATAAAGACAATGGTACGCCAGCGCCGGGACTCAATCGAACAGTACGAAAAGGGAGGCCGCGCTGAACTTGCCCGCGCCGAGGCCGAGGAAATAAAAATTCTTGAAGAGTTTC
Organism: uncultured Thermodesulfobacteriota bacterium; assembly: GCA_964407495.1. Classification (GTDB taxonomy): domain Bacteria; phylum Desulfobacterota; class GWC2-55-46; order GWC2-55-46; family JADFVP01; genus JAJRZX01. The sequence continues at coordinate 27,936 of CAYOVP010000019.1, forward strand.
TCCCCGAGGCCCTTACACCCGGGGAGATAGAAAAGATAGTTGAAGAGACTGTAACCGAACTCGGGGCCACGACCATGAAAGACATGGGCCGAGTGATGAAAATGGTAATGAGTAGGACCGAGGGCCGCGCCGACGGACGAACCGTGCAGGAAATCGTAAGAAAAACCCTCGGCAACTGAGAAACAGAAGAAGATGGATGGTAAGATTGACCAACAAAGCCCGCCAACAAAAAAAGAAGATGGAAGGGGCGCTTTAAAAGACCTTACTTTCTTTTAGGAAAAAGAAAGTAAGACAAAGAAAACCAGTACTCCAGCGCCGAAGGCCCCTGGAGGAGAACCTGTAGCGTAACTCATCAAAAAAGGACAGTCGTTATGAATATAAAAGAGATATACGAGGGTGCCTACCGGCGCGGCATGGAAGTAGACCCGCGCGGCATGGACGAGGTCCGGGCAGAACTTGAGAAGACAAAGAAAGACTACGATGAGATGAGTGAGAAGGACAAGGCGCGGTTCGACGCCGAACGCCTTGTAAACCCCTACGCAGACACACGCATCCTCTACGGTGACCCGGAGAAGGAAGTGAGGCGTGTCATTGTGGGTATAGACATGGAGGTCGGCGAGGTCCTCCTTGCCGACCGCCTTGGCGAGAAAGGTCGCCCCATAGACCTCATGATAGCCCACCATCCCGAGGGCCGGGCCATGGCCAATCTCCACGCTGTCATGGACATGCAGGCAGGCATCATGAACCGCTATGGAGTGCCCATAAACATAGCCGAGGGCATAATGGCCGATAGGATAAGCGAGGTTCGTCGGAGGATCATGCCTGCAAACCATATGCGCGCCGTGGATGCCGCGCGTCTACTCGATATCCCCTTCATCTGCATGCACACGCCTGCAGACAACTCTGTGGTAACCTTTCTGCAGGCCCTCTTCGACGAGAAGAACCCCCGGTATGTCTCAGATATAATAGACATACTCAGCGAGATACCGGAGTACGAGAATGCCGCGCGCGAGGTCATGAGCCCGGAGGTGGTCTCAGGGGGGAGGAAGAGAAAGGCCGGAAAGGTCTTCGTGGACATGACAGGCGGAACTGGTGGGAGCAAGAAGGCCTTTGAGAACCTTGCAGACGCAGGCGTTGGCACGGTAGTTGGCATGCATATCAGCGAGGACCACAGGAAAGAGGCCGAGAAGAACCATATCAACGTGGTCATAGCCGGCCACATGGCCAGCGACACCCTTGGCATGAACCTTCTCTTCGACAATATCCTCCCTCCTGATATCGAGATAATCGAGACCGCTGGTTTCAGGAGGGTGGTAAGGTCTTGATGGGCCGGGGAACGAGGACGACAAGGTGGACAGCGCTACATTAGAGGCCCTCGAATACGACGAGATACTGAAGATCCTATCAGGGTTCGCACTCACAGGACCGGGCATGGAACTTGTCCTGAAGACAAGGCCATTGACCGATGCCGATGCGCTTTCTGCCGACTATGACCGGTTCTCCGATACCGAGGCCCTTGTTGGCCCGGGCGCGAGGCTGCCTCTGGGCGGGGCCCATGACATAAGACCTGTGCTCGAGAGGGCCTTCCCGGAAGGCGCCTTTCTCCTCGCAGAGGACCTCCTCCTCATAAAGGACAACCTCCACGTATCGGCCAGGCTCCGCGAGATGGCAGGGCCCGGCTTCACGGAAAAGTACCCGGCCATATCTCCCCTCTTTACGGCCCTCTCCGACAACCGTCTGCTTCTGGCGCGCCTGGAGCGCACCATCGACGAGAAGGGCCTCATCCTCGACTCTGCCTCCCCTGGGCTCCGTTCCATCCGCAGAAGACTTCGCAACTCCAGGACGCGGATAAGAAAAATCCTGGAGGAGGTCATAAAGAGCCCTGCCTACAGAGATGTCTTGAGGGAGGACATCATCACCATACGGGACGACAGGTTCGTCCTCTCTGTGGTGGCTGGCAAACAGTCCGAGGTACCGGGCATAATACACGGGCGGTCGGGCAGCGGTGCGACTTTCTTTATCGAGCCCCTGGCCCTCGTGGAGTTCAATAACTCCCTCTCCATACTCAAGAAAGAAGAACGCGCCGAGGAGCGCGAGATACTCCGCGAGGTGACTACCGAGGTCATGGAAGCGAGGGAGGGCCTCCTTGCAGACCTGCAGATAATAGCAGACCTCGACGTCCTGGGGGCAAAAGTGGCTTTTGCCCATAAGACAGGGGCGATGAGGCCCGAGGTGAGCACCACAGGGGGTATCCACTTCAAGGGGGCCCGACACCCCCTTCTCGTGCTCAAGGAACTCGGCGGCGGGCCCCCTGTGGTGCCTGTTGAGATAACTACAGGCCAGGATACGAGGGTGATGGTCATCTCCGGGGCCAACACAGGGGGCAAGACCGTGGCCCTCAAGACCACGGGACTTCTTACCCTCATGGCGGCCTCTGGCATACCCATTACCGCGGGACCTGGTTCCAGGGCCCGGGTCTTTACCGAGGTCTTTGCAGACGTTGGCGACAGGCAGGACATTGGTGCGAGCCTCAGTACCTTCAGCGCCCATGTGCGGCGCCTCTCTCTCTTTCTCGAAGAGGCTGGACCAGGGTCTCTGGTGCTCATAGACGAGATAGGGGCAGGCACAGACCCAGCAGAGGCCGAGGCCCTGGGCCTTGCTGTGCTCGAGAGTCTGAAGTCCAGGGGCGCACTCTCCATTGTCACCACGCATCTCAACCTCATAAAGGCCCATGCCGCAGTAGACCCTGCCTATGAGAACGTCTCTGTGGAGTTCGATGAGGCCACTCTGAAGCCGAGGTACCGCCTGGAGTACGGTCTGCCGGGGCCGAGTCTTGGCATCAACATAGCCGGCGCACTGGGCCTTCCGCGTGATATAATAGATAGGGCCCTCAGGTTCATGAAGGGCGGCGAGGGTGCCTTCATGGAGTCTCTTAGGTTGATAGAAGAAGAAAAGGAGAGACTGAGGCAGAAAGAGGCTCGCCTTGAGGAACTGGAGAAGAGGCGGGCAAGGGAACTCGCGAGGCTTCGTGCCGAGCGTGACGTACTGATAGGGCGGGCAAAGAAACGCATAGACGCCGTGGTGGAGGAGGCGCGCGAAGAGGTTAGGCGGCTTCGCGAGGAGTTTGCCAGGAAGAAGAAAAAGGACATTCCCGCCGCGGCGGCCATAGCAGGGACCGGCCAAAGATACAAGGAAAGGCTCTCTCCAGCAAGGGGGCCGAGGAAAGGGGTCGTGCCTGAGGTGGGCCAGAGGGTACGGCTCAGTGGGTCGAGGACAAGAGGGGTTGTGACCCGTCTCGACAGGGAGGCCGGCAGGTGTGAGGTCCTCATGGGGAGCGTAAAGGTCTGGGTGGATATGAAGCGCGTTGAGCCACTGGGCCTGAAGGACGAGACCAGGACGGGGGCCAATGGGCATGTGGAGTTCAGGTCAGCGCCTGGTTCTGTGCCCCACGGTAGCATCAATCTCATAGGCATGCGCGTAGAAGAGGCAGTGGCCGAACTGACGCGTTTCATTGACAACGCACACCTTGCCGGGCTCGAGGTGGTGGAGGTCATACACGGCATGGGCACGGGGGCGCTAAAAAAGGCCGTGGCCGAGCACCTCCGCGGCAGGAGCGAGGTCAAGTCCTTTGAGCCAGGGCCTCCCGAGGCGGGCGGGGCGGGCATGACGGTGGTATATTTACAATAAGGTGGTCTTTTCCCTGCGGCCCATGGGCCGCAGGTATTAATTTTCTTTGTCTTACTTTCTTTTTTAA
>CAYOVP010000020.1:0-31052 GCA_964407495.1 uncultured Thermodesulfobacteriota bacterium
CCTCTGCCCCCCTGCCCCCCTTGCCCTGCCCTGCGCTCCTCGGTCCCTTGCCCGCCTTCTTACCTATGCCAAGGAGTTTTATCTTCTTCCTGAGGGTATTCCTGTTTATGCCCAGGACCTCTGCGGCCCTGAGCTGGTTGCCGCCTGTCCTCTCAAGGACTAGGCGCAGAAGGGGCCTCTCCATGAAGGGCATGATCAGGGCGTAGATATCCTGCCTGCCCCGGGCCTCCATCCTCTCTACAAAGGGCCTGAGCCTGGCGGCTATGAGGTTCTCGAGGGAATCGCCGCCGCGCTCACCTGGCGTAATATTGAGGTCACAGGGGAGTATCTCCATGGTGGACGACAGGAGTACGGCACGGCGTATGACGTTCTCGAGTTCGCGCACATTGCCCGGCCAGTTGTACTTCTTGAGGGCCTCCATGGCCGCAGGCGAGATGGTCCTTGCGCCAGTACCGAACTCCCTTGAGAAACGTGCAAGAAAATGCTCGGCAAGTATTGGTATGTCAGAGCGCCGTTTTCTGAGAGGCGGCATGGTGATGGTCACTCCTCCGAGGCGGAACCAGAGGTCTTCCCTGAACCTTCCGTTGCGCACCATTGCCGGTATATCCTGGTTCGTAGCGGCTATTATACGCACATCCACCCTGATGGGCCTCTTTCCGCCAACGCGGTAGAACTCCCTCTCCTGGACAACACGGAGGAGCCTGGCCTGCAGGTCAAGGCTCATGTCCCCTATCTCGTCGAGAAAGATGGCCCCTGTATCTGCCAGTTCGAACTTGCCCGGCCTTGCCTCCACCGCGCCTGTAAAGGCTCCCTTCTCATGCCCGAAGAGTTCGCTCTCCACGAGCCCCGCAGGCACTGCCGCTGCATTGAATGCCACGAAGGGGCCGTCCTTGCGGGGGCTCGAGGCGTGGAGGAGACGCGCCATGAGTTCCTTGCCCGTGCCGCTCTCGCCAAGGACCATTACGTCCACGTCGCCTGTGGCAAGCCTGCCAACGGTCTTGAAGACCTCCTGCACGGCGCGTGACTTTCCCACAAAGACGGTGCTCTCGGCAAGGCCCTCGTCAAGCCTTGTCGAGAGCCTTCGGAGTTTTTTACGCATGGCCCGGTCCCTGAGGGCCCGCTCCACGATTATCTCAAGTTCATCGAGGTCAAAGGGCTTTCCTATATAATCAAAGGCCCCGAGTTTCATGGCCTCCACCGTGTTGTCCATGGTTGCCTCGGCTGTCATTACGATAAAGGACGTCTCCCCGGAAAGGGCGCCCGCGTCCCTGAGTATCTCGAGGCCGTTCTTTCCGGGCATATTTATATCGAGAAGCGCGATATCCGGAAGCGCCTCCTTGAGAAGCGCCTCGGCGCCAGGCCCATCAGTGGCCCTTATGGTCTTAAGGCCTTTGTCCGAGAGAAAACTCTCGAGTATCCAGAGCATGCTCTCGTCGTCATCTGCTATGAGAACTATCTGTTCTTTCTTCATTGCTCCTTATCCACCGTAAGCGCCCCGGCAGGTTTCAGACCGTCAAGCCCCTGCTCTTTCTCTTGCTCCGAGGCTCGATGACGATATAGGCAGGTACACCCTCACCTCTGTTCCCTCGCCAGGCGTAGAATCGATATGCAGAAAACCTCCCTGCTCGCGCACTATCTTCAGCGATACGGGCATGCCGAGACCGCTCCCGCCTTTCTTTGTAGTGTAAAAGGGCGTGAAGATGTTCTCGAGGTCCTCTTCCGGTATGCCGCAACCATTGTCCCTTATCTCCACGACGGCCATACGCGCGCCCCTACGCCTTGGCACACTTATGGCCCCTGGCGCGTCTACCCTGCCCCCGGCGGCCTCATCCTTGCCTTCTAAGCCTTCTACGGTGCCCGAGATGTGAAAGTCCGTGACAATCCGTGTTCCAACGGTGATCTCCCCTTCTGCTCCCCCTGGCAGAGCCTCTCTCGCGTTCTTCATGAGGTTCAGAAAAACCTGCACAAGGGCCCCCTCGTCGCCGGTTACAGGAGGTAGCGAGGGGTCGTACTCACGCCGTACTACGAGACCAGGGTCCTCACCTGTGACGAGGAATATTACGGAATCGAGGAGCCTGTGGATGTTTATTTCCTTCCTGGCACCGCGTCGCGGCGCCGTAAGCGCGGCCACCTCCATGAGCATGGCATCAAGGCGGTCCGTCTCTCTTATGATTATGTCAGTGTAATCCGAGAGGCCGCTCTTTTGCGCCTTCTTCGAGAGGAGTTGGGCGGCGGCCCTGATGCCGCCAAGGGGATTTCGTATCTCGTGGACGAGTTTTGCCGCGAAAAAGCCCATGCCAGAGAGCATGCCGTCCTGTGGCGAGAGGCCCTCAAGGGACTTTCCGCCCGTGCCAAGGTCTCTCACGAAGGCGAGGGCCCCCTTGATGTAGCCATGGGTCGCATGGACAAGGCCTGTCGTTACGCTCACAGAGAGGGGCCCTCCAAAAGGCCGGTGGATCTTACCCCTCTTCTCGATAAAGACCTTCCTGCCGGAGAGCGTATCGTCAATGAGTTCAATGAACCAAGGGTCATGAGGGAAGACCTCATCAAGGGCCCTGCCAATGGCCTTTTTTCTCGACCTGCCCGATATGCGCTCGGCCATCTGGTTGAAGACCAGAACCTTCATGGAAAGATCCACATAGACGAGACCTCCCATGAGGCTGTCCAAGACGTCCTCGTAAACCTTCTCCTCTTCTCCCTTGATGACCATCTTGGCCCCCATAATTTTGCCTAAATAATAGGCATTGTAACACGCTCTTCTTCAAAAGACAAGATAATGGAGAGTTAAGCGTGGCCCCGGCACCCGGCGCGGCAAAAGGGGAGTTAGAGTCCCTGGTCCTCGGCAGATAGGGATCGCTCAATACTGGTTTTCTTTGTCTTACTTTCTTTTTTCAAAAAGAAAGTAAGGAAAAACCAAGTGGGGGGGGAGGGGCTCATGGCCCCTCCCCCCCCACTCTCCCACTCCCCCCCACCTCAGCCCGCTATCTGCTCCACCCAGGGGTCGTGTACATGGGAGAGGGCAAGGGCAAGGCGCTGAAGGAGCCCCTCTCTGCGTGCCCTGCATTCCACTACATCGCGCCTTACAGCCTCGAGGCCTACGCGCTCAATGAACGTCGCGGTTCGCTCGCCGTAATGGGCCTCCTCGCGGTAATACTGGAGAAATGCCCCTGTGATCTGGCGCACCTCATCACCGGTCTTCACGGTGCAGAGAAGGTCTGCTCGTCGCGTCTTCGTGCCCCCGCACCCACCGACGTATATCTCCCAGCCGCCCGATATCCCCGTCACGCCTATGTCCTTTATGGCAGTCTCGGCACAATTTCTCGGGCACCCAGTAACACCCATCTTCACCTTTGCGGGCGTCCAGAGCCCCTCGAACTCTTTCTCAAGGGCCATGCCGAGGCCCACGGAGTCCTGCGTGCCGTACCTGCAAAAGGCCGACCCCACACAGGTCTTCACCGTGCGGAGGGCCTTTCCATAGGCATGGCCGGAGTGCATGCCCAGGTCTTTCCAGACGCGCGGCAGGTCTTCTCTCTTTATGCCAAGGAGATCGAGCCTCTGCCCGCCCGTAACCTTAACAAGGGGCACGTGATATTTTTCGGCAACCTCTGCGATGCGTCTTAGTTCCCCTGGTGTGGTCACGCCCCCGTACATCCTCGGCACCACGGAGAAGGTCTTGTCTCTCTGTATATTCGCGTGAGTGCGCTCGTTTACCACCCTTGATGTTGGGTCGTCCTCGCTCTCTCCTGGCCAGACCATGGAGACATAGTAATTTATGGCAGGCCTGCACCTCTCGCACCCAACGGTCTCCCATCCAAGGGCGTCCATGACTGCACCGACAGATGTGAGTCTGTTCTCGCGAATATTCCTTATAAGGTCATCGCGTGTATAACGAGTGCAGGCGCAGATGGCCCGCTCCTCGGCGTGCCCCTGAAAATCAGAGCCAAGGACTGCCTCGAGTATCTGCTCAACGAGCGTTCCGCACCCGCCGCAGGACGTTGCGGCCTTTGTCTCGCGCTCTACGTCCTCGCGCGTAAAGAGGCCCTTTTCTTCTATGGCTCGGACTATCTCACCCTTAGTAACACCATTACAGCCGCAGACAATGGCATCATCGGCGAGGTCGTCGAGGGAGGCCGAAGTCCTGCCCACCATAGCCTCTCCAAAGAGTATGGTTGCACGTTTCTCTGTAATGTCTTTGCCGTCCATGAGGTGCTGAAAGAGACGCGGACCATCGCTCGTCTCGCCGTAGAGGAGTATTCCCTCTATCCTTCCATCCCTTACGAAGAGTTTCTTGTACGTGCGAAGCCCCCGGTCAGAGAACTCGATGGTCTCAACGCCTGGCCCGCCGTCTACACTCCCGGCGGAATATAACTCTATGCCCGGGACCTTGAGTTTTGTTGAGACAGGCTTGTTGACAAAATACAGCCGCGCGTCCCCTGCAAGGTGGTTGGCAAGGACACGGGCCTGCTCGAAGAGCGGCGCCACAAGTCCGAAGGTTACGCCCCTATGCTGGACGCACTCGCCAACGGCGTATATAGCTGGGTCATAGGTCTGCATGGTGTCGCTCACCACCACCCCGCGCTCGCAGTACAGCCCCGAGGCCTGGGCTAGGTCGATATTGGGCCTGATTCCCGTAGAAAGTACAATGATATCTGTCTCAAGTCCGGTGCCATCCTCAAGGGCGATTCCTTCCACCCTATCGCCACCAATGACCTTCGTCGTCCTTGCGCCAAGGAGTATCTTCATGCCCCGTTTCTCGAGGTCTTCCCTGAGAAGCGAGGCGGCCTCGGCGTCAAGTTGGCGCTCCATGAGCCTCTCCATGAGGTGGACAACTGTAACCTCTAGGCCAAGGTCCATGAGCCCCCTTGCCGCCTCGAGCCCAAGGAGCCCGCCGCCAAGGACAACTGCACGGCGGCTCGCGGCGGCCTCGCGCTTAAGGCGTTCGCAGTCCTCTATGTTACGAAAGGGGATTATGCCTTCCTTGTCTATTCCCTCTATGGGAGGGACAAAGGGCACCGAGCCCGTTGCGAGGATAAGGGTGTCGTATGGTGCCTCGGTGCCGTCCTCGGCAACTGCTACGCGGCGGCCCCTGTCTATCTTCTTAACAGGGCTCCCGGCATGGAGCGTGATGCCTTGCTCTTCGTACCAGTCGAAGGCATTGAGCGTTATCTCGTCAATGGTCTTCTCGCCCGTAAGGAGCGATGAGAGAAAGACCCTGTTGTAGTTGGGGTGGCACTCCTTGCCGAATACCGTTATCTCGTAGCCTTCGGCGTCGAGGCGCAGTATCTCCTCTATGCAACTCGTACCTGCCATGCCGCCGCCTATGACAACGAGTTTTCTTCTCGCACTCTTCCTGTTCTTCATAATGAACCTCTAAGACACCTCCAATCTTCCGGCACCATGGGCCGTCAATCTATGGAGCGTCGAGTAAAATATCGAAATGTGTGGGTGCCTGAAATAAGAGAGGGGCGCGGGGAAAGACCCCGTGCCCCCGGACTCTCTCCGTTGTTTTCTCTATCAGAGGCTATACCCGCTCTCGCCGTGAAGGGCGTAGTCAAGGCCAGCGACCTCGTCCTCGTCCGTTACCCTGAGGCCGACTACGAGGTCAACTATCTTTAGGATTATGAAGGTAGCCACAGCCGCAAGCACCATTGTGGCCACTACCCCTATTATCTGCGCCTTCATCTGCCCGGGGTTGCCAAAGAAGGCACCTTTTGCGCCCACCGAGGCAAAGAGACCCGTTGCCAGTGCCCCCCAGGTGCCGCCAACTCCGTGTATGCCAAAGGCGTCGAGGGCGTCGTCATAGCCAAGGGCGGGTTTGACGACCGCCACCATGAAGTAGCAGATAACGCCGCCTACGGCGCCGATGATGATGGCTGATACCGGGCCGACAAAACCCGCGGCCGGTGTTATGGAGACAAGGCCTGCCACTGCTCCAGAGACGACACCGAGCACAGTGGGCTTGCCCCTGTGGGCCCACTCGACGAAGACCCAGGCAAGGGCCGCGGCGGCAGAGGCCGTGTTCGTGGTGACAAAGGCCATGGCCGCTATACCGTCTGCGGCAAGAGCGCTCCCTGCGTTGAAGCCGAACCAGCCGAACCATAGTATTGCGGCGCCTATGACCGTAAGGGTCATATTGTGTGGGGGCATGTGCTCGCGCGGATAACCCCGCCTCTTTCCAATGACAATGGCAGCCACAAGGGCCGAGATTCCCGAACTTATATGCACGACTGTACCGCCCGCAAAGTCCAAGGCGCCTGTGGCGCCTATCCAGCCCCCACCCCAGACCCAGTGGCATATGGGGTCATATACAACGGTAGTCCAGATGAGGCTGAAGATGACCACGGCCGAGAACTTCATCCTACCGGCAACGGCCCCTGTAATGAGGGCCACGGTAATGATGGCGAACATGCCCTGAAACATCATGAAGAGGATATGCGGTATGCTGCCCTTGGGCTCCATGCCCACATTGGCGAGCCCGAAGAACTCAAAACCCCCGGAGAGCCCACCGAGCATGTGCGGGGCAAAGGAAAAGGAGTATCCCCAGAGTACCCATTGAACGCTAATGAGGCAGAGGAGGAAGAAACTCTGCATGATGGTTGAGAGGACGTTCTTCTGCCGTACCATGCCCCCGTAGAAGAGGGCGAGCCCAGGGGTCATGAACATCACAAGGGCCGTTGATATGAGTATCCATGCCGTGTCACCGGTGTTTATGGATCCACCATCCCCGGCCAGAGCGAAGATCGGGTAAAAAAGAATAATGACAAAGGGCGCTGCAAAGGCGGTGACCCTCCTCGGAAGGTGCCTGATGTTCCTCAAAGTCATGATCAATCTCCTTATACAGTAGATTTCTACAGGGCCGCTTCGCCCGTCTCGCCCGTGCGAATACGCACGGCGTCGTCAACTGGTATGATGAATATCTTGCCGTCGCCTATCTTGCCCGTCCTCGCGGCGTCCATTATGGCCTTTACTATCTTCGGGGCCATCTCGTCAGAGGAGACGACCTCCATCTTTATCTTCGGTAGAAAGTCCACCGTGTACTCGGCGCCGCGGTATATCTCCGTATGTCCCTTCTGCCTGCCAAAGCCGCGCACCTCGGTGACGGTCATGCCCTCTATCTGCATCTCGTTTAGGGCCTCTTTCACCTCTTCTATCTTGAAGGGTTTTATAATGGCCATTATCATCTTCATAAAAAGACTCCTCTTTCTTTGTCATACTGCCCAAGGGGGGCTGATGGTACCCCCGGCCAAGGCCGGGCCTTGTGTAGCGGCTATCTATATTGCCTTCAAAAAGAGTAACTCAGCCCCACGCCGCCGTATACCGTGTAGTCATCACCATCGAGGCTCGTGCTGCGGAGGGCGGCCTGCGCGTCAGTGTTGAAGGCAAAGGTGTAGGCTACCTTGGGCTCGATGGAAAAGTGCTTTGTCACTGGTATGGCAAGGGAGGCCGAGACCTCGCCGTTATAGAAGTTCGTGAACCTCTGGCCCTTGCGGTCGAGGCCCATGATGGCGTTGTGGAAGTTTACGCTCGCCGAGAAACCTCCGTTAAGGGTCATGCCATGGGGAAGATCAACCGAGTGCCCTATGGCAAGGACGAGGAAGCCGCCCCGGCCCTCGTCAAAGTCGCCGTAATAGGTGATGGAGGGCGAGCCGATGATATCGTAGGCAACGGTAAGATAGAGTTCCTGCGTATCATCAAAGCCGTCGAGTGCATAGTAGATGTAACCAACGTCAAGAGAGACCTTCTCTATCTCGCGGCTGTAACTGAGCGTAAGGTCTGTCTCCGTATGCTGTGAGTTCTGCAGGTCTTCGTTGGCCCAGAAGTTCATGGTCACCCCCCTGTAACTCGCCTCCAGCGAGGGCTGAACAACACCGTGGTCGTCGCTCAGTTGCTGGCCGCGCCAGACGTAATTGGTAAGTATATCCACTGCCGCCGTGCCAGAGACATCTATGGCCATGGCGCAGACAGGGGCGAGCATGGCGACCACGAGAACAACGAGTACGGTAATAAACCTCTTTTTCATGATTCTCATCATCTTCTCAACTTATCCTCCATTCCTCTGTTTTTTTATCCTTCCGGGCCTTCATGTCTTCACCCCCGCGAGTCCATTCGCGCCCCAGCCACCGGACGCCATTACCCTCAGAAGGAAGACTTTAAGGCAGTTCCTGCGTATTACTCCTTTCCTATACCGCAACATTGGTGCCATAATCGGCCATCAGGCTAAAACACTTATTTTTCAATGGGTTAGTCTCTTGGGGTAGGAATCGGCGGCCTGCGAGCGAAGGTTTTTTGCACAAACTTTAGGCAGTGCATGCCTCGTAAGATGCAGAACATGGCATACGTGGAAGGCGCACGGAGTTTGTACCCCCCCATGGATGGCCCTGAAGATAATCTCTGGAGATCTTCTCTCCTGGAGAGAAGCGTTCTCATGGTAAAAGGCGGAATTTTTTCTATCCTGGGGGGCCGGCGCTGGCATGGTGAAGCAGTTCAGCCCCTTCGGCCAACCTGCCGCAGGAATCTCTTTATAATGGCGCGGCCGTGGTTATGGATAGTTGGAAGGAGCGAAGAGGCCTCCTGCAGGATAACCTCTGGCGACTTTATGTAAGGCGCCCCGGCCAGTTCGTCCTCGCCGGCCTCGAGAAACCCGCGCACCATGGGCTCTGTCACCTCTATATGGAACTGGAGCCCATAGGAATTTACACCAACCCGTATGAACTGGTGTTCGAAGAGGGGTGAGGCGGCAAGATTGGCGCAACCCTCAGGTATGCTGAAGGTGTCTCCATGCCACTGAAAGACTGTGAACTCTTCTGGAAGGCCCAGGAGAAGCCTGTCTTCCCGGCCCTCTGGAGTGAGCCTAATCTTGTAAAAACCTATCTCTTTTTTGGCGCCGCTCGTCACCCTGCCGCCAGCGGCACGGGCCATCATCTGTGCCCCGAGGCAGACGCCGAGCACTGGCACCCCGAACCTGAAGGCAGACTCAATCAACGAGAGTTCATCTGGTATGAAGGGGAAATCCGCCTCGTCATAGACGCCCATTGGCCCGCCCATGACAACAAGGGCGCTGAAAGGGCGCGCGTCCCTCGGCAGACGCTCTCTCCTGAAAAGCCTTATGGTGCGAAGCGAAAAACCCTCCTCACGCGCCAGGGTACCGATGAGCCCCGGGCCCTCGGCCTCTACATGCTGAAGGACGAGTATCTCGTTATTGTCTCTCATACAGAACCCCTTAAAAAGACCTATTAAAAATCCATATCTGTATCAACTCCCACCGCTCAGGTCCTCAACGCCGCTGCGGTCTCCTGCCCCAGATGTCCTTTTCTGTCCTGGCCGATTCAGGCGCCGACTTTTTCATGGCAAGTTCGTATAGTTCCACGTACCTCTCTGCCGAGCGCGACCACGAAAAATCCTCGCTCATGGCCGTGGCCTGAAGTTCGCGCCACTCTTTCTTCTTCCCGAAGACCTCCACAGCCCGCTTTACGGCCTCAAGAAACGCGCCTGCCGAGTACCTTCTGAACTTGAAGCCCGTGGGCCGCTCCTCTATCCCGTAGTCACGTACTGTATCATTGAGCCCGCCTGTAGCGCGCACCACTGGTATGGTACCGTACTTCATGCTGTAAATCTGGTTGAGGCCGCAGGGCTCGAACTTCGAGGGCATTAGAAAGATATCGCTTCCTGCCTCCACGAGGTGTGCGAGGACATTGTCAAAAGCAGGCTTAAGCGCCACGCGTCCGGGGAATCCGGCGCAGGCCCTCTCAAGGCGGGCCACTGTCCTGCTGTCGCCAGATCCCACTATGACAAGACTGAGGCCCGCCTCCATGAGTCCATCCATGGCCCTTATGACAAGGTCTACGCCCTTCTGCGGCGTAAGCCTTGTTACCATGCCAGCCACTGGCCCGGGGCCGGGGTCTCGTAGCCCGAATTCCTTGAGGAGGGCCTTCCTGCACTCGGCCTTGCCTCCCATCTCCCCAACTGAATACCTTGCCGGTATGAGGGGGTCTACCGCAGGGTCCCACTCATTGTAATCAACACCATTCAGAACGCCGAAAAGGTCTTTACTCCGTGCCCTGTAAAGCCCCTCGAGGCCGTGGCCGCACCTCGGGGTCTTGAGTTCGCGGCAGTACCCAGGGCTCACGGTCGTCAGGATGTCCGCAAAGACGAGCCCGGCCTTCAGAAGGCTGATACTCCCCCAGAACTCGATGCCCGCTGGAGTAAAGAGCCTGTGGCTTATACCAAGGACATCATAGGAATCAGCGGGAAAGAGCCCCTGAAATGCGCTGTTATGAACGGTAAAGAGCGTGGCCGCGCCCCTGAAGGCAGCGTCACAACGGTAAAGTTGCTTGATGTAAAGAGGCACCAGGCCTGTCTGCCAGTCATTGGCATGAACCACGTCGGGACGAAGCCCAAGGGCAGCCGAGGCCTCCAGAACCGCCCTTGAGAAAAGGGTGAAACGCTCGAGGTTGTCAAAGTAATCCCTCTCAGGAGTGCCATACAAGAAAGACCTGTCAAAGTACTCGTCAGAACGTATGAAAAAAGTCTTCACCGCAGAACGCCCGGCCCTGTATACACTGGCCCGGACCATGCGGCGGCCAAGGGGCACCACCACCTCTACGCCAGTGTCCCTTATCTCCGCGCCCCTCTCCATGGTCTCCCTGTAAAGGGGTAAAAAGAGCGAAACATCGCACCCCTGGCCAGCAAGGGCCGAAGGCAACGCGCCTGCCACGTCGCCAAGGCCGCCGGTCTTGGAAAAAGGAGCGGCCTCGGAAGATACGAATAGCACGCTAATCGTCATGACGAGAACTTAACAAAAAACAACCACGAGGGCAAGGCATATGAGGAGAAGAAACAAAGGGGTGAAGCGGCCGGGCTTCGCCCAAAGAGGCCAATGAGAGACAAAAAGAGGATAATGGGTGGGCGGGCTTCGCCCGCAAAGAAAGAGACTCCAAACTTTCTTTTGGAAAAAAGAAAGTTTGACAAAGAAAACCAGTACCAATGGCCTTCGGCCATTGGAAATGACTTGCAAGGATGGGCTAAGCACAGCGAAACCCAACAAGAAGCACAGAAGAGAAAGAAGCGGCAAGACCCTGCCTTTGCCATCCACCCCTTTTTGTGTTAAAAAAAGGTAAGGGAAAAAAACAGGGAAAATGGATAAAAGATGTTCATAGAGACACTCAACGACGTGCAGGCCGAGGCCGCTACCCATGGCGAGGGCCCCATACTCGTACTCGCGGGCGCCGGAAGCGGAAAGACGCGCGTGCTTACCTCGCGCGTGGCATGGCTCATGAAAGAGAGGGGCGTGCCTGCACACCGGATCCTTGCCGTCACCTTTACAAACAAGGCCGCAGGAGAGATGCGCTCGCGCCTCACCTCGATCCTCGGCCCCTCTGCGCAAGACCTCTGGCTCGGCACCTTCCACTCCATAGGCCTTCGCATTCTAAAAGAACAGGCTGGCCCAGGGCGCGCCGGAATGAGCGTCTACGCCGAGGACGAACAGATAGCGCTCATAAAGAAGATACTCAAGGAACTCGATATGGGCGATAAGGCTATGACGCCAAAGTCCATCGCCTGGAAAATTTCTCGCGCCAAGAACGAACTCATGGACCCAGGGGCACTTCTGGCCGCCTCGCGCGACTTTCTCACAGAGCGCCTCGCAAAGATATACTCCCTCTACCAGAAGCGCCTTCGCGAGATGAACGCCTATGACTTTGGAGACCTCATAGCAGAGCCCGTGCGCCTCCTCGAACACAACCCTGAGATACTCCGGCGTTACCACGAGCGCATACACTATGTCCTCGTAGACGAGTACCAGGACACGAACCGGGCGCAATACGCCCTGACAAAACTCCTCAGTGCCGGCACAGGCAACCTCTTTGCCGTTGGCGACCCGGACCAGTCCATATACGCATGGCGCGGGGCATGCATAGACAACATCCTCCAGTTCCAGGAAGACTACCCAGGGGCCCGTGTCATCAGGCTCGAACGAAATTACCGCTCAACAAAGATGATACTCGCCGCGGCCAACTCGCTCATAGACCGCAACTCCCGCCGCATGGAGAAGAAACTCTGGACAGAGAACCCCGAGGGCCCGCCCGTACAGTACGACGAGGCCCGCGACGAACGCGAGGAGGCCCACCTCGTCATAGAGCGCATCAAGACACTCATGGCGCGCCACAAGGATAGAAAGTACGGCGACTTCGCCGTCTTCTACAGGACAAACGCACAGTCCCGCGTCTTCGAGGAAGAACTCCTTCGCTCGGGCCTGCCCTATACCGTTGTCGGGGGCGTACGCTTCTACGACCGCAAGGAAATCCGCGACGCCATGGCTTACCTTCGTGTAATCGTAAACCCCCTCGACGAGATAAGTTTTACCCGTATAATAAACGCCCCGCCCCGCGGCATTGGAAAGGTGACGCTGGGGCGTATTACAGCGCTTGCCAGAGAGCAGGGCCTCACGCTCATGGAGGCCCTCAAGACCGCGCAGAACAAGGGCATCATAAAGAAAAAAGGCGCAGCAGACCTCATCGAGGCCTTCGAGGCCTTTGAGAGGGACAGCGGTTCCCTACCCATACACGAACTCGCGCTGCGCCTCCTCGAGGACGCGGGCTACATCCACGCCCTCCAGGAAGAGGGGTCTGAGGAGGCCTTTTCCCGCCTTGAGAACATCTTCGAGTTCACCTCTGCCATAAGGGACTTCGAGGAGGCCGTCGAGGGCGCGACGCTCTCTGACTTTCTCGACCACGTGGCCCTCATCAGCGACATAGACTCCTACGACCAGGAGGCAGGCCGTGTAACACTCATGACCCTCCATGCGGCAAAGGGGCTCGAGTTCCCCGTGGTCTTCATGGCCGGCATGGAAGAAGGCCTCTTCCCCCATTCCCGGTCCATGGACGACCCAGAGGCCCTCGAAGAAGAACGTCGCCTCTGCTACGTTGGCATGACAAGGGCCATGGAACACCTATACATGTCATCGGCGCGAACGCGCAGTATCTTCGGCGAGACGAGATACCAGGTCTCATCGAGGTTCATCGACGAGATCGACCCTGCGGCCATACGTATGAATACCTCAACGCCCGCACCAATTGCACCGTCCTCTCCTCACTCGGAACCCTCCTGCGATACCGATACGGGGAGGGTCTTCTACGCCCCGGCTGAGCCGCATATCGAGTACGACATGGAGCACCTCGACGGAGCAGACCCCGCGCTCTGGTCAATCGGCATGCAGGTCTTGCACAGCAGTTTCGGCCCTGGCGTCATCGAGGCACGAAGCGGTGCAGGCGAGAATACCAAACTCACCGTAAGGTTTCGTAGCGGAAAGAGACGAAAACTGCTCGTGAAATACGCAGGCCTCGTACCCGTGTCATCATGATGGATAAGGCGCCTCGATAAAGACCTTCCAGGTGCCGGCCCCTTTCTTGACTTATACCCTGAAAGTTATTATTATCACCAGTGGTGAGATATGAAGATAACTAAAGCCATATTCCCGGCCGCCGGTTTTGGCACCAGGTTCCTGCCCGCCACAAAGGCCATCCCAAAGGAAATGCTCCCTCTCGTGGACAAACCCCTCATCCAGTACGTGGTGGAAGAGGCGAAGGACTCTGGCCTCGAGGAGATGATCATAGTAACGGGCATGGGAAAGACGGCCATTGAGAACCACTTCGACACCTCGGTGGAACTCGAACTCCTCCTCAAGGAACGGGGAAAGAAAGAAATCCTCGAGATGGTACGGAAAATTTCCAACATGGTCCACTTCGCATACACCCGCCAGAAAGAGCCCCTTGGCCTGGGACACGCCATATACATAACAAAGAACCTTGTGGGGAAAGAACCCTTTACCGTCTTTCTCGGTGATGATATCATCGACTCCAAGGTGCCTGCCATGAGACAACTCCTCGATGTATACGATGCCTACGGAAGTTCGGTCCTCGCTGTTCAGAAGGTACCCCGCTCCAAGGCACACCTCTACGGCATCATAAAGGGGAAGAAGGTGGGGCCAGGGACATACCGCGTCCTCGACCTCGTGGAAAAACCAAAGTCGTCGCCCCCCTCCAACCTCGCGGTCATAGGGCGTTATGTACTTACTCCGGGCATCTTCGGCGCCCTCGAGAAGACCAAGAAAGGCCGAGGAGGCGAACTCCAACTTACAGACGGCATAAGGAAACTACTCGATACCGAGGAGGTATATGCCGTCGAGTTCGAGGGCACTCGCTATGATGCCGGCGACAAACTTGGTTTCATCGAGGCGAATATCTCCTTTGCCCTGAAGAGAAAAGACCTGGCCAGGGAACTAAAGCGTTTTCTGAGGGGCCTCGGCCTGTAGAGGCGGACTGGCCGGCTGCCCTTGTCCTTTCTAATCCTTACTAAAGGTGAGCCGGATTATGGCGAAGATATCAAAGGAGCCAATCGACTTCATGGGCCTCCCAGGGGGCGGAGGTGAAATGGATAACGTCCAAGGCAGATGGGGCGAGGGGGGCGAGGGGGGCGGCGGGGGCGGATGCAGTGGAGGCGGAGAGCCCCTCGAACCCATCACCCGCATACCTGATATCGACATGTACTCCACCAAGGATGAACTCTACATAGAGGTGGAAATGCCCGGGGTGGAGAAAAAAGACATAGAACTCTGCCTACAGAAGAATACCGTTAAACTTATGGCGCTGAAGGTGGAAAACATGGAGGACCGGGGCACAAACTACGTCTGCCTCGAACGGGTCTTCGGCAGGCTCTACCGTTCCATCGAGATACCCTTTCCAGTAAACACATCTGCTGTGAGGGCAACCCTGGCTAACGGTGTTCTCACCATAGTCATGCCCAGGATAGAGGACAAGAGGGCAGAGAAGAAAAGCGTTCCCATTGAATCCAAATAAACCCAAAGGCACCCAAATGAGCGACGGAGAAAGAAGACAGGAAGTAGACGAACAACTCGTTATACCAGGGTCCCTTCCATTACTTCCGGTAAGGGATGTAGTCGTCTTTCCTTTCATGATAGTGCCTCTCTTCGTAGGCAGGGAGCAGTCCATAAACGCAGTGGACGCCTCACTATCAAGGGACAGGCTCATATTCACAGCCACGCAGAAAGACCCCTCCAAGGAAGACCCTGGTGTTGGGGGCATCTACGAACATGGCACGGTCTCCATGATCATGAGGATGATGAAACTGCCCGACGGAAGGGTCAAGATACTCCTTCAAGGGCTCGCCCGCGCACGCATCAGGCGCTTTATACAGACCGTCCCCTCATACATAGTGGAGATTGAGAAGATCCCAGAAGAACTCGCCACAGAGGTGCCGCTCAAGGTCGAGGCCATGATGCGTAACGTCCGCGACCACCTCGAGCAACTGGCCTCCCTTGGCAAGGTCGTCTTCCAGGAAATAATGATGGTCGTGGACAACATCAAGGACCCTGGCCGGCTTGCCGACCTCGTGGCCGCCAACCTCGGCCTCAAACTCGACGAGGGCCAGCGCGTGCTCGAGGCCCGCGACCCCGTACAGCGCCTCGAGATGGTGAGCGCCTTCATAGTCAAGGAACTCAAGGTGGCCGAGATGCAGGCGCGCATCCAGACACAGGCCAAGGAGGAGATGGACAAGACGCAACGCGAGTACTTTCTTCGCGAGCAGATGCGGGCCATAAAGGCCGAACTGGGCGAGATGGACGAGACGAGCGACGAAGCCGAGGAGTTCAGGGAAAAGATAAAAAAGGCCAAGATGCCGCCAGAGGCCGAGAAAGAGGCCCTCAAGCAGGTGGACCGCCTGGAGATGATGCACCCCGATTCTGCAGAGTCGGCAATCATACGCAACTACCTCGAGTGGCTCGTGGACCTGCCTTGGAACGTGCAGACAAAAGACACACTCGACCTCGATAAGGCCAGGCAGATACTCGATGCAGACCACTATGACCTCGAGAAGATAAAGGAACGCATACTCGAGTACCTGGCCGTAAGAAAACTCCAGAAAAAGACCAAGGGTCCCATACTCTGCTTCGTAGGCCCGCCCGGCGTGGGCAAGACCTCTCTTGGAAAGTCCATAGCAAAGAGCATTGGGAGGAAGTTTGTGCGAATTTCCCTTGGGGGCATAAAGGACGAGGCCGAGATACGGGGCCACAGGCGCACCTATGTGGGCGCCATGCCGGGCCGCATCATACAGGGCATCAAGCAGGCCGGCTCCTGCAACCCGGTCTTCATGATGGACGAGATAGACAAACTGGGAATGGACTTTCGCGGCGACCCGGCCTCAGCGCTCCTCGAGGTCCTCGACCCGGAACAGAACAACTCCTTCAGCGACCACTACCTCAACCTGCCCTTCGACCTATCCAAGGCAATGTTCATCATGACGGCCAACATGGCCGACCCCATACCAGGGCCCCTGAAGGACAGGATGGAGGTAATATACCTGCCTGGATATACGGAAGAGGAAAAACTCCAGATAGCAAAAAAATATATCATAGACAGGCAACTCCGCGAACACGGCCTCACAAGAAAGAACTTTGGGCTCCCAGACGCCACGCTCAAGAAACTCATATCACAGTATACGCGCGAGGCAGGGCTACGGAACCTCGAACGCGTCATAGCCTCGCTCTGCAGAAAGGTGGCGCGGAAGGTAGCCGAGGGTGAGAAGAAAAAAATAGTCATCCATGCCCGCGATCTTCCCGGATACCTCGGCCCACCCATATATGTGCCCGACCTGGAGAAGGAGACAAACGTTGTAGGGCTCGCAACAGGACTTGCCTGGACACCTGTTGGCGGCGAGGTGCTCAATATTGAGGCCATAATAATGCCCGGAAGAGGGCAACTCACCCTTACGGGACACCTCGGCGACGTAATGAAGGAATCTGCGCAGGCCGCTGTGAGTTATGCGCGGTCCCGCGCCGAGGCCCTTGGCATAACCGTTGACTTCAACAAGATCGACATCCACATACACGTGCCATCCGGGGCCATACCCAAAGACGGCCCCTCGGCAGGCATCACCATGGCCGCGGCCCTCATCTCGGCCCTTACTCAGAAACCCATAAAGAACGGCATAGCCATGACCGGCGAGATAACTCTTCGAGGCAGGGTCCTTCCCATAGGCGGGCTCAAGGAAAAGAGCCTTGCCGCTCTGCGGGCCAAGGCCCGAACCATCATCATCCCCGAGAGAAACGAGAAAGACCTCGTGGAGATACCAGAGGACGTAAGGGCAAAACTCACCTTCATCCCTGTAAGACACATGGACGATGTGGTTGAAGCCATCTTCAGGAAAAGACGCCGCGCAAGGCCGAAACTCATGGAAAAACCCAGGGCACAGAAACGGCGCTCCATGGCAAGGGCCTGAGACCATGCTCCTGGCAGACATGGGAGAAGACGGTATTACCGCCTTCATAGAGAGGCGCTACACCACGCCAGACCGCCGGATCATAAAGGCAATGGGCGATGATACGGCGGTCATCGAAGAGCGCGCCGGCATGGCGCTTCTTCTTACTACTGACACCCTCAACGAGGGAACCCACTTTACAAGAGAACTTACCACGCCCTACCTCCTCGGTTCCAAGGCCCTGGCCGTCTCGCTCTCGGACATAGCGTCCATGGGAGGTAGAGCCGTCGCTTACATCGTCTCTCTCAACCTCCCGCCATTGACAGGGGCGGGGTTTCTCAAGGCCCTGTACCGCGGACTGGACAAACAGGCAAGGAGGTGCGGACTCTCACTTGTCGGAGGCAACCTCTCCCGCGCAGACTCCATCTCCATCACCACCACAGTCATTGGAGAGGTGCCGCCGGACGAGGTCCTCTACAGGAGCGGAGCAGGGCCAGGCGACCATATCTACATAACCGGATTTGCCGGCGACTCGGCCCTCGGCCTAAAGGTGCTCAAGCAGGAGGGCCCCGCGGCCATCAGGAAGGGCCCCTATAGGGCAAAGGTGCGCAAACACCTCGAACCAGAGCCGCGTCTCCTCCCTGGCCGATCTCTTGCCAGACAAAAAATAGCCACGGCCATGATAGATACGAGTGACGGACTCCTTCTGGACCTCGAACGCCTCTGCCGCTGTAGCGGCCACGGCGCGATCCTTCATACAGGGGATCTCCCCATTTCCAGGGCCCTCATGAGGCACGGTGCAGGGAAGGCCATTGAGATGGCCCTCACAGGCGGCGAGGACTATGAACTCCTCTTTACCACAAGGCCGGACAAGGCACACCTTGTCCAGAGGCTCTCGCAGGATACGGGTCTTCGCATCACCAGAATCGGGACCATCACCCCTGAGAGAACCGGTGTCGCAGTGCTTGACAAAGAAGGGCGTAAGATAGAAACGGGCACAGGGGCGGGCGGTTTTACCCACTTCTGAGAGGGTACTCACGCCGCCATCCGGGAAAAAGGCAAGAGGCGCAATAAAACCCTTTAATCGAGGACAGCATCCAAATGAGGACACCTATTGGGTACAAGTTCATTCTCGGCTTCATAGTTGTCGTGGCTGTGGCCGCCTTTGTCCCCTCCTTCGTAGAAAAGGCCGACGTGGCCGAGTGGCTCCGCCAGCCCCTGAGTTTTCTCATAGCCATACTCATAGGCCTCATACTCGGCTCCATCCTCACCAAGCGCATCACGCACCGCTTCAACCTTCTCACCTCAGAGGCCCGGCGCATCAGCATGGGAGATCTCTCGCCCGGCATGGTCCTTGGCCAGGGCAAGACCTTCTTCGAAGACGAGACCACGGACCTCGAAGAGGCCATCTCCCTCATGTCAAAGAATCTCAAGGGCCTTGTCGAGCATATTAAGGAGACGGTCGAGAACCTTGGCGAGGCCCAGGCCGTACTGAGCGATGTGGTGGAGCGCGGACACGGCACCTCAAAGGATGTAATCTCCGGCACACTCAGCATACACAACGGAGCCCTTGAACAGGCATCGCAGGTGGAGACTGCTACAAAGACGGTGAACGACCTTGCCACACTCGCCGACGATATAGAAAAAAAGGTCACCGAGAGCGCCAATGCCTCTCAACAAGTCAACTCCATGGTCCACCGCGGGGCCGTCACTGCCACGTCTGCCATGGAGAAGATGGAGACCATCTTCAGGGGCATAGAGAACACGGCCTCAGCCGCCGAGAGGCTCAAGGACCGCCTCGGAGACATTCCCAAGATACTGGACGTCATCACCCATATATCACGCCAGACAGACCTCCTGGCCCTCAACGCCACCATCGAGGCCTCAAAGGCAGGCGAACATGGCCGCGGCTTTGCCCTCGTGGCCGAAGAGGTTAGAAAATTCGCTGACAGTACGAACGAGAGTGTCCATGATGTTGCAAACATCGTGCGCGACCTGCGTGACGAGGTAGAGGGCGTGGTCAGCGCTGTTGGAGAGGGCGCGGCCAACCTCAAGGGCGGGCGCGAAGACCTCAGGAAGATACGCGAGATACTCGCCGACATCACCATGTATACATCGGATGTGGTGGAAAAGGCCTCGCTCGTACTCGCCCTTACGCACAAGCAGAAGGCCAGGGCCGAGAGGACCAGTTCCCTTACCAAGACCATAGCGAGCATAGCGCGTGGGAACCTCAAGTGCACAGGCCTCATGGAAGAGGCCGTGAAGAAACACGGGGCCGCCATCAACGAGACAGTGGAGGCATCGAAGAAACTCTCGGAGATCTCCTCGGAACTGCGCGCCGTGGTGGAGAACTTCAGGCTGAACTGAACAAGGGGCGGCCCTGAAAGGCGTATAATGGCAGGACGATAGGTCTACAGCATGGGCGACAAACTGGCCTTCAGGCTCCCAGACAAGTACTATGCCGTTGAGACGCAGAACGTCTACGGCATCATCGAGGCAGGCGAGGTCTACTTCCTCCCCGGTGCAAGGGGCGCTGTACGCGGCGTTATAAGCATTCGCGGCAAGACGGTTCCCGTGCTCGACACCTCGGTCCTCTCAGGCACTGCCCCTGAGAAGACGCGCACACCGGGCAAGGTGGTGGTCATAGAGGAGGACGGAAGGTATCTTGGCATAGACCTTGGTAATGTGGAAATATTCTTTATCTGGGAGGAAGAATCAGAAGAAGTGGGCGTACTGCAACGCCAGCCAGCCAGGGCAGGAGAAAGGGACGACCGTTTTTCTGGCATAGAGACCCTGACCCCGGATGAAGAGATAGAGGATGTACCCTGCGAAGTGGTCTTCTCGCTGGCAGAGAAGATGCTCGTGCCCGGAAGAAGAGATGTCCTCATAGCCGATGATATAGAGTTTTACCGCCATGCCATGCGGGGCATTCTCAGCACCGGCGGGTTCACCGTGCTTGCCGAGGCCGAGAACGGCGAGAAGGCCGTACGCCTTGCAAGGCAACTCAAACCCGCAATAGTAGTGCTCGATATCGTCATGCCCAGGAAGAACGGCCTGGAGGCCGCAGCAGAGATAAAGGACATGGCCAACCCGCCAAAGGTCGTCATCTGCTCCTCCCTGGCCGAAGACGAACTCAAGGCCGAGGCAAGGCGCGCCGGAGTGGACGCATACATAACGAAACCCTTTACCAGCGCCGAGGTCCTCAGCACAGTGCTCGAACTCTCTACTTGATACACAGCCATGGACAACGAAAAATACAGGAAACTCTTTCTCCAGGAGGCGGCCACCCATCTCGAGGGAATCGAGCGCCGTATCCTGGCCTTGGAGAGGCGCCCAGAGGACAAAGAGACCATTGACAATCTCTTCCGGCACTACCACTCCCTGAAGGGCATGTCCGCGTCCATGGGCTACACGCCTATAAAAGACCTCTCTCATGCCCAGGAAGAACGCCTCTCAGTGGTGCGAAAAGGCGAGGCCCGCGTAACGGCGGAACTCGTCTCCACGCTCTTCACTTCTCTGGACAGGCTCAAGGAACTCATAGCCCGGGTGGAGAAGGGCGAACATCTCGAGGATAGAAAGCGCGAGGCTGGAGAAGCGGCCGGCCAGGGACCTGACGAGGGCAAGCCTCATTACGAGAAGAGGCTGCAAGACAGCGTGGGAGAGGCCGGCGGGAAGAGGGCAACGCGCCCGCCGGGCCCTGACTCTCAGACCTCGCTCCGTCTACCAGGCATGATCAAGGTAGAGAGTTCTGTCTTCGACGAACTCCTCTCCACAGCAGGTGAACTCTTCATGATCCTCGGGGTCTTCAAGAACATCGCCCAGAAGACGAGAAGCATTGAACTCAAGGACAGCGTATACAACCTGGAAAAGACTATCAAGAAACTCCACAGCCATATATACTCCACGCGCATGCTCCCCGTCGAGGACCTCACTGGCGGACTTCCAAGGATTGTGCGTGATATCTCTGCAAAGACCAAGAAGTCTGTCAACTTCTCGCAGAGAGGCACAGAGATAAGCGTTGACAGGGCCATACTCGAAGACCTCGCCTCACCACTCGTACACATAATACGTAACGCCGTTGACCACGGCATCGAGACACCGGCGGAGCGCGCGGCCCTCGGCAAACCCGAGACAGCATCCCTGGAGATACGCGCATACCAGAAGCGCCAACGCGTGGTCATCGAGATATCTGACGATGGCAGGGGTATAGATGTGGAGAAGGTTAGAGATAGACTAATCGCCCAGGGCATGATCAGAGAAGAAGCCGCGGCCATGAGCAGGGAAGCCCTCCTCATGGCAGTATGCAGGCCGGGGCTCACTACGGCAGAAGGTGTGACAGAGGTATCTGGCCGCGGCGTGGGAATGGACGTTGTAAAGGACGTGATAGAGGCCAGGGGCGGTGTGCTTCACATAGACTCCGAGAGAGGCCGGGGAACGAAAATCACGCTGGAACTGCCGCGAACCACATCGATCATAAGGACCCTTATGGTGGTCTCCGGGGGCAAGGAACTCCTTGCTCCCATATCACCGATAGAAAAGGTAGTGGAGATCGAAGACCGCGCAGGGGGCCTGAAGACCCTGGAGTACGAGGGTGGTGAGATACCCGTGGTAAACCTTGCAAGAGAAATGGGTGTACCCCCCGGAGATGGGCCCGGCGCAGTGCTCGTTGTGGAGGGCCAGCACAAGGAGGCCGGCCCAGTGGGCATTCTCGTAGACGACTTCGGCATGGAGATGGAGGCCTATGTGAAATCTCTCAGCCCACCGCTCCTGAAACTCTGGGGGGTATCGGGCGTCACTGTCATGGGAGACGGCAGACCTGTATTCATACTCGATATTCCACAGATAGCATCGAGGGCAAGGTCCCTGTAACAACAGTAGGGTAGATAAGAAAGAACGAGGCTGAACCAGCCCCCCTATCAAGAGACCATCCCTCTTATTGAAAAGAGAGGCTATAAAAAAAGCCCTTCCATGGGCCAGAGGGACGCTGGAACGAGGATTTGAAGAGGGCCTCGTAGACAGTAGAGCGAAAATGGACATAAAGGACATAGAAAGACTCCTTGAGGATGTGAGAAAAGGCCGTCTCGAGACCAGCGTTGCCCTCGACCGCCTCAGGCACCTTCCCTTCGAGGACCTGGACTTTGCGACAATAGACACGCACCGCTCCCTCCGGCGCGGCTTCCCCGAGGTCATCTTCGGCGAGGGAAAGACCTCGGCACAGATACGTACCATCGCGGCAAGCATGGTGAAAAGAGGAGAGAACGTCCTTGTAACACGCGTTGACGGACCAAAGGCCAGGGCACTCAAGAAGGCCTTCAACAAGGCCCGGTACAACAAGACCGCGAGAACGGTCTTCATCGAGACACGGCCCGTTGTAGTGGGTGGCCGGGGAGAGATTCTCATCATAAGCGCCGGCACCTCAGACATGCCCGTTGCCGAGGAGGCGGCTGTCACTGCAGAGTGCATGGGCAACAGGGTGAAGAAACTCTATGACGTAGGCGTGGCAGGCATTCACAGGCTCCTTCACAGAAGAGAAGAACTCTCCACGGCAATGGTAATAGTGGTGGTAGCAGGCATGGAGGGGGCGCTTCCGAGCGTGGTCTCAGGGCTCGTGGCACGGCCCGTAATAGCCGTTCCGACGAGCATTGGCTATGGGGCCAACCTCGGTGGGCTGGCCACACTCCTTGCCATGCTCAACTCATGCGCCTCGGGCGTAACGGTGGTGAACATAGACAACGGCTTTGGCGCAGGCTTTGCCGCAACACTCATTAACAGGGAGTAATGACCTTGGACAGAGATATCATATACATGGACTCTGCAATGGGTATAAGCGGCGATATGTTCCTCGGCGCCATGATCGACCTCGGCGTTGACCCAGAACTCATCGAAGAGGCCGTGTACAAACTCCCCATAGAGCCCGATGAAGTAAGCATAAACACCACGAGAGAGACCCGCCACTCCATCACGGCAACGGGTTTCAGGGTAAAGGCCCGCGAAGGCAGACACCACAGGAGTTTCAGGGCCATAAGAAAGATGATAATGGAGAGCGCACTGGCCGAAGGGGTCAAGGAAAAGAGCATCACCATCTTTGAACTCATAGCCATCGCCGAGGCCAAGGTTCACGGCGTGCCCCCAGAGGAGGTGCACTTCCATGAAATTGGAGCAATGGACTCCATAGTAGACATCATAGGCGCTGCGGTGGCTGTGGAGGCCCTTGGCAACCCTGCCTTCTACTCTTCCCCCATAGCCCTTGGCACTGGTATGACAAAGACCATGCACGGCACCATACCCATACCAGCACCGGCAACCATCGAGATCCTGAAGGGCGTGCCTGTAACGCCAGGGCCTGCACCCTTCGAACTCACCACCCCGACCGGCGCGGCCATCATTAAGACACTGGCAGAGGACTTTGGGCCCATGCCCGAAATGGTGGTGGAGGCCATTGGATACGGTGCTGGCAAGAAAGACTTCGAGGGAGCGGCCAACCTCCTGAGGGCCTTCAGGGGCAAGACCAGAGTAGGTGAGAGAGCCTCGGACAAGGCGCAAGAGGGGCTCATCGTCCTCGAGACCAACATAGACGACATGACACCCGAGATAGGTGGCTGGCTCATGGAGAGGCTCTTCGAGGCCGGGGCCCTCGATGTCTTCTATACCCAGGCTCTCATGAAAAAATCACGCCCCGGGGTCCTGCTCACCGTGCTCGCAAGACGCGAAGACAAGGACTCCATCCTTGAGGTAATCTTTACGGAGTCCACCACCATAGGGGTCCGTACCCATGGCGTGGAAAGACACTGCCTGGAACGGAGGACGGAAAAGGTCTCAACGCCATATGGCAGAGTATCCATAAAAGTATCGTCCTACAGGGGCCAAAGGGTCAACGCAGAGCCAGAGTACGAGGACTGCCGGAGGCTTGCAATCGAGAAGGGCCTGCCGCTTCGAGTCGTCATGGAGACTGCGAGGGCCGCTGCCATGGAGGGCCTCAACAAGAGGGAAAACAAGAAATAGGGAAACTCCGGGCCGCCCCCCCCCAACTCTCATCTCCAGAGGTCCTGCTTCTACCGCCCAGTCTGCCACTCTTCTCCCCTCTGTCCGCATTTTCGCCCTATTGCCCAAAAGAGACTTTTATCACTGAACAGAGCGTCCTTTTACCCTATTATCCTACTATACGGCCCCCCTGCCTGGAGGTCACTCTTCAACAACCTCCTGATTTCTCTTAACTAACCCAAGGCAGAGGGGGCAGAGAAGCAGAGGGGGGAGAGTAAAGCTCAGGCCGAGGGGGCAGCATAGAAGCAGGGAGACGGGAGGGAAACCAGGCCGAGGGTACGTAAAAGTAGAGAGAGGGGCGGGAAGAGAAACCAGGGGGACGGGGAGAGAGACCAGGGGCGTCATGGGATCGATTTTTTTCAGAAAGGCCGGTACAGAGTCATGAAGATTCGCTGTTGGGGCTCCAGGGGGTCCATTACCGTATCTGGAAAGGAATTTCTCAGGTACGGCGGAGACACCACCTGCATAGAGGTGAGAGGTGCTGATGATGAACTCATCATCATCGACGCCGGCACGGGCATCCGCGCCCTTGGGAACAAACTCGTCTCCAGGGGTTGCCCGGACATAAACCTCCTCATTACGCACTCGCACTGGGACCACCTCTCGGGTTTTCCCTTCTTCGCACCCCTGTACAAGAAAGACTGCCAGATAAAGGTCTACGGACCAAGGCCGACACAGGCCTCGCTCCGAAAGATAGTCTCCAAGACCATGGGGGCTCCCTACTTTCCCATAGAGTTCGAGGATATCACGGCCAAGATCTCCTTTCCCCGAACAGAAGGTGATGCCTACATGCTTGGCTCCATCCAGATAAAGACCATACCGCTTCGGCACCCGAGCAAGTGCGTTGGCTACAGGCTTACGAACAACGGCTCGACCTTTGTCTTCATGACAGACAACGAGATAGAGCGCGATTACAGCAATGGGGTCAGTTATGCCGATTACGTGGAATTTGCCAGGGGGGCAGACCTCCTATTCCACGACGCAGAGTACTCAATGGAGGAGTACAGAAAGACAAAGGGATGGGGACACTCTGCCTACCTCCATACCGTGAGGTTTGCCATGGACGCTGGTGTAAAGACCCTTGGTCTATTTCACCACAACCAGGACCGCACTGACGAGGAGGTGGACGCCATAGTGAGAGAATGCAGGGAGTTCATAACCAGGGAAGGCGGACAGTTGGAATGCTTTGCCGTGGCAACAGGCTTTGAGACCATACTCAAACCCACGTCGGCCCGGGCAGACTCGCTCAGGCAGGTCTCGTCCTATTAGAAAGACCATGAGGCTCAAACTCAATCAGGGTAGCGGCCCCGAGGCCACTACCCTGATTTTCTTTGTCCCATTTCTTCTCAGGAGAACGGGGGATTTTTCCCTTACCCCCTCTTGTTCTTCCTTTCTTGAAAGGACTACTCCGGGATGATCTCCCTTGGCACCTCTTCTATGCGCGCTTCCTTACGGAGTTTCTCGAGTTCTTTCTCCACCTTTCCGAGGCGCTCGCGGTCAGTCTCGATAACCTTCTTGTACTCCCTGTAGCGGGCCACCTCTGGCTCCCCAAAAATCTGGCCAAAGCGCCGTCCGCCCTCGAAGACACTGATGAACTGGCGTTTCCTCTCTATATCGTCCTGCAGGGAATCCCTCTCTTCCACGAGTCTTGCAAACTCCGCCTTCCACCAATCAAGGGGCCTGCCGCCATAAAGTACGGTCTTTTTCTTCTCTGGCCGTGTAGCCGGAATGTACACCCGCGGCTCATGGGTCTTTCTGGGCTCTGGTTTTATCTTGAAGACCTTCATTCCATGGCGCCTGGATTCGGGCACCTTGCTGAGATCATCTGTTATGTGCAGAACCCCTTCCGAGTCCTCCCACTTGTACAGGTCTGCACGGGCGCCAGGCACACCGGGGCCCATGAGGGAAAAGAGGGACAAGGAAGCGAGCAGAAGGGCAAGGCCGGGCAGATGGCCTCTTGCAAAGATTTTCATGGGGAACCTCCTCATTGATTATACTTTAAAGGGCCCCACTGGTCAAACCCCAGTTGACGGTTCCCGGATGCACCCCCCACGGCCTTATCTCCCGTAAGTCCTGACCACGAGGTCCTGCCCATTGGTGGAGACCTCCACAGCGCCGTCAAGGTCTGTCCTAAAGACCCTTGAACCCACGGCTCGGTAGCGGGCAAGGCTCTCTGCCGAGGGAAAACCAAAACCATTACCCCTTCCAACGGAGACGACGGTAATCTCCGGGGCAATGGCCCTCAGAAAGTTCATCGTAGAGCCCGTAGCGCTGCCGTGGTGTGGGGCCTTTAGCACACTCGCTCTCATGCCGCCGTTGGATACCAGAACCGCCTCTGCAGGGGCCTCTATGTCTCCGGTAAAGATAAAACTCTTACTCCCATACCCCAGTTTCAGTACAAGTGAATTGTCATTGAATCCTGGAGCCCGGCCTCCGGGCCTTGGCAGGACCTCCACCTCCACGCCGCCCATCCTAAAGACCTCTCCCTTGTCTCCAAGTACCAGCACAGGGACCCCCTTGCGCTCCAGAACCCTTCCAAGGGCCCCCAGGCTCCCTCTGCCGTTCCACCAGAACTGGCCTACAGGGAAGTTGGCCGCAATATAGGAGAGCCCTCCCATATGGTCGTACTGGGCATGACTCAGGACCATGTAGTCCACACGTCTTATCTTCTTGTACCTGAGGAGCGGGGCGATTATGCCCCTTCCAGTATCAAAGCCTTTGCCCCCTCCAAAGCCCCCGCCGTCTATGAGCATTATCCTGCCATCGGGCAGTTCCACGAGCGAAGCATCGCCCTGCCCCACGCTTATGAATGTCACCCTAAGGCGCGGGTTGAGGGCCGCCTCTACGCCTGGATAGGCGGCAAGGGCCAGGACCATGGCAGCGCTAAGAGGCAGAAGGACCCTGAAGACCCTCGCCCTCCTGATACTGGTGAGGGCCATGATGAATACATAGACGAAGACGACCTCCAGAGGGGTAGGCCTCGACAGATGAATGGCAGATAGAGGAAGGGCGGAAAAGGCCCGAACAACGAGAAGCAATCCTCCGGCAAGCCAACCCATAAGGTAAAAACCCCAGGTGGCAAGGCTCGCTGAAATGGGTATCACCATGGCAGAGACAAAGAGACCGGCCACGCAGAGAGTGGTTATGGGCAGGGCCAGCATGTTGGAAAAGACCCCCATTGTGGAGACAGTGCCAAAGTGATAAGCAACAAGGGGCCATGTGCCGAGAGAGGCGGCAAGTGTAATGGAGGCCAGGACCAGGATACGCCGCCCCAGGCGCAGTAGCACTACCCTTGGCCGGGAGGACACTCCCTGCGAGGCATCCAGTACACTTAATGGGTCTTCTTCGGCCTTCTTGGCAAGGCCCTTCAGCAAGGCCCTTATTCGTGGCGAGAGGTAGAGGATGAAGAACACGGCCATGAATGATAGTTGAAAGGAGGCCTCGTATAGGGAGGCAGGGGCAATGGCCAGTATGACCAGCCCGGCAAGGGCGAGATAATTGTAATAGGTCTTTCCCCTGTTCATTACAAGACCGAGTACCAAGGCCGCGGCCATGATGACGGCTCGCTCCGTTGGCCGCGAGAACCCTGCCATTAGACCATAGGCCAGGACAGGAGGAAGGCTCACGAGGAGGGCCGCCTTCCTGATGTCCAGGCGGAGTACAAGGAAGGCCGAACGCCGGAGAAGGCCTGACAGAACAAAATACGTGAAGAAGGCAACTATGCCCACATGAAGCCCTGAGATGGCAAGGACATGGGCAAGGCCTGCCCGCGAGAAGGCCGACCGCATCTGCCTCGTGATACCGCCCCTATCGCCTGTAACAAGGGCCTTGAGAATGGCCGCGTTCGGTGCGCCGGAGGCATCTATGAGCATGTTTATCCTGGCCCTCACAGCACCTCCCATCTCCAAGACCCAGTTCCCGGCACCACGACCACCGGCCCTGAGGGCCTCTATCCAGGCAGGGCTCCGCACATACCCAAGGGCCTCTATGCCACGGACGCGGAGCCAGCGCACATAATCGAACTCGCCGGGGTTGCCGAAGTTGTGCGGAAGCCTGATATGGCCAAGAAAACGCACACGGTCACCAGCGTCAATGCCCGCGAGCCTGCCACGCACGCTGAGCCGAACACCGCCCGTAACCCTCTGCCACGAGGACCCGGCCCGCACCATCTCTGCCATTACGACGAGCCGCGTCCTGCCGGCACGGTACCTCGGTTCAGAGACCACGCGTCCGACTACATCATAAAGAGATGACCCGGCCCTTACGACCCTGGCCTCGCCCCCTCCATCCTCTTTTATGAAGGCCGCGATATGGCCTCTCGGTACGCCAGGCGAGACATAAGGTCCTATGAAGAGAATGCCAAGGGAAAAAAACACCGGCAGAACCATAAAAAGACTGAAATGGCGCCTGAGGAAGAAGGCAAGCAGGGGCAGGGCGAAGGCCGGCACAAGAAGTAGACAGGCGATTTCTTCGGGCAGGGCAGAGAACCCGCCGGCAACAATGCCAGCGCCAAAGGCAAGGGTCACCGGCGCGAGGGGAGCAAGGTCAAATATTTTTCCTCTCGAGGTCTCCTTGCCCATTCAGACTCCAGGTCATACACGGTGCGTTGACAGTCCTTGCATATTGAAATGAGATTGTAATATAAACAACTTTGTATTTAAAGAGGTTTGGTCTCCATGGGTGACGAGACAGTCTTTATATCCTTGCGCAAGGGGACTGGAGAAGTTAAAATGAGGGCCTGTACTCAGTAAGACAAAGAGATACTGCCTTCTTCGGGAAAATAAGGCAGGCAGATGAAATCGTCGCCACCAAAAAAACTGGAGGATATCCCATGAGATATGGCAAGGCTCTAATAGCATTCATGGCCGCAGTCTTCTTGCTGGCCCTCACCACTGCCAGCGCAGAGGCCGGCTGGATAGAAAAAGACCAATATACAGGTACAGTCTACATCTCAGGCCCTCTCATAAAGAGCGTGCCCCCGCGCTCGGGCGGCATGTGGTCTGTAATGGACCTTCAGAGGGGCACAATCACCATGATCAATACACCGGCCAAGACCTACACCGTCATATACCCGGAGAGGTTCTGCTCTGAGATGAAGTCCATGATGAAGGGCATGATGGGAAGCATGCCCCCTGAGCAGCGCGCCATGATGGAGCAGATGATGAACATGCCCGGGGCAGAAAAGGCCCCTACAGTACGTGTGCGAAGAGTGGGCCCTGGTGGCAAGGTGGCCGGGTACCCCACCACCAAGTACAGCGTCACCGTGGACGGCAGGCCCTATCGCGAAATATGGCTTGCCCCCAAGGCACCCATAATGAAGGCAATGAAGTCGTACATAAAAAAATCCACTGAGATGAGCGCAAAGATGGAGTCCTGTATGAAGATGACCCCTGGCATGGGCGCCGGGCCTGCACCAGAGGCAAGCCCGGAGTACCTCTCCCTGGCCCCAAAGGGCTGGCCCATGAAAGAGATAGACAAGCGCACCGGAAAGGTGGATAAAGAGGTCATCAGCCTCGAACAAGAGTCGATACCTGCCGCCACCTTCAAGGTGCCCGCAGGGTTCAGACAGGTGAGTTTGCGCGAGATGATGATGGGTAGAGGGCCGAGGTAGGGGGGATTAGACGCTTGCGGAAATAACTATAAATTGTACTACACCCCAAGACAGCGCCAGGGCTCGTGCCCTGGCGCTGTCTGCTATGTTTCCGATACTACCGGCCAGCCCCCCAGGCCTCGTTCTCCAGGGCCTCTCATCATATCTCTGCGCCCCCAACTCCTGCCACCAGAACTTAACACCCCTGTAATAATCCTGTCACAAACCACTGTTAATCTCTTACACGAGAGAGAGACAAAAGCAACGGGATCGCTTTGCGGCTGACCGCGGAGTACCCTTTAATGTCTTCTTAATCACTGCTCTTGTATCATGTATATGTAAGACGGTAGTACGTCAGAAAATACAAGGAGGTATGAAGATGGAAAAAAAGAAAGCAACTCTTGTAAAAAGCCTGCTCCTCTTCGGGAGCATATACGCCCTCTCCATACTCATCTTCGTGGCGGCGTACAACCACCCCTGGGCCTTTACCATTTAAGGCCACATAAAGATGTAAAGAAGATAAGAAGAGAAAAACAGAGATAAACTTGAACCAGACAAGATGAGGAGAAAAGAAGATGAAAAAAGTAAGCGCAGTAAAAAGTCTCGTGCTCTTTGGCTCGGTCTACGCCGCTATGCTCGGCATAATCCTCGTTGCCGCAGGGAACCCAGGCGTATTCACCTTCTGAGGCATTTCGTCAAGAACGCTTCAGGAGTCCTTCAGGACAACACAAGTGAGAACAAGATACAAGGAGGTACTGAAATGAAGAAAACATCGAACACAAGGGTAAAGAGCGTAATACTCATAGGTAGCATCTACGCGGCAATAATCGGCACCCTCATAGCCGCAGCATCCTACCCCGCTGTATACACCTTCTGAGACGCTGAACGACGCGGCAGGGAAATGGTTCCCTGGCCGCGTTTTTGTTGCTTAAACCCCTTCCAGATCCAATCCCCGTGGTCAGCCTCCCGCAGGTAATAGGCCCTCTCATAGGCGATATGGCCATCGAGTTCGAGCCTCCTCCAGGCCTCTGGACACTGAGTATGGAGCATGTACACCATGGTAGACGATTGCGCCTGGTTTGCGGCTCTGTGCTCGGGAGGTAGAGACACTATTTGTCTCTCCGTGAGTGGACAGGGGTGAGTCGTAAATGGA
>CAYOVP010000021.1:0-10078 GCA_964407495.1 uncultured Thermodesulfobacteriota bacterium
TATTCCCTCCACCCCCCCCCCTTGGTCTATATATTAAGAAACATTCCGGGTGGCTGAAAACGGGGTGGCTTTTATAGGGCGCACCTCCGCTGGCAAGTGAGAAGACGGGCCAGAGGGTGCCGGCCGTGCCTGGTAAGAAGATTGGATCATGTGAGGGGAAGGGAGGCAACCCGGTCAGGAGGGGAAGGGCAGGTGGAGATTGACTAGTGGGCAGGGGGGCCGGGGGGGGGCAAGGGGGCCGGAGGCTGAGACAGCAGGGGCAGCGAGTCTTGAGCCGGCACCGGCACCGGGGCAGGTGGAGACTTATGAGCCCGAAGAGGGGGGTGTGTAGGGGGGTACGAGCCGGGGGGTGCGAGTCGGGGGGTGCGAGTCGGACGAGAGACAATGTTTTCTCAACCGGCTTTTTTTGTCTCTCTTTCACGTAAGTTGTGTGTCTCCTTTTGCGCTTCATCTGTAAGTTTGTTGACTTGTCCTCTGCGCAAAAATCGGTTTTCTTTGCCCCACTTTCTTTTTTCTAAAAGAAAGTGGGAGGGTTTTTTGTGTAAATATATCTTTACGGAGTACGTGGTAAATGAGCAAGTTCGAGATATGCATAAGGGGTGATAATTTTCTTATAAAGGATGAGGATGGGAGGCCCAGGAAGACGGGTTTCTTTGCGGCCCGTTTCGTCGAGGCCCCTGATTCGGCCAGTGCTGTTGACAAGGTCATGGATTCCTTCAGGGAAGAACTCAGGGACGTGGTCCTGAATGACAAGTCAGACCCACCGGTCATGAAGGTTGCAGACCTGAGGCCTGTTTATTTTTTCGAGAAGACCATGGTCTTTGATGATGTGGAATTGCCTGGTGAGGGTTTCCTCTGGGACGATTGAGTCGGGGTTGGGGGGAGGGGCGACGGGAGCGTCGGGAGTCTTCAAGGCGGCCCTGGTGAGAGAGTAGGTGGCGGCCAGCCCGGTCTTCGTGCCTTCTTGCCGGCGGTTTTTTCTTTCTCACTTTTTTTCCCTTAGTTTTTCCTCGGGCCTTACGAGGATGGTCCTGAATTCGCGGACCCGTACCATTCCGGGCCTCGCGCCCCTGGGTTTGGAGACGTGCTTCAGGTCTGTATAAATGACCTCGGCCTTTTCTTCTTTCCTGGCCCTGGAGTGCCATGCCGCCAGGGAAGCGGCGCTGCGGAGCGTGGCAGGGAAACCGGCAATATCTCTTCCCCCTGTCTTAATGAGTACGTGCGAGCCTGCAACGCCCTTGGCATGGAGCCATATGTCGCCTTTTGAACCCTTTTTTCGTACAATTTCGTCATTTCCGCGCGCGTTTCTGCCGAGGATCACGGTGAGGCCCTCGCTGGAGACGAACCTCCTTGTAAGGTCAGGGGTCCTGTATGCAGGGCCCGGGCCCCTCTTGTCTGCGCTCTTTCTTTCGCATCCATCCTCGGGTTTCATGTATCCGGTCCTTACGAGGGCATCTTCCACCTCGTAGAGGTCATCGATGGTCTCTGCGGTCTCGAGGTCGTGGCCGAGTCCGAGGAGGTACTCGAGTTCGGCCCCTGTCTCCGGGATGCGTCGGGCGAGCATCCCGAGGGCGCGCCTTGCCTTTTTCGCCTTCTTGAAGTAGCGCTCCGCGTTCTCGCGGGGACCGAGCCTCTCGTCGAGGGGCACTGCGACCTTTCTCGGCGGCACCAGAGTGTAATCCATCAGGTGGGCCTCGCGCTCGCCGCGTTTTATCTCGCCCATGTGAGGCAGTATGAGTTCGCCGAAATGACCGAGGTCTTCCCACGACCTGGCCCTCTCCCTGTCTTTTTCAAGGTTTTCTATCTTTTTTTCCGTCTTTTTAATGGACCTTGCAATGACGCGGCGGAGTTGTCGCCTGTAGGAAGTCTGGGCCTCGTCGCCGCTAAGCGCGGCGTAGTAGCGGCAGGCGAGTTCGTTCCATGATTCATCGGGTTTTTTTTCCGGCAGGTCGTCTGCACCCCTGGCGGCCCGGGCCTCTGCCGGCTCTCGGCCAGGAAGGTCTTCAAGGGGCTGGCCGGGCACGACTACGCGTGGGCTGGCCCCTGGCCGGAAGTACCTGAGCGCGTCCACTACCACGCCCTTTTCATCGAGTAGGATGATATTCGAGGACCTTCCCGTGAGTTCGATACGCAGGACAAAGGCGCCTGCCTGGGCCTCATGGCGGCTCTTTTTCCCGAGGCCCATCTCCACGATGCGTTCACCGGGGAGTTTTCTTATCTCTATGATACGCGCGTTTTTTATCCTGCTCCGGAGTAAGGCGCAGAACCGGGGAGGCCGCAGGGGGTTCGGGGTCTTCTTGT
Source organism: uncultured Thermodesulfobacteriota bacterium (assembly GCA_964407495.1). GTDB lineage: Bacteria > Desulfobacterota > GWC2-55-46 > GWC2-55-46 > JADFVP01 > JAJRZX01. The sequence goes on from CAYOVP010000021.1 coordinate 2,302, forward strand.
CCGTAAGGTGGATGCGCTCATAGGGTGCCCCTGCCGAGAGGAGGAGGTGCCTGGAGCGGCCCTGGTTGAAGACGCGGAGTACGAGGCACCGCTCTGCGGGCTGGTCTATCCTTGAGAGGATACCTCCTGCAAGGGCCTCGTCAAGTTCCTCAACTACTTTTTCAATGAGACCGTCGTTCATAGAGTCGAACCGGGGTATCTTTTTTCGGGTTCGCTTTACTCCACCTCAAGACCTATGGGTGCGGTCTGGAGGCGGGCGCAGAGGGCTGATTCCGGATAGATGTTTCCCTTCTTCGCTTTTTTAAAGGGAAGGGGAGAAAATCCTTTCTTGTCTCCTTTTTTCTTTTACTTATAAATATAGCATATATAAGACCTTTATAATATAATATATGATTAAATTCCGCCATGGTCCCTCGGGGCGTAGCGGCGCCCGGGAAGGGGGGAAGCACGAGGCATGGCCGCCAGGAGCAGTATGGGCGCAGTGGACAGGGGGGGCAGGTGGGGCAGGGCGAGGTATGTCGGTGCAGTGGACAAGCGGGGGAGCGCGGGGACAGATTGGCCTCGGCCAGCCCATCAAGATATGGAAGAGACAAAGAGGATACTTCTTCGTGTACCCAACTGGGTGGGTGACGCCGTAATGACGCTTCCTGCCCTCGAGGCGCTGAAGGGCTTATACCCCGGCTCAGGGATAACGGTGCTTGCGCGAGAGACGGTACTGCCCGTCTATGAGAGCAATCCTGCTGTTACGGATCTGATCGAGTACGGCGAGGAGTTCAGGAGCATTGGTGGCAGGATAAGGCTCTCGAAGAGGATAGGGGAACGTGGCTTCGACTTGGCCGTACTCTTTCAGAACGCCTTTGATGCGGCCTTTCTCGCCTTCATGGCGCGGATCCCCCGGCGTGTTGGTTATGGCCGCGACATGCGCTCCTGTCTGCTTACCAGGGCCATACCCTGCACAAAAGCGGTGCGGCGGCTCCATCATATAGAGTACTACCTGAATATCATTAATGCCCTCGGGCCTGTGGAGGTGGGGCCAGGTGCCAGGCCCATGCTCTACATTAGGGAGGACGAGGCCGGCTGGGCCGAGGACTTTTTGAGAAAAGAGGGCATGGCCCCGGGGCTCCCTATCATAGGTGCGGCGCCCGGGGCTGCCTATGGGCCTGCCAAGAGGTGGGCAGAGGAGAGGTTCTCGCAGGTCCTTGACCGGTTGTCAGGGGAACTGGGGGCCGGGATTCTTATCTTCGGCGGGCCCGGTGACAGGGGGCCTGCTGGCAAGGTCTGCGAGGGGCTGAAGGAGCGGGTTTCTCCTCTACTCGACCTTGCAGGCAGGACAACGCTTCGCCAGTCCATGGCCCTCATGAGGGGGCTCCGGGTCTTCATAACAAATGATTCCGGCGCCATGCACGTGGCCGCGGCCCTTGGCACGCCCACAGTTGCGGTCTTTGGTTCTACAGACCCTGCGCTCACGGGTCCACGGGGCGAAAACACGCGGGTCGTGATGAGAAGGACCGAGTGCAGCCCATGCTTTGACCGCGAATGCAGGTACGGACACAGGGAGTGCCTCGAGGGGGTAAGCGTAGAGGACGTCCTCGGCGCGGCAGAGGAACTCATGAGAAAATGCCGATGAGCAAAGAAGACAAGAGTAAGACCGGGCAACGGCCAGGGGTCTTTCTCGACCGCGATGGCACTATCAACGAGGACAGGGGATACATAGGCGACCCTGCCGAGGTGGTGCTCATAAAGGGGTCTGCAGAGGCCATAAGGAGGCTCAACAAGAGGGGCATACCAGTAATCGTGCTTACGAACCAGTCTGGCATAGGCCGGGGCTATTATGACAAGAAGGAATTGGAGGCAGTGAACAGGCGCCTCGATAAACTCCTTGCCGGCAAGGGTGCCCATGTAGACGGCATATACTACTGCCCCCACAGGCCTGATGAGAACTGCGGGTGCAGGAAGCCGGGTACGAAACTCCTCGACGAGGCGGCCCGGGCCCATGGTATAGACCTCTCACGCTCTGTCATGGTGGGCGACAAGGTCTCGGACATGGAACTCGCAAGGCGTGCGGGTATGAAGCGTGTCCTGGTGCTGACGGGTTATGGCTCCATTGCCCTCGAGGAGGTACGCCAGGGCACTGGTGGCGCCGAAGGACTCGGCGGCTTTGGCGGCGATGGCCGTGGACTTGCGGACCTCGACCTCGTGGCAACAGACCTGGCCGAGGCCATAGACTGGATACTCTCTGAGGATGGTCCCCTTGGCCTGGAGGAGAGGGACGAGATAGAGACAGGATGAAGGTTCTCATAATAAAACTATCTTCCATAGGCGATGTGGTGCAGACGCTTCCCGCTCTCCGTGCCCTTCGCGAGGCCCTCACGCGACGCACCCCCAAGGGTGGGGTAGGCCCCGAGATAGACTGGATAGTGGAGAGGCCCTCGGCAGCGGTGCTTCGCGGCAACCCGCTAATAGACAACCTCATTGTGGTAAGCAAGGGTGGATGGACGCGCCAGAGCCGGGCAAATCTGCGGACTGCGCGCTGGCTTGCCGCCAGGCAGTACGACCTTGTTATGGACTTCCAGGGACTCTTCAAGAGCGCTCTCTGGGCACTGGCTGCCCGCGGCAGGCGAGTCATAGGTTTTGCCAACTCGCGAGAACTCAGCCACCTGGCCCTCAACGAGAAGGCCCCGGCCTATGACCCCGAGCGCCATGCCGTGCTCCGCTATCTCGACCTCGTTCAGGCCGCACTTGGTGATGAGAGGACCCAGGAAGAGGCCCTGCAGGGCAAGGTCCTCGTTGGTGGTGGGGCCGAGGAGGTGGAGTTTCCCCTCTACGTAAGCCCCGGGGCCATGGACCAGGCACGCAAGGCCCTTGCCAGGGCCGGGCTGGCTCTGGACGCAGAAGCGGCGCGAGGAGCAGCGAGTTCCTTCTTCGTAATCGTCCCGCGTTCGAGGTGGAGAAAAAAACTCTGGGTGGACGAGAAGTTCATTGAACTTGGACGCATCCTTACGAGCAGATATGGGCTCAATGCCGTTATAGTGGGGAGCGAGGCAGACAGGGCGCCTGCAGAGAGGATAAAACTCGGCATCGGGCCTGCGGCCCACAACCTTGCCGGCAGGGTTGATCTTGCAGGCCTCGCGGCCCTGATGAAACTCGCGAGGTTCTGCGTTACGCTCGACTCAGGGCCCATGCATATAGGCGTGGCCGCGGGTACGCCCCAGGTGGCGCTCTTTGGCCCAACAGCCCCGTGGCGCACCGGCCCCATAGGCAGGGGCCACAAGGTTGTGCGGCTCGGCCTTGCCTGCAGTCCATGCTTCAGGAAGAAATGCAAGGACCCTGTCTGCATGACGGGTATAGAGGTCTCGGAGGTGCTGAGGGCCGTTGAGGAACTCGGTGTTCTGGGTGGTGGGGATAAGGTGGGTGCAGTACAAAGAGAGAGCGCACCGGGCGCAGGGGGGTGGTGATGGGCTGGCTTGCAGGCCTGGACGAGGGTCTTTTCAGGGCCCTGAACAAGGGCCTTACCTCGTCCTTTCTCGACGTCTTCATGCCCTTCATAACAGACAAGAGCCACTTCATCGCCCTTGGCGTTGTGGTTATAGTAATCGTCATCATCCGTGGCAAGGGGTCTGATATCCGGGCCCTGGTATTCGTGGGCCTTACGGTGCTCGTCAGCGACTTTGTCGCCATGCACCTCAAGGAGGTCTTCGCGAGAGTCAGGCCCTGCCATGCCCTTGCTGGCGTAAGGCTCCTCGTGGGTTGCGGGGGCTCCTATTCCTTTCCATCGGGACATGCGACGAATATTTTCGCGGCCATGGTCTTTCTGAGCCTGAGATACAAGAAGTACGCCCCTCTCTTTATTGCCGTGGCAGTGGCCGTGGCATACTCGAGGGTATACGTTGGCGTTCATTACCCCCTCGATGTAGTGGGCGGGGCCGTGCTTGGGACCTTTTTCGGTTTTTTCTTCTACCATGTGGAGAAGAAAGGGCTACATGGCCTCAAGAAGGCGATCAAGAGGGTCTGAGGAGGAGTTTTCCAGCGGCCTTCCAGGCCGCTGGTACTGGTTTTCTTTGTCTTACTTTCTTTTTTAAAAGAAAGTAAGGAGGTTTTTTTCTTTGAAGTACAACAGAAAACTCATAATTATTCTGGTAGTCGTCTCCTGCCTGCGTCTCCTTTATATAGTCTACACCCCCTTTGACCTCTCTCCGGACGAGGCCCATTACTGGGAGTGGTCGCGCCACCTTGCCTTGAGTTATTACAGCAAGGGCCCGGGCGTTGCCTATATTATCGCCTTTTTCACAGCCATTCTTGGAAATACCGAACTTGGTGTGCGTGCCGGGGCCGTGGCCTTTGCAGGGGGCGGCACATACTTCATATACCTCATAGGCAGGGTCCTCTCGGGCCAGGAGAAGACAGGGTTCTACGCGGCCCTTCTCTCCCTCATCACCCCGCTCCTATCCGTTGGTTCTGTGCTAATGACAACAGACGCGCCCTTTGTCTTTTTCTGGGCAGGCGCGGTCTTTTTCTTCATGCGGGCCTTCAGGACAGGGAGTCTGGGGCACTGGGCCACGGCGGGCCTTCTGGCGGGTCTTGGCTTTCTCAGTAAGTACACCATGGTTCTTATCTACCCCGTGATATTCCTCTATCTCGTCACATCGGGGGAGGACAGAGTCTGGTTCAAAAGGCCCGGGCCCTATCTGGCGGGCATTATCACTACCGTCCTTTCCTTGCCCGTCTTTATCTGGAACCTTGCCAATGGCGGCGTCACCTTCCGTCACACCATGGGACAGGCCCACGTGGGGGATGCGGCCTTCTCGCTCAAGGAGCCGCTGGATTTTCTCGCTTCACAGGCAGGGCTCTTTACTCCCCTGCTCTTCGCTGGTTTTGTCTATGGCGTATACAGGTGCGCGAGGAAGGGTTTTGGCGCGAATCACGGTCCCAGCCGTCTTGTCTTCCTTGCCTCGGCCTTTGTGTTTTTCTTTTTCCTTTTCGCGGGGTTTCATGGTAAAGTGCAGGCCAACTGGGCCATCGCGGCCTATGTGACGGCTCTGCCAGCCTGTGTCTGGGCCTTCCAGGAGGCCTGGGAGCGCTCCCTGCGCCAGGGACGCGCAATGAGGAGAAAGGTCCTCGCCGTGGTCGCTGTCCTTGCCGTGTACGTGGGCATGGTGGGTACGGTCATAGCATATTGTCCATGGCTCCTTGAACCCTTGGGGGCCAGGAACATACTCTGGGGACCTCCCTACAACAGGGTAACGGCCTGGGCCGAACTGGGGCGAAAGGTCTCGGAGGTTAAGAAAGATATGGAGGCCGAGGGCAGTGAACCTGTCTTCATAATGAGCGACACGTACCAGATAACGAGCGAGTTGGCCTTTTATACCGAGGGCCAGCCCGTTACGTACAACATCGATACAGGCACGAGAAGGATGAACCAGTACGACCTCTGGGGCGGGCTCTCAGGGCTCGAGGGGAGAGACGCCATCTACGTAAAGGGTGGGGACTCTGGGCTCAAGGCAGAGACAGCCGCGGCCTTCGAGAGTTGCGGGAAGACTCTCTTTCCCATCTACTACAAGGGAAGGCTCTTAAAGAAGTTCTCCATTTTCAGGTGCAGGGGGTTCAAGGGTGTGAGACAGCGCCCAGACCGGAAGAAGAGGTTCTGATGCGCCGGTGACCTGGTTGCCCTGGCGTGATGAGAGTAGGCCATACAAGAAAAAAAGAGGAAGACCTTGAAGAAAGAGAGAGACAACAACGGGAAGAATAGAGAGTCCGTATCCATAGTGGTGCCCCTGTACGAAGAGGAAGAGAACGTCGCTCTCCTGTACCGTGGCATAAAAGAGGTGATGGACGATACGGGACGGGAGTATGAGATCGTCTTTGTGGACGACGGGAGCAGGGACGGCACCATGGGTGTGCTTGAGGAAATACAGAAAAAGGACGAACGCGTGGTGGTAGTCTCCTTCAGGCGCAACTTTGGCCAGACAGCGGCCATGGCCGCAGGCATCGAGTATGCAGAGGGCGACGTTATCATCACCATGGACGGAGACCTGCAGAACGACCCAGTGGACATACCCAACATGCTGGAGAAGATAAAAGACTACGACATTGTGAGCGGTTGGCGAAAGGACAGGAAAGACCCCTTTATTTCGAGGCGTCTTCCTTCCATCATAGCCAATAAACTCATCTCCTGGGTAACGGGCGTTCACCTCCATGACTATGGCTGCACCCTGAAGGCCTACAGGAGCGAGGTCATAAAGAACGTGCGCCTATATGGCGAGATGCACCGTTTCATCCCGGCCATGGCAAGTTGGGTGGGGGCCAGCATAACAGAGGTGGTGACCACGCACCACGAGCGTAAGTTCGGTAGATCCAAGTACGGGATTTCGCGCACCTTGCGCGTGCTCCTCGACCTCATTACCGTCAAGTTCCTCCAGAGTTTCTCCACGCGGCCCATTCAGGCCTTCGGGCCCCTGGGTCTCATCCTCGGTTTCATAGGCGGGGGCCTCTCCTTTTATCTTGCCTTTGAGAAGATAATCCTGGGCCACGACATAGGTGGCCGCCCTCTTCTCCTCCTTGCCGTCCTCTGCATAATCCTGGGCGTTCAACTCGTGGTCATGGGCCTACTTGGAGAGATGCTCGCCCGCGTGTACCACGAGTCGCAGAAAAAACCCATATTCTTTGTAAAGAAAGTCCTTGGAAGATGATGAAAAAGGTACTTACGACGCTACTGAAGTTCGTGGTCAGCGGTGGCATCCTCTACTTCCTCTTCAGCCACATGGACACTGCGCTCTTCTTTCACAACCTCAGGACCGTGAGCCCCTATGCCATTCTCTTCGTGGCTGTCTTCTTCATCTGTCTCCAGGCTGTCTCTGCCTTTCGCTGGTCCATTATCCTCAAAAAAGACATAGACGTGCCATACTGTAAACTCCTTGCCATATACTTCATAGGCATGTTCTTCAATAACTTTCTGCCCACCATGGTGGGCGGCGACATCGTAAAGGGGCTGTACCTGTACAGGGAGTCGAGAAAGGGCCATGTAAGCGTTGCATCCATCTTCATGGACAGGTACTCCGGGTTCTCGGCCCTCATCATCATCACGACCATCGCGCTCATACTCGGCTATCCGCTCATAAAGGGCACGCCGCTGCCAGGTTTTTTCTTTCTCCTTGTAGGCGGATACACGGGAGCAAGCCTCGTCATCTGGGTGGGGCCCCTGCACAGTTGGGCCATGAGGATACTGGCCAGGATTCACTTTTACGGGATCAACAAGAAGATAGACGCACTGTACAGAACGCTCATGGCCTACAAGGGGCATAAGGATATTCTTGTAAAGATACTCCTTATTTCCTTCGTGGTGCAGGCAGGCGTCATTGTGGGGTACTATGTCCTGGCCAGAAGTCTCGGCATAGAGGTGCGGCTTGCGTACTTCTTCTTTTTCATTCCCCTTGCAACGGTCTTTTCCATGGTCCCCATATCCGTTGGCGGGCTCGGGCTCAGAGAAGGGGCCTTTGTGTATCTCTTTACCATGGTGGGGGCCACAAAAGAGCAGGCCATCTCACTTTCCCTCATCTGGTACGCTGTAATGGTATGCGTGAGCATGATAGGCGGTGCGGCCTTCGTCAAGATGGGCGGGCATGCAAAGCCCATGGCCGGCGAGTCGATGGAGGATCTCTGAGGCAACAGGTTTTTTTGCGGAATCAAGCCTTGTTTCGTGATAAAATTTTCGTGTTTCGGCATTGACTACCCTGGTGGGCGCGGGGCGTGGCTAAAGAGGCGGGGTGATTGCCCCCTATTG
>CAYOVP010000021.1:10178-30885 GCA_964407495.1 uncultured Thermodesulfobacteriota bacterium
TACGACTGGTGGGCGCGGGGCGTGGCTAAAGAGGCGGGGTGATTGCCCCCTATTGGTTTTCTTTGTCCTACTTTCTTTTTTCCAAAAGAAAGTAGGGGATTTTTTCATATCTGGAGGAAGAGATGGCCATTGACAGGGAGTTACTGGAGATACTCGCCTGCCCTCAGTGCAAGGGGGAGGTCAGTCTGAACAAGGAGGGTACTGGTATAGTCTGTGAGCGGTGTTCGCTTGTATATCCCATAAAGGACGGCATACCTGTCATGCTCGTAGATGAGGCGGAGAAGTTGAAGGCCAAGGGTTGAGCCGCCTGCCAATCGTTTCTGTTACTCACTTCCCTTGGTCTCGGCGCAGTTCTCCCTCCTCGGGGCCATGTAGACGGGGTTCTGCCTGGCCCTCAAGGCATGCCTCTTACAAGCCATGAAGAAGATTTCTGTAACCATAATCGTCCTTAACGAGGAGGTAAACATCGAGGCCTGCCTCGAGAGCGTAGTTCCCTGGGCAGACGAGATAATCGTCTCGGACTCCGGGAGTACGGACAGGACCGTGGAGATATGCCGTTCCTTTGGGGCCAGGGTTTTTCAGGATGAGTGGCTGGGCTTTGGGGCCCAGAAGAACCTCTGCCAGTCGAGGGCCCGGAATGACTGGATATTCAATATAGACGCTGACGAGCGCGCTGGAGAGGGCATGGGCGCTGAGATTGGCCGTGTCCTTGAGAGGGGCGGTGCTCTTGGGTATTATGTGCCGAGAAAGAACTATTTTGGCGATAAGTGGGTGCGCCGCTGCGGGTGGTATCCTGATTATAACCTTCGCCTGTACAGGAAGGACGCGGGCAGGTTCAGCGAGCGCGCCGTGCACGAGGCCGTGGTCTTAGATGGGCCGACGGAGAAACTATCCACTCCTCTCATACACAGGACCTATGCCGGGGTGGACGATTATCTCAGGCGCATGGAGCGGTACTCGCGCCTTGCGGCAGAGGAGATGGTGCAGGAGGGGCGGAGAACAGGCCTGGCGGACATGGTATTTCGTCCGCCTTTTACCTTCATAAAGATGTTTTTCCTCCGGGGTGGTCTGCTTGAAGGCAGGACAGGGCTCCTGCTCTCAAGCCTGTACGCCTATTATACCTATGAGAAGTACAGGAAGTTGCGTGCCATGACAAGGGATGGGGCCCGACTGGGCCGAGGGGGCCGAGGGGGGCGAGGGGGAAGGTGAGCGGGTTTGAGGGCGTAAAGAAGATACTCGTAATGAAACTCCGTAATATCGGGGACGTGCTCCTTACGGTTCCTGCCATCAGGGCGCTCAGCGATACCTTTGCCGGCGCGCGCATAAGCGCCCTTGTGAACCCGGGGACAGAGCAGATGCTGACCCTTAACCCCCTTGTTGACGAGGTCATTGTAATGGAGCGGGGCGGGCGCGGAAGGGGCAAGGTGCGCGCAAGCCTTGGGTTCATAAAGAGACTCCGTGCCAGGGGCTTTGACATGACAGTGGACCTTACGGGCGGCGACCGCGCAGCCTTTACTGGTTTTCTCTCTGGTGCGAGGTACCGCCTTGGCCCTGAGCCCGGGGGGCGCGGTTTCAAGGGAAAGGCCTATCTGTATACCCAGAGGGCCCCGAGGCCGCTGGCCATGACGCATACGGTCTTTCGCAATCTCTTGGTCCTGCGGCCCTTTGGCATAGATACAAGGGACCTCACTGTGGACTTTTTTACCTCCAGGGAGGACGAGGCCGAGGTGAGCGCCATACTTGAGAGAGAGGGGCTGGGGGGCAATCTCCCCTTTGTGCACGTTCACCCTGTATCGAGGTGGCTCTTCAAGTGCCCGGCACCGGCGCTCATGGCCAGGGTGCTCGATAGCATCGTAGAGAAGGGACTTCCCGTTGTAATAACATCAGGGCCAGAGGCGCGCGAGATGGCCATGGCGCGTGAGATAGAGAGGCTCATGGAGGAAGAGGCCGTGGATCTCTCGGGCGCCATAAGCCTCAAGGGGCTCGGCGCGCTCTCAAGGCGGGCGGCCTTTTTCTTTGGCGTGGACTCGGCGCCCATGCACATAGCCGCGGCAGTGGGTTCGCCGGTGGTGGCGCTCTTCGGCCCCAGCGGGGCCTTTGACTGGGGCCCCTGGGACAACGGGGCCGCAGGGAGCCTCTCGATAAGTGCAGATGGCCCTCTCACGCCCTACCCTGCCAGAAGCGGGATTCAGCGCTTTGGCAGAAACACGGTCATCCAGGACACGCGCGAGTGCGTGCCCTGCGGAAAGGACGGCTGCGGGGGGTCCAAGAAGAGCAAGTGCCTCGATGAACTGGATCCTGCGTTAATAGGTGAGGTGCTCAGAGGGTATATAACAGAGGCTATGTTAAGACGTTGATGGGTTTCGCTTTCTCTACCCATCTTTTCAGTTTGTTCTTTGCTCCACACAACCTTGGGGGCAAGGGGCGGCAAAAGCGGCGGAGTAACCGCCCCATACTGGTTTTCTTTGCTCCACTTTCTTTTTTCTAAAAGAAAGTGGAAGGAAATCTTTTGTCTTTTTCTTTCTTTCAACTTCCAATATGCTGACTATCTTGCACACAGAGAGTTCATCGGGGTGGGGCGGGCAGGAGAGCCGCACGTATCACGAGTGTCTTGGCCTCAGGGACACCTTTGGCGAGCGGGTGATCATTCTCTGCAGACCGGGGAGCAAACTCGGCGGGCGCGCAAGGGCCGCTGGCATCGAGGTGCAGACCCACAGGCTCCGAGCCTCGCACGACATAAGCGCCGTGCGCTTCATAGCGGGCCTCATAAAACGCGAGGCCGTGGACATCGTTGTGACGCACAGCGGGACAGACAGTTTTCTCGCGGGTATAGCAGCGCGGATCTCAACGAGGCGTCCCGTAGTGGTGCGGACGCGCCACCTGGCCCTGCCAATTACCTCAAAACCTACCTACTCCATGATACCGCACCGCGTGGTCACTGTGAGCGAGTATGTGCGGAGATACCTTGTGGCAGAGTGCGGGATACCGAGCCGGCAGGTCCTCTCCATACCAACGGGCATAGACCTAAGCCGCTTTGACCCCGAGACTGTGGCGGATAACTTTCGCGAGTCCGAGGGCATTTCGCCCCATGTGCCTGTCGTCGGCGTCATAGCAATACTCAGGAGAAAAAAGGGCCACCACGTGCTCATCGAGGCCATACCCGGAGTACTCGCCGAGGTGCCAGAGGCCCTCTTTGTGTTCGCCGGAAACGGACCACAGGAAGAGAACATAAGGAAGAGTATAAGAGAACTTGGCCTTGAAAAAAACATTCGCCTCCTTGGTCTCAGGCCCGATGTGGAGGTAGTATTAAAAGGCATCGACCTATTTGTGCTCCCTACATTCCAGGAGGCCCTCGGCACATCCATCCTCGAGGCCTCGGCCATGGAACGTGCCGTTGTCTCTACGCGCGTCGGCGGCGTGCCCGAGGTGGTGCGCAACGGACGCACAGGACTCCTCGTCGAACCAGATAACGCGGAAGAACTCCAGGGGGCCATTATAAAACTACTTAAGGACAAAGCGCTGAGGACTTCAATGGGGAAAGAGGGTAGAAAACTCGTTGAGACCGACTTCTCCACAACCCGCATGGTAGAAAAACTCCACGGACTCTACGCAACACTCGTAAAAAACAAGAAGAAAAGATAAGAGAAGAGACGCAAAACAAAAAAGAAAAAGAGGGATTTCTTTACTTTCTTTTAAAAAAGAAAGTAAAACAAAGAAAATTGATTCCAGCGGCCCCGCGGGCCGCTGGGAAGACTTGATAAAGAGACGAGAAGAAAGAGAGAAGAAGGTGGGGTTGGGTGGGCTTCGCCCACAAAGACAAAAGATTTTTCCACTTTCTTTTGGAAAAAAGAAAGTGGAGCAAAGAAAACCAGTACCAAGTGCCTTGCGGCCCTTGGGAAAAAAGAGGCAGAACCTTGACCGTAATACCTGTGCTCATGTACCACCACGTAAACCCCAGGAGCGGGGACATGATAACCGTAACGCCCGCTGACTTCGAGGCCCATCTTCGCTCCATTCAGGAAGGCGGGTACAGGACCCTATCCCTTGAGGAACTCCTTGCCTTCATGGAGGGTTCGCTGAAGATAAGAGAACGCGCCCTTCTCATCACCCTTGACGACGCCTATCTCGATAACTACATATACGCCTTCCCGCTCCTTGAAAAATACAATGTCCGCGCCCTTGTCTTCGCGCCAACGGCCTGGCTCGACGGAGCGAGTAAGGCGCCCATCGATGAAAAAGGGATCAGGAATTTTAAGGCCAACCCTCCGGCACACAATCAATCAAAGGCCCTTGTGGCAGAAGGTAAGTTCAGCAAGGTAATAATGAACTGGGACATGGCCCGCGAGATGCAAGGTAGCGGCCTTATCGAGTTCGGCTCGCACACAGTGACGCACGCAGAGTGCGATTCGCTGAAAGAGGCAGAACTGGAAAGGGAGTTAGGGGGCTCAAAGAAGAGACTCGAAGAAGAACTGGGCGCGTCCTGCCGCTCCCTCTGCTGGCCGCGCGGAAAGTTCAACGAGGCCGCGATAGAGGCCGCGAAAAGGGCGGGGTACAGGGCGTGCTTAACAACGCGCCGTGGAGTTGTGACAACAACTTCAAACCCCATGAGTATCGACCGCATAGTGACAAAGCAAGGCGCGTCCTGGGCAGGCAAGAGGCTTGCCATATACACGAGCCCGATCTTGAGCCGTGTCTACCTTGGCATGAGAGGCAGAAAAGGGTGAAGATAAGACCAGTAGAGGCCATGCTCCTGAGGCTTCTGAAGTTCCTCGATAAACACGACCGCAGAAAACGATCTCTCACCTACTTTGACGCGGCCTCGGTGCGCAGTATCCTCGTTGTCTCCTCGACGGCCATCGGCGACACGCTCATGAGCACGCCTGCGCTTCGCGCCCTTAGGGCACGCTTTCCAGAGGCGCGTGTTACGACCCTCCTTAATAAAGACAATATGGAACTCTTCAGGAACAATGCCAATATAGACGAAGTCATCCCCTTTCACGGGGGCTGGAAGCGGTTTCTCTCAACCGTCCTCGCGCTCCGGCGCCGCAGGCCCGATGTTGCCATTATCCTCCACGGCAACGAGCCCCAGGCAACGCCCATGTCTTATCTCGCGGGGGCGAGGTTTATCGTAAAACTGCCCAATGTGAGTAAATTCGCCTTTCTCCTCTCCAACAGAGAGCCGGCCCTCACCTGGGGCGACCTCGGTCACGGCATAGAGGCGCGACTTCGCACCGCGGCGCTACTTGGCGCCGCGCCACGCGGGCTGGAGATGGACCTCAATGTCGAAAAGGTCTCACGCGAGGCGGTTGACGCCTTTTTGCGGCGCGAGGGAGTTACAGGAAAAGAGGTCTTGATAGGCTTCAACCCCGGGGCCTCGACACTGAGTAGAGAGTGGTTCCCAAAGTACTTCATCGAACTTGGCCGCAGGGTGCTCTCTCAGAACCCGGGGGCAAGGATAATCCTTACGGGCTCACCTGCCGAGTCGCCTCTCTGCCGCGAGATTGCCCGGGGCATCGAGGAAATGGGCAGGGCAGGGAAGAAAAACAGTGGAAAAGGGGCCAGTAAGAGTGAAGAGAAGGGGCGCGTAATCATCTCCGCCGGAAGGCTCTCTCTTCGCGAGACCGCGGCCATCATCGCAAGGCTCAGCGTATTTGTCACCGGAGACACGGGGCCCATGCACATGGCATACGCCCTCAAGACGCCTGTAGTGGCGCTTTACGCCGTAAGCGAGCCCGAGCGCACAGGGCCGCTCCAGGACAGGGAACTTCACAGGATAATAAAAAAACCGCGTACCTGCGACCCCTGCGTTAGTAAGAAGTGCACTTACCAGGAGTGCATGGAGCAGATAAGCGTGGACGAGGTCTACACGGCCATGGAGGATATTCTTAAGAGCAAGAAGAAGGTCAAAAAGACAGCCCCCACCGCAAGGCCAGATAGCAGGGGCAGGAAAAGAGGGGCCAGAAGAGGCGCTTCGAGATGACCAATACCATCGGGCCCTGTAAGGGCATGAAGATAGACAAGGGGCCCTCGGGCAAGAGGCTCTTCTCCCGGCCAGAAGGGAGGCTCAGGAGGGTCCTTATCGTTTATTTTTCAAGGCCCCCTATTATTGATTACCTCAAGAGGGCCTTTTCAGGGCGCGGCGTCGAGGCGCGCGGTTTTTTCTCTGACGAGAACAACTGGTTCGACCGCTACGTAATACGCCCCATCAACAAGACGGCCCATAACTTCCGCATCATCCCCAAGCAGAGGTTCCTCTTTGAAAATCACCCCCTCTGCCAACTCCGCTACCGCAACAGGCGCCTCCTCGAAGAGGTAAACTCCTTCAGGCCCGAACTCGTCCTTATAATACGGGGCTACAGGTACCTTCCCGAGACCCTTGCCGAGGTGCGAAGAAAGTGCCTCCTCTTTGGATGGTGGATAGAGCGCGAAGAGGGCGCCGAGGAGGCCCTTTCCGAGGCCCCGCTCTTTGACCACTACTTTTTCCTCCACTCCGCTCTTGTTGAAGAGGCCCGAAAGAGGGGCCTTGAGAACATCGGCCACATCCATCACAGCGTGGATACAACGGTCTTCCGGCCCCTCGGGGTCAGCAAAATTTATGACTGGTGCTTTGTGGGCGGGTGGTCCAAAAAACGCGAGGCATTTCTTGAGAGCGCGGCATCTGTCTCGACAGAGGCCGCGCTCTACGGGCCGAGGTGGAAAAAGAGGCTTGCCTCGGGGAGCTTGCTTCGAGGTGTCCTGAAGGGCGAGTCCATCTGGGGAGAAGACCTTGTGCGCCTCTATAACGAGAGCCGGATTGTCATCAACCATACCAACTGGGGACCAGGCGAGGGAAGAAGCGGCACGACAATGCGCGTCCTCGAGGGCGCGGCCTGCGGGGCCCTGGTCCTTACTGACGGCTCAACAGACCTCGCCTCTCTGGTAAGGCCGGGTAGAGATGTGGTATTGTATGAGGATATGGAAGACCTTGGCAGGAAACTCTCCGGGCTTCTTGGTGATGAAAAGCGCCGTAAGCGCATAGCCTCATCGGGCATGAAACGCGTAAGGGAAAAGTTCTCCTATCTTGATATAGTGGATAGGATTATGGAGGCCTACGAGGGCATGAGGGGCCGCGGGAGGGCAAGATGACCAGGGGTGCTAAGGGCGAAAAGATGGCAGGGAAACCAAAAAAATCCGGCGGCAGGGCGGCAAAGAGAGGTAAAAAGACCTCGCCAGCCGCAGGGCACGAAGCCGCAGGGGACAGGAGAGAGAAGAACCCGGGGCCGCCCGCAGATACCTTCTGGAGCGATCTTACGCGGGGCCGTCAGCGCGCCGTCGAGACGCTCCCCAACATTCTCACCTTTCCCATTGTAAGGGACAGGACAGTTGTTCTCAAGGAGATAATAAGAGAAGGCGATGCCCTCCTCGACATAGGCGCCGGAGACCGCACCCTTGAAAAAGAACTACAGAAGGCCGGCCTTGCCGTAAGGTACAGGAGCCTTGATGTAGACAGGAATTATGAGCACGACTTTTATTCTCTAAATGAAATTACCGGGACCTATGACGTCATAACGGCCTTCGAACTCGTTGAGCACGTGGCCCCGGAAAAGGTCATGGCCATCTTCAGGGCCGCGAAGAAGCACCTCAAGAAGGGCGGTCATCTTGTAATAAGCACGCCCAATGTCTGCCACCCCACGGTCTTCTGGCGCGACTGCACGCACATAACCCCTGTAAGGTACGACGAGGCCTACGGTTTCTTCCATTCCCAGGGGTTCGTGGACATAGCCATATACCGCGGCGGAAAGATGAAGTGGAAGGACCGTTTCTGGGCCTTTGCGTACAGGCCTCTATTGAAACTACTCCGACTCGATTACATAAGGCACATAATCGTAACAGGCAGGAAGGCCTGAGCAAGACATAGAGAAATGAAAAAAAAGAAGATACTCATACTGGATACAGGAAAGGAGTGGGGCGGGGGCACGGTCAGTCTTCTCGAACTCCTGAGGCGCATAGACCGCGGGCGCTTTGACCTTGCCGCCCTCTTCTATACCAACTACCCTGGTGCAGAGGGTACGGATATAAAGACAGCGCTCACCGGGCTCGGCGTGGACTTCGCTCTACTCGAACTCAGAAAAAAAATCTACGCCAAGGCCATGAAAGAAATGGTGCGTGGTGCGCTCTTTGCCCTTCCCTCCGTAAGGAAGAAGTTCATCGCCTTTCACGACTACCACGAGCGCATCGAGCCGGCCTCGCGTGCCATTGCCTCGGTTCTCGAGGACGGCGGCTTTGATATGATTTACCTCAACAACCAGCCGAGTTCCAACCTCGAGGGCATACTCGCCGCAGGTATAGCGGGAACGCACTGCGTCCAGCACTCACGAGTAGACGTCGAACTTACGCCCACAGAGGCCGAGGAGGTCAACCGCGTCGTGGACCGCGTCATCTGCGTATCACAAGGAGTCATGGACTCGCTCGTCTCTGCCGGGGTGCTTGCTAAGAGGTGTACGGTCGTACATAACGGCATAGACCCATCGCTTGCCCCCTCGCACCCCGTGGCCGAGGTAAGAAGAGAACTTGGCCTTGAAAAAGGCGAATTCCTCATAGGCACGGTGGGCTCTCTCATAAAGAGAAAACGCGTGGATATTCTCCTCCACGCAACCGCCGCCCTTATTGAGGCAGGGCAGAAAATTCACTGCGTCATCGTGGGTACAGGCCCGGAAGAGGGCGCGCTCAGGGAACTTGCCGGGACACTCGGTATTGAAAAAGCCGTCACCTTTACCGGCTTTTCCGGTGACGCACTGTCTTATATAAAGGCAATGGACGTCTTTATTCTCACCTCAGAAAAAGAAGGCCTGCCGCGGGTGGTCCTCGAGGCCATGCTCATGGAGCGGCCCGTTGTCGCCGCTTCCGTAACAGGCCCCGCCGAACTCGTGGTGCCGGGCAAGACCGGCTTTCTCGTCGAGGGCGATGACCCCGGCGGGTTCGCCGCCAGGGTTGGAGAACTCCTGAAGTCTGAAAAACTCCGCTCAGACCTTGGCCGTGAGGGAAAGAAACGCGTAACTGAAAAGTTCTCCATCGACGCCTATGTGCGCGGTGTGGAGAAGGTCTTTGACGAGGTGTTCAAGGGCTGATGACGCACATCAACTGGAGTGAACTCAAGAAGAGGCGCGAAGAGGTAAGGCGCAGATATCCCTCCATACGCAAGGTTCCCCTTGTGCTCGGCACGAAACGCGAACTCATGAAAGGAATGCTCAGCGAGATAAGCGGGAGCGTTCTCGATATCGGTGGTTCACATGGGTTCCTCGGCCAGCTCTGCGAGTCAGTACCCTCGATAAGCGAGTACAGGGTCATGGACATAGACCCCGGGGTCAGGCGCGATTATGGAAGTATCGACGAGATAGACCGCGCCTTTGACGCGGTCTTTGTCCTCGATGTAATAGAGCACCTCGGACTCGAGGAAGGCGCTGGCCTCCTTTCAGGGGCGGCCTCGCTCCTCCACCCAGGCGGCACCATAGTCCTTACCATACCCAACAATCTTCACCCCACGGCCTTTGGAGGCGACGTGACGCACGTAACGTCATACAGATATCATGAACTGGGGGCCCTCCTCCTCATCTGCGGGTTCAGGAACATATCCATATCCCGCGTCTCGGCAAAAAAAAGGACGGGCCACAGGATGATGGCACGGCTCCTTGCGCCGGTGATGCGCTTCATGGACGTGGACTTTGCAACCGGAATACTCGTAAGGGCGAAGAGGGCATGATATAAAAAGGGGTGAACAAAAGGGAAGAGGCGAGGAACCCCTTGCGTAGGCCTTGATGAAAAATTCCTTCTGACAAAAGAGGGTAAGACCGAGAAGGGGTCAGCGCTTCCCGCCCCCCCGCAGGTATTACGAAAAATCTGCCCATGGTATATGTAGTTCTCTCATATCTGTTCTACCCCCTCTTCTTTATTGCAGGGCTTCTGCGAAGGCGCAGGCCCATAAAGAAGATCCTCGTCATCCAGCCGGCCAAGATAGGCGACATGGTCTGCAGCACTCCTGTCTTTCGCGCACTTCGAAAGGGTTTTCCTGGTGCCCGTCTCACGGTGCTCGCAGATCCGGGCTCATGCGGGGTCATCGAGGCCAATCCAATGGTGGACGCGATAATACCTCTAAGGTCCGGTGATTCCAGAGGGCTTGGCCGCAAGATAGGACTCGCAAGCGCCCTCATGGACGAGCGCTTCGACCTCTCCGTGGCCCTCCTGCCCAATATCGCAACCACGGTCATCCCCCTCTGGGCCTTCATACCGCGGCGCCTCTCTCTCGGGCCGGACCGCCCAGGCATTTCCTTTCGTCTGGCGGCCCCCCTCAACACCTGCGTACACTGGCACCGTGTCCACGAGAGCATACTCGATACATACGCCCGTCTCCTCCACGAGGGCCTCGGACTTCCCCTTGGCCAGGAGTCCACGAGGATGGAACTCCCTGTGACAAGCGAGGCCATGGAAAGGGCTCTCAGGTTGCTCGGAAAATCGGGCCAGGGGCGGGAAGGAATAGTGGTGGGAGTGGCACCTGCGGCGAGAAACAAGATGAAGGAGGTCCCGCCAGCCCTCTATGCAGAGGTCGCCGACCGCCTCATGGAGGACCTGGGAGCAAGGGTGGTCCTCATAGGCTCTGCCGCGGACCACGACGCAGTGGAGGGAGTATTGTCGAGGATGAGACAGAGAGAGAGGGCCATCGATGCCTCGGGCAGGTTGAGACTCGCCGAACTGCCGGCACTCCTTCTCAACCTCGACCTCTTCATAAGCGTTGACAGCGGCCCTGTCTACATGGCCATAGCCCTTGGAGTGCCCAGCATAAATATAGCCGGGCCCTGTGCCATGGAAGAGCGCCCCCTTGGGCCCAAGACCAGGGTCATACAGAAAGACCTCCCATGCTCGCCCTGCTCATATACCTTCCATACTTCCACTGTCTGCAGGACAGGCACAAGGGAGTGCGTCACTACACTCACGGCAGGGCCTGTTCTCGAAGCCGCCATGGAACTAATGGCCAGGACCAGAAAAGACGAAGAGAGAGGAGGGGCCCAGAAGACAGCCCCGGCCCTTGACACGAACAAGGCCACCTCTGCAGGGAGTAGATGAAGAAGATATACGCGCTCATAAGACCCCTTCTCCTCGTCTATATATTTCTCCTTCCCTTTCCACACGTGCCTGCCCCGCGAGACACGGCCTTTGTCCTCATGCTCATTATATTTATCGTCAAGGCCATAAGAAAAGACGTTGTTATAAACTTTAAAGACCGCACCCTGCAGGCCTTCTGCCTCCTCTTCGTTGTGGCCCTCGTCACCTCGCTTCTTGGCCCTTACGCCGGCGAGAGCCTCGACTTCATACGAAAAAACCTCGTCTACCAGGCACTTGTCCTCTTCGTAATAATCAGCGAGTACCGCTCCTTCGAAGACCTGCGCCCCCTGTTCTACACGCTCTTTGCCTCCTATGCCCTTCTTACTGTACTGATACTCGCTCTCAACAGCCCCTCTGTGCTTCTCAACTGGATAAACCACGCAGACAAGAAGTTCGCCAGCGGTTACTCCCTGCACGGCACTTTCTATATACCCCTCATGGCGGGTTTTCTCTTCTCTGCACGCCTGAAACCCGGCATCAAGTGGGCACTGGTCATGCTCCTTGTAGTGGAGTTCGTCCTCTGCGTCCTCGACAATCACAGGGGGCAGACAGCAGCCATAGCGGTCTCGCTCATTCTGGCCACGCTCTTGGCCCGGCGCTACAGGGCACTCGTTTACGGCCTCGTCCTCTGCATCGTCCTCGGCGGGGCCCTCCTGGGGCTCAAACCCGATGTATTCTCGCGCTACAGTACGCTCCTCCTGCCCAGGACCTATACCACCAATACCTATTCTGGCTGGAACGGCAGGTTTGCCATCTGGTCGGGCGTACTGGACATGATAAGGGAACGCCCGCTCACGGGATATGGCTATGGCTGGAAAAAAATGGCCACCGTTGCCCGCAAGGACGGCTTTCTTGAGAGATGGGACAGGGAAAAACCCGCCACCTATGAGTTCTTCGCCGCCCGCTACTACGGCTCAACCACCCCGCATAACCTCATACTCCAGATACTCTTCGAGGGCGGGGCCCTGGGGCTTGCGGCCTTTCTCCTCTTCTGGACGACGGTCTTCATGAAGATACTCCCCCTGCCGCCTCCAACCGCAAAGATCAAGGCAGGCGGCCCCGAGGGGGCCGCGGCCTTCCTGCGCTCCGGGGCCACAGGGATACTCGCCTCATACATACTCGTTAATATCGCCTGGAGCCTCTGGGAGGAAACTGCCGGTGTCCTGATGATGACCTTTGTGGCAGTATGCGTGGTGCTCCATGATGAAACAAAGAGACAAAGGGTGTAATATAAAGGGAAAAGAAGGTGGCCGCGCCCCGCGCCCGCCAGGGAAGAAGACGAAGAGATAAAGACAGGTAGGCGGGCACTGCCCACCAAAAGCAAAAAAGATTCCCTTACTTTCTTTTAAAAAAGAAAGTAAGACAAAGAAAACCAGTGCCAGCGCCCCTTGCGGGCCGCTGGAAGATTCGTAGGTTGGGTAGAGCGAAGCGAAACCCAACAAATAAAAAGATGACAAAACCTGAACCCATAAAGCCTGCGAGCATTCTCTTTGTACGGCGCGACAACATAGGCGACCTCGTCTGCACCACCCCGGGCATCCACGCTCTGCGAGAGGCCTTTCCAGAGGCAACCATTGCCGTGCTCGCCAACTCCTACAATGCCGGCGTGCTCGCTGGAAACAGGGACGTCAACGAGGTCTTTGTGTATGAGAAGGGAAAACACAGGGGAGACAAGAGCCGGCTACGTGTAATCGCGTCCAACGCCGTACTCATGCGCCGCATCCGGGCAAAAAAGTTCGACGTTGCCATAGGGTGTTCCTCGTCGTACTCTGCCCGCCTTGCGCGTCACGTCTTCATGACAGGTGCAAGGGAGAGGATAGGCTATGTAAAGAACAGGGAAGAGGCCGATAAGAACATCTACTATACGAGGCCCATTGAGGCGCCCTCCTCACCCCTGCATGAGGTCGAGGCCGTCATGAGGCTCCTTGCCCCCCTTGGCATAAAGACCACGCCGCCTGCCCTCTCGGTCACTCCAGACGAGGTTACCCTGCGGCGTGTACGTAATGCCCTTGAGAACAATCCGGCCCGCCAGAAAGGCCGCGGCCCGCTCGTTGCATTTCACATAAGTTCCAGAAGGCCAGAGAACCGCTGGCCCCTCGCCTCGTTCATAAAACTGATCGAGCGCGCAGAAAACACCTTTGGCATACGTCCCCTTGTGCTCTGGTCGCCAGGGGCCGCAGAGAACCCCCTTCACCCCGGTGATGACGAGATGGCCAGGAAGCTCCAGGGCGCCATAACCCCTCCCCCGCTCTTGTTCAGGACAGCCGCTCTCGCCGAACTCATCGCCGCTCTGAGCCTTGCCCGTATGGTGGTCTGCCTTGACGGTGGGGCAATGCATATTGCCGCAGGGCTCGGCCTGCCGGTGCTCGCCATCTGGGGCTCTACAGACCCGGTACACTGGGCCCCCTGGGGGGTGCCGCACCGTATACTCCAGAAGCCATCGTCCATGGCCGCGGACATAACCCCTGAAGAGGCCTTCTGGGCCTTTGAAGAACTCTTTGCAGGCAAGAGGCGCTGAGGTATGAGAATAGGTATAATAAGGGCACGCTACAACCCCTTTGGCGGGGCCGAGGTCTTCATGAGAAGGTTCATAACGGGCCTTGTCTCGCGCGGCCACAGCGTGCTCGTCTACTCCACGGACTGGCCCGAGGAACGAGGCGTCACCCTCCGGCGCATAAGGCAAAGAGGGCCGTCATTTCTCCGCCCCCTCTTCTTTGCAAGGGATGTGGCAAAGGCCGTTGAAGAGGAGAGACCCGGTCTTGTCATAAGTTTTGAGAGGACATTCTCGCAGGACATCTACCGCGCCGGCGACGGATGCCACAGAGAATGGCTACTGCGCCGCGGTGCCACGGTGGGCCCGCTGAAGCGCCTCTCTTTCTGCATCAGCCCGAAACACCGCGTACTCCTGTATCTCGAGAAGAGACTCTTTTCTGATGCCAGGTTGAAAAAGGTCGTTGCCAACTCCGAGCGCGGCAGGGCCGAAATCATGCGACATTACGGTTTACGAGAGGAGGACATCTGTGTTATATACAACGGGGTCGAGCCTCTTGTCATGGGCGCACGGAAGAGATCGGCTCTGCGCAGGAGGCTCCGTGAGAGCCTTGGCATAGGGGCCGATGAGAGGGTCCTGCTCTTTGTTGGTTCGGGTTTTGAACGTAAGGGACTCAGGTACGTTATAAGGGCCCTGCCGAGCCTGAAGGCCGGCACGCGCCTCGTGGTCATGGGAAAGGGCGCAATAGGTCCCTACGAGAAAGAGGCCCGCGAACTCAACGTGGCAGGTAGAGTAATCTTCATGGGGCCTGTAAAGGGGGCCTCTGAGTACTATCCCCTCGGTGACGTCTTTGTCCTGCCCACCATATACGAGCCCTTCAGCAATGCCTGCATAGAGGCCATGGCCGCCGGACTCCCTGTGGTGACCTCACGCGTAAACGGCGCCAGCGAGGTAATAGATGACGGGCTCTCGGGCGCTATCGTAGAGGACCCTACGGACAAGGCGGAACTTGCGCGGCGCATAACGCCCTTCCTGGATGAGAAGAAGGCCCGGGCCGCAGGTGCCGTGGCACGCAAGAGGGCAAGAGACCTTACAATGGATAAGAACGTGGAAGAGTTCATGCGCCTCGTCGAGGAGGTCGTTGGCGCTGCAGGGGGCTGAGCCGCTCAGGGCCTTTTTCTTTTTTACATCTTTCCTTGAGGCGCGATATGCGACCAAAGAGGCCTTGCGCCGGCCTCGAAGCCTTTTTCTTCGCTCCACTTTCTTTTTTCCGGAAGAAAGTGGAAAGAAGTCCTGTTGTTCTTCATTTCAGTCTTTTGGGAGGGCCCAAGTGCAGAGGTACATAACCATAGAGAGGTCGAGAGACATTATCAATGCCTTTCCATCGGTGAGGGTCTTTGTCATTGGTGATCTCATCATGGACCACTTTCTCTGGGGCCGAGTGCGTCGTATCTCTCCAGAGGCGCCCGTGCCCGTGGTGGAGGTGGAGCGCGAGGATCTCATGCTTGGCGGTGCGGCCAATGTGGCGCACAATATCAGGAGCCTTGGCGGGGCCGTAAGCATCACAGGGGTCATTGGCAACGACGATGACGGGAGACGTTTTCTCCGGGCCCTCAAGAAAAAAGGTATACCTGGGGACTGCGTTGTGCGTGACCAGGCTCGGCCCACGACAACGAAGACAAGGATCATCGCACATCATCAGCAGGTGGTGCGGTATGACCGTGAGAAGCGAGACGGCATAAAGGCGGCCATAACACGAGAGGTCCTCTCCCATATAAGAAGAGCCGTGCCAGAGGCTGACGTAGTGGTTGTATCAGACTATGCAAAGGGCCTGATCTCCGAGGGCCTCATGAAGAAGACCATCGCCCTCTGCTCGAAATATAAGAGACCCCTTGTGGTGGACCCCAAGGTAGAACACCTGGATTTTTACAGAGGAGCAGACATCGTAACACCTAACAACCTCGAGGCCTCGCTCGGCGCGGGCATGGAAATACGTGACGAGAGGACGCTCAAGAAGGCAGGCCTGCTCCTCAAGGAAAGACTTGCGTCAAGGGCCTTGCTCATAACCCGCGGCGAATACGGTATGAGCCTCTTTGAGAACAGGTCAGAGACCCATATACCGACTGTTGCAAAGGAAGTCTATGACGTCAGCGGGGCAGGAGACACGGTGGCAGGCGTACTGGCCCTGTCGCTTGCGGCTGGGGCGAGTTTTCGCGAGGCCGCGGTCCTGGCAAACTTTGCCGCCGGTGTCGTGGTTGGTAAACTCGGCACTGCAACCCTCACGGCAGAAGAACTCTTCAAGGCAGTGATAATGGCACTGGACAGGAGAAAAAACCCCTCGAGGTGCGGAGAAGAAAAAAGAAGAACCCGGAGAAGTCAAAAAGGATAAACCTCCTTACTTTCTTTTGGAAAAAAGAAAGTAAGACAAAGAAAACCAGTTTCTGCACAGAGTTTGTAAACCTTTACCCTCTACCCCCCGGGACGAGTAGCACCGCACCACTTAAAACAAGAAAGTAAGACAAAGAAAACCAGTTTCTGCACAGAGTATGTGAACCTTTAATGTCATGTACCTGAAGACAGGAATGTGAAGTAAAAAAACGTTGAGGAGTAGAGCCGTGCCGCTCAGCATGACAGGATTTGGCAGAGCCGTCTTCAAGGCAGGTGATGAGGACTTCATCATAGAGGTGAGGTCCCTCAACCACCGATATCTTGATATTAAGACAAGGCTACCCGAACCGTTCTCGTCCCTTGATACCGAGATCCGAGGAATCATAAAAGACCGCATCAGCCGCGGCTCTGTGGTGGTCTCCATAGAGCCCTCGGCCAAGGCGCGGGGCACCCGTCTTGATATGGTGGCTGCGAGGCGGTATCTCGAGGCCGCCCGGAGGATAAAAAAAGACCTCAAGGTGAATGGCAGTGTTGACCTTGGGCTCATCATGTCCCAGAAGGGGATTTTTACGGAGACCGGTCCTGCGAGAAAGAAGAAGGAACTCCTTGCAGGGCTTAGAGAGGGGCTCGACCGGGCCCTCGGCGCCCTCGTGAGGTGGCGGAAAAAAGAGGGCAGGAACCTCGTAAGGGACATCAAGAAGCGTCTTCGTGCCATAGGGGCCTCTATAAGGAAGATAGAGAAGGCCTTGCCCAGGGTACGAAAGGCACAGAGAGAGCGTCTCGCCTCGCGCATAGAGGGCCTCTGCGAGGATGCGCTCAACGAACCTGCGGTGCTCGTAGAGGCCGCGGTCTTTGCCGAACGCACAGACATTACAGAGGAGATCGTTCGTCTCAAGAGCCACCTCCAGGCCTTTGGGTCTTACCTTGGCGGTGCCGGGACCGAGTCCCTTGGCAAGCGTCTTGATTTTCTTGCACAAGAGGTCTTGCGCGAACTCAACACCATAGCGTCAAAGGCCCAGGACGCCTTCATAAGCCAGACCATCGTGGACATGAAGTGTGAACTGGAGAAGATACGCGAACAGGTGCAGAATCTGGAGTAATATCTACCCTTGATCATGAGAAGAGGCATCCCCTTTATCATCTCCGGCCCCTCGGGTGCCGGAAAGACCACGCTGTACAAGATGGCCCTGGAGCGCCTTCCCGATGTGGTGCACTCGGTCTCTTATACCACGCGTCCGCCCCGGTCAGGGGACGTGGACGGCGTTGATTATCACTTCGTGAGCAACGAGGTCTTCGAGGGCATGGTCGCCTCAGGCGCCTTTATCGAATATGCCGAGATACATGGCAACCGCTACGGCACAGGAAGAAAAGACCTCGAGGGGCTTCTTGCAAGCGGGTCGCATGTAATCCTCGAGATAGACGTTCAGGGCGCGGCAAGCCTTAGAAAAACCCTTGATGACGCTGTATACGTCTTTGTCGCACCACCCTCCATAGAGGAGTGCAGGGAGCGGCTCTCGGCGCGCGGCAAGGACAGCACCGAGGTAATAGAGCGCCGTGTCCGCGTAGCCCTGGAAGAGATAAGCCATGCCCTCGAGTATGACTATATAATCATCAACGAGGAAGTCGAGAGCGCCTTTGAGGTGCTCTCGTCCATCATAAGGGCCGAGGAGGCCCGAACAGCGCGGCTCATGGAGACAATGAAGGAACTTTTCTCATTATAAGGTGGAAATGCCCCCTTTTCATGGTTATAATGATGGCAGTAAGAAGGGGGGGTATATCTTCCCTGCTTGTTTTAAGTGGTGCGGATTTTCTTGTCCCGGTGGTAGAGGGTAAAGGTCCAGATACTCTGTGCTGAAACTGTTTTTCTTTGTCTTACTTTCTTGTTTTAAGTGGTGCGGTGCTACTCGTCCCGGTGGTAGAGGGTAAGGGTCAGATACTCTGTGCAAAAATTGGTTTTCTTTGTCTTACTTTCTTGTTTTCAGCGGCGTGGATCTTCTTGTCCCGGGGTAGAGGTTTAAGTTCCACATACCCTGTGCAGAAACTGGTTTTCTTTGTCTTACTTTCTTTTTTCCAAAAGAAAGTAAGGTGTTTTTTCTGTCATTTTTTTGATATTTTTGGAGGCAGTGTAGTTTTATGGCAAGAGTCACTATTGAGGATTGCATTGAGAAGGTACCATCCCGTTTCGCCCTTATTCACCTTGCGAGTCAGCGTGCCAAGCAACTCCTTCGCGGGGCCAGGCCCTTTGTGGAGAGTGACAACAAGCCCATAGTTCTGGCGCTTCGCGAGATTGCCGCAGGGTATGTTACCCTTGGGGAGAAAGCGAAGACTGGCGAGGCAGAGGGCATGGCCGGCGAGGCCGGTGAGGAAGGCACGGAAGAGGGCTGAGCCAGGGTTGGTCCAGGGGGTGTGGTGCCGGGGGTGGCCTTGGCGGGTGCGGTGGTCTGGGGTCTGAGTTCTGGGGGTACCTGGTGGGCGGTTATATCGTTGAGGCGTCAAGCGCTTAAGCGCGTTTGGCGTCGTCTGGCACAGGGGCGAGGTAGACGCAGTTTTTTGCCGCGTCCTTGGCCTTGTACATGGCCTTATCCGCTATTTTTATGAGTTGTTTTCTGTCTCTTGTATGCACAGGGTAGGTGGCTACCCCAATTGAGACGGTAAGTTTGATATTCAGTCCTTCTTCCTTCTGAAAGACTGTTTCCTCCACAGTAGATCTTATCCTCTCTGCTATGAGCAGTGCCTGGTCATAGCCCGCGTCAACGAGTATGACCACGTATTCGTCCCCCCCGTATCGTACTACTGTATCGACCTCGCGCACGCATCGAAGTATTGTCTCGCCCATCTCCACCAGGACCTTGCTGCCAACGAGGTGGTCATTGGTGTCGTTCACCTTCTTGAAGTCGTCTATGTCTATGAAGAGCAGGGATACAGGGAGATTGAGTCTTGATGAGCGTTGGAGTTCTTTTTCGAGTATTTTGTGCAGGTATTTGCTGTTGTAGAGGTTTGTGAGGCTGTCCACGAAGATGAGTTGCTGGGCTTCTTCGTACTTGCGGGCGTTCTCGTAGGAGATAGAGATATGTCCTGCAACGAAAGAGGCCCTTTTTCTGTCCTTTGTGCTCCAGGGTTCGGCGCCGGCCTTTCTGAGGACTACGAGAAAGCCGGTGGGTCTGTCCTTTGCCACAATGGGCACCACCATTACGGCCCCATAGCCAGCGAGTCCTGCACGTTCTTCTTCGTTGAGTTCTTCTTCTCTCAGGACGACTATCTTTTGCGAGTTTTTTATCCCCTCGCCAAAGTGTGAAATCATGGTGCGGACGATGGAGGCGGCGGTTTTCTTGTCTGTGTGGCGTACGGCCTTTATTCTCAGCAATTTGTTGGCGCAGTCATACCTTATGAGCGCGCCGGCCTCGCAAGGTACGACCTGGAGTATGGCGTCGAGCGAAGCCTCGTGGAGTTTGTCCTGGTCGAGGGTCTTGCTGACCTGCCAACTTACCTCGAAGAGTTTCAGAGACTGCCGTATTTCCTGGTTTTCTTCTATGAGGTGTTTTTTCTCAAGGCAGGAGGCGAGGGTATGGAGAAGGACGTCATCGTTTACCGGCTTGGTGATATAATCAAAGGCCCCGTTCTTGAGGGCCGTGACCGCAGACTCTATGGTGCTGTGGCCTGTTACGATGATGACGTCTATGAGGGCGTTTCTCCGGCGCACACCTTCGAGGACAGCGAGGCCGTCCATACCCGGCATCACGAGGTCTGTTATCACGACGTCAAAGTCTTTTGTCTCGACAAGATCGAGGGCCTCTTCCCCACTGGTTGCCGTAGCAACAGCATAGCCCGCCTCTTTGAGGACATCCGAGCACCTGACCCTGAAGAACCTGTCGTCATCTACGACGAGGATGTTGCCTTTATGCATGAAAAGGGGGCCTTTCTCAATTTTACTCCAGTTTAAAATTAACAGAATAACGGCAGGGCTGTCAACAACGCTTCTTTACGGGCCTTTGTTTGAGGGGGGTGGTCGTGGCGAGGGAGTGATGGGGGACTACTTTGGCCCCCGGGGTTTTTCCCTGCCCGCCGGCCTTCTTGGCAGAAGAAGGGGGCCAGTTGTTCCTTTCTTGACCCCCGGGGTTTTCTGGATGATAATAGGTCAGAACCCATTCACGACAGAGGAGAGACTAAGGAGGTATGGTCATGGTAAAGGAGAACGAGAAGGCGCCGGAGTTCACCCTTTCGGGTATTGACGAAGAGGGTAATGAGCAGGACTTCAGGCTCAGGGATTTCAGGGGCAGGAAGGTGGTACTGTACTTTTACCCGCGCGACAACACCCCGGGGTGTACTACCGAGGCCTGCGACTTTCGTGACAATATTGCGCGTCTCAAGGCACTTGGTGCCGTGGTCCTCGGCGTGAGTCCTGACAGCGTTCAATCACACAGGGGATTCAAGGACAAGCACGGCCTGCCCTTTGCGCTCCTCTCGGATAGGGACAAGGCCGTTGCCACGGAGTACGGTGCCTATGGCGAGAAAAAGATGTACGGCAAGACTCGCATGGGCATCATACGCTCGACAGTGCTCATCGACGAAGACGGCGTGGTAAGGAAGGTCTGGCGCGGGGTAAAGGTAAAGGGTCATGTTGACGAGGTCATCGAGGCCCTTTCATGAGAGTAGTCATGTAGAGCGGGGGGCCTTTATTGCCTCGGCGTGTCC
>CAYOVP010000022.1:0-30090 GCA_964407495.1 uncultured Thermodesulfobacteriota bacterium
AAACTTTGCCTTGCTCATCTCTCTCCCTCCCGAAAAAGTATCTGTATGGTGACGCGTTATCGTCTGAATGGAGCCCATGAGCGGGATTGAACCGCTGACCTCTTCCTTACCAAGGAAGTGCTCTACCGACTGAGCTACATGGGCGTATAACAGTGCCTTTATGGAGCGGGTGATGGGAATCGAACCCACATGGCCAGCTTGGAAGGCTGGAGTTCTGCCATTGAACTACACCCGCCTTGTGTAACCTGCCTCTGGGGCCGGGGGACAAGGTGCCGAACCCTGGCCTGCTCTCTTCAGCCTGCAAAGTGGCGGGGAAGACGCCGGGGGCTCGTTTATGAGAAGATCTTTGCCCGGGATTTTTGCAATCATCTCTGTTCCGGCTCACCTGCCCGGTCCATGCTCCAGAGAGGTTACTTCGGGGGCAGGGGCCCTGGGGCGTCCAGAGGCTTCAGACCACAGGCGGAGCATCGTGTGGCTACCTGGGACCCGGTATGGCCCGCGTGCCTTTTGCTGGTGCTAATAATCTCTTGAAAAAATGGTGGAGAGGGGAGGATTCGAACCTCCGTAGGCTGAGCCAGCAGATTTACAGTCTGCCCCCTTTGGCCACTCGGGTACCTCTCCACAGCGCTTCGCCTGTATATATGCCCGACTCCCCTGCCGGGGTTTCACCATGCCGGGCTGCTACCGCTCAAGTATTCGATTTCCCGAAGTTTTTAGGCTACGAGGTCCTTGACCATGCAGATTGACGAACCGCCTGAACAGAGGGGCCCGCGCCGCGGTATTTACGCCGCCGGCCACAGGGCCCGTAAAAGTCGCAAAAGAACTTGGTAGCACTGGAGCTGGCGATGGGATTCGAACCCGCAACCTGCTGATTACAAATCAGCTGCTCTACCGTTGAGCTACGCCAGCGCTGGGATGCTTGGACTCTGGCCGCAGGCCGTTAAAAAGACATACCCCTCCCCTTAAAGGTAGATACAGAAACTTAATTTATAGAACAGAACCGTCCTTTTTGTCAAGTTTTTTTTAAGGGATGGCCTTTATTTATGTGGCGGGGCGGCGCCTTGCCCGGCCCGGCCAAGGCCGCGCCTCTTCCGGGGAGGGGGGAGTACTGGCAGTATCGCTATCAGGCGCTCTCTTTCTTTTCTTTCGTGTTTTTTCCGGCGGCCTGGAAGAGGTATGCCTCGATGAAGCAGTCTATATCACCGTCGAGGACGCGGTCCACGTTCCCAACGTCCAGGCCTGTTCTATGGTCTTTTACGAGTTGGTAGGGCTGGAGCACATATGAGCGTATCTGGCTACCCCAGGCTATCTCGCGTTTCTCGGACTGGAGGGACTCGATCCTTTCTTCTTCTTCCTTGCGCTTGAGTTCATAGAGCCTGGCCTTCAGGACCTTGAGTGCAGTGGCCTTGTTCTTATGCTGGCTTCGCTGACTCTGGCACTGCGTGACAATGCCCGTCGGCAGGTGCGTTATGCGTATTGCCGAGTCTGTCTTGTTTACGTGCTGGCCTCCGGCGCCGCTTGCGCGGAAGGTGTCTATGCGAAGATCCGAGTCCTGTATCTCTATGTCTATCTCTTCTTCTATGTCCGGGTACACGAGTACAGAGGCAAAAGAAGTGTGACGGCGCTTTCCGGCATCAAATGGCGAGATGCGCACAAGGCGGTGAACGCCGGACTCGGCCTTCATATACCCATAGGCGTACTCGCCTTCGAGTTCGAAGGTGACGCTCTTTATGCCCGCCTCTTCGCCGGGCTGGTAATCTATTATCTCGATCCTGAAGCCCCTCCGCTCGGCCCATCGCTGGTACATGCGAAAGAGTATGCCCGCCCAGTCCATGGCCTCTGTGCCGCCTGCCCCGGGGTGTATGGATACGATGGCGTCGGCCTCGTCGTGCTCTTCGCCGAGCATGCGTTTAATTTCCTCGCCCCGGATGGCCGTCCTGGCCTCTTCGAGTTTTTCCTGCGCCTCAACGGCAGAGGCCTCGTCGCCCGCCTCCTCGGCAAGGTCGAGGAGGACCTCGGCGTCCTCGAGCATGGCCTCTATGGAGCCTATGGCCTCTATCTTAGAGGTAAGGGCCGATTTCCTCTTCATCAGGCCCTTTACCTTCTCGCGGTCGTCCCATGAGCCGGGCTCTGCAAGGACCTTTTCTATACCAGCGAGTTCTTTCTCGAGGGAAGGGAGGTCAAAGATACCCCCTTAGTTCCTCGAACCTCGCCTGAGTCTCCCTGAGCCCTGCTCTTGTCTCGTCGTACATATACGTTATTCCTCCATTATTTTTGACGGGCCAGGCCCGCACACTTTTCCTGGCCCGGGCGCCTTGAGCCAACCATCCATGAGTCTCTCGTTGATATATCAGGCCACCGTCTTCTTTATCAATGGCCCCGTCCCGCTCTACCCCCCTCCCCCCTCCCCCCCCGGAGTCTGCTCCAATGTCCTGTAGTTCCCGAAGAGTGCTTTATTCCTTCCAGGGCAATCCTGGGGCCCCTCCTCACATTCCCTTTCTCTTCCTCCCGAAGACCATAACGAGCCCCGTAAAGACCAGAGACACGTAGGCAAGAAAATCTCCGTAACGCGTGTATATGCTCTGAGGCCCCTTTCTGAATCCCACGTCCGCGGTGATGACGTCTTCTGTAAAGAGTTCCGTCCTTTTTTTTATCCTTCCCAGGGGGTCTATCAGGGCGCTGATGCCCGTATTCGCCGCCCGCACCAGGTAAACCCTGTTCTCAACGGCGCGGAGCCTTGCCATCTCCAGGTGCTGGTATGGCGCAGAGGTACGGCCAAACCATGCGTCATTGGTGATGTTTACGAGGAGGCCGGCTCCGGCGCGGACAGTGGCGCGCGCAAGGGAGGGGAAGATGGCCTCGTAGCAGATGAGGACCCCGGCCTTATGGCCATTTATTGCAAGGGACCTGGGGCCCTGGCCTGGCACAAAGTCGCCTGTTCCGACGGTGAGTTTTTTTATGAAGGGCATGTAGCGCTTGAGCGGCACGTACTCGCCGTAGGGCACGAGGTGCACCTTGTCGTAGCGCCCCGCGATGCGGCCCTTAGGGGAGATGACATAGGCGCTGTTGAAGTACTCTCTCCTCCCTAAACTCTTATTATAATCATATGCAGGGCTGCCGGTCAAGAGAGTGACGCGTGCACTTCGCGCCATGGCGAGGACCTCGTCCCTGCCCGCGGCGTAGCGTTCGAGGTAAAAGGGCACTGCCGTCTCTGGCCAGACCACTACACGCGCGCCATCTCTTGCCGCACGGGAGGTGAGGCGTCCGTATATGTCGAGGGTCTTGTGGCGGTATCTTTTATCCCACTTGACGGACTGATCTATATTGCCCTGGGCCAACCCCACGCGCACCTCTGGCCAGGAACGTACAAGGGTGTCCACATCCTCGATGCGGTAAATGCCGTACGACACTGCGCCGGCCATTACCAAGGCCGCGACAACAGCGGCGCGAAGGGGCAATGGCCTTGCCCTCATGCCAGAGGAGAGGACAAGGTATATGGCCGCGTTGACGAGCATTACAACAAAGGAGAGCCCCCAGACGCCGGTAATGTCCGCAACCTGCGAGAGCGTGAGATTCGTGCCGAGTGCGTAACCCGATAGAACCCATGGAAAGCCCGTAAAGAGACGCGCCCTGAGGAACTCGAGCCCCACCCAGAGTGCCGGCAGGTAGAGGAGGGCGCCCGTTGGCGCGGTGGGCGCACGGCCCGAGAAGAGACCGAAGAGGGCGAAGTACAGGGCGAGATAGGCGGCAAGGAGTAGCATTACGGGTATGCTCTGACCAAAGCCCAGGCCCCCGTAGTAGTGCATGGAGTGGACTACCCAGTAGACAGAGCCGATAAAAAAGACGAGGCCTGAGACATAGCCGAGGAAGAACCTTCTGCGCATGGACTGCCCCTCCATGGCAAGGAGGAGGGGGACAAATGCCGCGAAGGCAAGGGGCCAGAGTTTGTACGGCGCCAGAGACAGGACAAGGGCCGCGCCCGTGAATATTGCGGCGGGGAGTCTTGGTTTCATGGGCCTGTAAAGAGGAAGATGCGGTAGATTAGGAGCGTGAGGCCAAGACCGAGTAGGGCCCCGAGTATGACCTCGGCCATTGAGTGTATCCCGCCGATAAGGCGCGAGTGGCTCACCATCACGGCCATGACAAAGGCCAAGACCGCAACAATGGGGCTTGCCGTCAGCAGGGTTATGGACGTGAAGAGCGAGAAGGCGACTGCGGCATGTCCGCTGGGCATGCCGCCATGGAGCGGACGCCCGCTCTTGCCAAAGGACTTGAGGACCACTACGGCTATGAGTACGAGGAGAAGAGATATTACGGCAACGTGTCCGGAAAAGTCATGAATACCCTTGAGGGCAAAGGCCGCGGGTTCGGCCATGTACTTGGTAAAGAGCATGTAGACCATGATGGCAACGCCAACAGCGGCTATGAGTACTGCGCCTGCGGAGATGTCCTTGGCGTTCTTTGCCAGGATGTGGTGCCGGTCCTCGATGAGGTTCACTGTCTCTTCGATGGCCGTATTCAGCATCTCGGCAAAAAGAAGGATTATGATGGAGATGGCAAAGAGTACGAACTCCACGACAGGAAGCCTCAGCACGAGGCTCAGTATAAGGGCCGCCACTGCTATGAGGTAGTGGAGTTTTATGTGTTTCTGCGTCCTGAAGGCGTAGATCACGCCCTCTATGGCGCAGTTGAGGCTCTGCAGCCAGCCCTTGGGCTTTATGACCTCTTGGTGTTTTGCCATCCAAGTACCTCTTTTTTTGCTGTGGGAGGATATTCCGGGTGTAAGCCCTGTCTTCGCCCCCATACCTATCTCTCGGCACAAACCCCGGCAACGTGGCCGGCCTGACTATTGGGCCCCCTCTCCCCTCTCGATAAGCCCCTCTTCCATGAGTTCGGCGAGGAGGAATCCTTCGCGTTCGCCCATCCTGGCAGCCTGCCTGCCACCGTGCACATGGTCGTAGCCCAGCAGATGGAGGAGGCCGTGAACCAGGAGGCGGGCAAGTTCCGTCTCAAGGGGCGTTCCGGCCTCCTGCGCCTGGGCACTGGCCCTGTCCATGGATATGGCTATATCACCGAGGAGGAGGTTGTCGTCCATGGGGAAACTCAGTACATCTGTGGGCCTGTCCTTACCTCTAAACCTCCTGTTGAGGTCGCGTATCTCTTCATCGCCTGTAAGGAGGAGGCTCAGTTCGCGGCCCTCCACCCCCATTACAGCCATGGCAAGGCCGAGGATGTCCCTTGCCAGGCCGGACTTGCCAGAACCGGTCCTGTCAGTTACGAGAACCCTTGAGGGGGTCATATGCGTGCCTGCTCCTTGTCTTTACCGCCTGCCCTGCCGGCGTCAGTGCCCGCTCTTGCACCCCTTCCTGCCCGCTTCGTTCTCTCCTCTGCCTCGTCGAAGGCGCGGACCACGTCCTGGACAAGGGGATGACGGACCACGTCCAGGTCTGTAAAGGTGATGAACTCTATGCCGTCTATGCCACGGAGTATGGATCGAGACACAACGAGGCCAGAGGGCTTTGCCTCGGGCAGGTCAACCTGCGTGACATCGCCCGTTATTACGGCCTTGGAGCCAAAACCAAGGCGCGTCAGGAACATCTTCATCTGCTCCAGCGTGGTGTTCTGGGCCTCGTCGAGGATGATGAAGGCGTCGTTGAGGGTCCGGCCCCTCATGAAGGCAAGGGGCGCCACCTCTATGACACCCCGGTCCATGAGTTTCTCTGCCCTCTCGAAGTCGAGAAAATCGTGGAGCGCGTCGAAGAGGGGGCGCAGATAGGGATCGACCTTTGCGGCAAGGTCGCCTGGGAGGAAACCGAGGCGCTCGCCCGCCTCCACGGCTGGCCGCGTAAGGACTATCCTCTCGACCTCTTTGTTTACAAGGGCGCCGACTGCCATGGCCATGGCGAGGTAGGTCTTTCCCGTGCCGGCAGGGCCTATTCCGAAGACCATGTCCGATCGTCTGATGGCATCTATGTAGCGTTTCTGCGCCACGCTCTTCGCAGAGACCACCCTCTTCTTGAAGGTTATACAGGCCGTGTCGAGAAAGACGTCTGCAAGGGAGAGGTCTGCCCCGCTCATGACCATGCGAAGGGCGTAATCTATGTCATGTGGGGCAAGTACATATCCCCGGCCAAGGAGGTCATAGAGGTCGAGGACGAGTTTCTTTGCAAGGCCCACGTCCCGGGCAGGGCCGCGCAGGGTCAGGAGACCACCACGCGTATGGAGGCGTACACCCAAGAGCCTGGATATCATCCTGAGGTTGGAACCAGACTCGCCGAAGAGCGCCATGGCACGGGCGTTGTCCGTGAGAGTTATGGTCTCACGTTTTTCTTCTTCGTCACGACGCGAAGCGCTCATGGTCTGTGCCTATACCGATGTCTCACAAATTTCTGGAGTGATATGCGGGGCCAGGAAAAAAAAACAAGGCATAATCGTACCTTGAATTAATCTTACCATAGGGGTGTCTTTTTTACAATGACAGGAGTGGACAGGGAAAGTAGGTCAAAAGACCTCGAAGGGACGTGTCAATGGACAGAGAAAAAGGTGGTGAAGGGGGTGGAAATAAAAAAACGGGGCAGAGCCCCGGAAAAGATGAATTCGCCGGCCTATGGGTCTCAGAGGGCAAGGGCCTCGCGGCGGGGACCCCTGAACCCCATACTTGAGAAGGGCTTTTCGAGCGGCTCTGTACCTGACATCATCTCCCATCGAGACCTCTGGCGGAGTATCTTCTGTATCAGACGATGGTTGAGTGCATGCCCAGACCTGTGTGCAATGATATGTCCGTGTACCTGGGCGCCCAGAAGGGAGAGGTCGCCGATGAGGTCGAGGACCTTGTGCCGGACGAACTCGTCGGGGTAGCGCAGGCCGTCCTCGTTGAGTATCTGGCTCTCGCCAACTACCACGGCGTTGCTGAGCGACCCGCCCATGGCAAGCCCGTTGGCACGGAGCATCTCTATGTCGCTCAGGAAACCAAAGGTCCGTGCATCGGCTATCTCCTCGATGAAGACGTCTGGCGTACACTGCATGGAGTAGGTCTGCTTCGAGAGGAGCGAGTGGTCGAAGTCGATGGAGTAGTCTATACTGAGACCAGGCCCATGGGAAGGAATGAGGCGGAGATACTTCTCGCCCTCCCTCACCTCTATAGGGCTTTTCACCACGAGGCAGTTGCGCCCGGCCTCGAGCCTTACGAGCCCCACGGCCTCTATCTTCTTTACGAACTCCACGGCGCTCCCGTCGAGGATGGGCACCTCGGAGCCATGAACCTCTATATCCACGTTGTCAAGGCCAAGGGCATAGAGTGCGGCGAGTATGTGCTCCACCGTACCTACGCTTGCGCCGCCAGCGCCAAGGGTGGTGGCGTAGTTGGTGTCTATGACATTGGGCCCAAGGGCCTTTATGACAGGCCTTTCTGGAAGGTCGGTCCTTATGAACCGTATGCCCCTGTCCCGTCCTGTGGGAAGCAGCCGCACCAGGACACTGCGCCCCGAGTGCAGTCCAACGCCTGAGAATGTGATTGTCTTTCTGAGTGTGCTCTGTCTCATATTGCCCGTAGTACATACAAAAAACGTGCCAAGAAAAAAAACTTTTAATATCATAAGGTTACATCATGGGCATCCTGGTACACCTGTGTAAAAAAACAACAAGAAGCGCTAAAGTCTCTTTTTTGCAACATCAATGCTTCCCAAAGAGATAAAAAAGGAGGGATAGAATGACGCTTATTATTATGGAGGTGGTAAGGGGAAAGTAAAAACTGACGTTGTCCTTTCTGAAGTAGAGGTCGCCAGGTAGACGGCCAAGGAAGGGTATCTTTGGCGCAAATCCTATAACGAGACCCGTGATGACAAGAATGACCCCGACGATGATGAGTGTCCTCGAGAGCATGCTCGATTATACCTGCCACCGCCGGGGTATGTCAAGGCCACTGGGCTGCGTCACTGGGGGCTAAAAGTGCGAGGCAAGGCGCAATGGCGGAGGCTGACCCGAGGCGAGAGGGGCGTGGCCCCTTGCGTTCAACCTCCCCGAATGAGCCTTATGGACTTCTCAACGCTCCTTCCGCCGAAGTAGAAGACAATGACAGTCTGCATGATGGAGCGGTGAACGTCCGAGAGCGGTATCTCGGGATATCCGAGATATGGGGCAAGGATTGTCCAGACAAATACGAAGAGCATTATAAAAGACCATAGCGGTCTGTGTGTCACCTTGAGCACCTTTGCCCAGGGAGGCGCTCCCTCGCCATCACTCTTGGCAAGGGCACGGGCAGAACGTACGTCCGCCGTGGCCGCCCTCGCCTCTTCTACTGCCATCTTACGCGCTCTCATGCGGAACTCCTCTTTTTCCTTCTCCGTCATGGTGGCGGGAAGGTAGTGTTCGGCAAGCCTGCTCACCACCTTTCCCACTGTACTCTCAATGAGGTCTCCTACTATGGGTGTCATCAGTATATCCTCCTTTATAAACCCACCTGACCCTCCATCCCTTACCCCCCTCTTCTCCATCCAGGCCTCCGAGTATTGCGTGGCAGACACCGGCATGCCACCTTAAAGGTACATACTTCCCTAGTCAGAGGCCTTTCCTGACCTTCCTTGCCCAGGAGGAAAACCTCCTGTAGTAGACAATGGTGCCAATGAGTGAGAGACCGCCCCCTAGAAAGAGCGCCTCTATCACATGCGTCCCGGAGTAACATTCCATATTTCATCTCCTTTCATTTCTTGTTCTTAACCATCTGGCCCAAAGGCCATACCGTACCCCCCCCCATGCAGGCCTGCCCAGATACTACTTACTCGAAGCCTTGCTGAGGGGGTACGCTTGCTCCATATCGAGGGCCGTCCTGTAAAGGTCCACGGTGCGGTTTATCCAGCCATGGAGATAACGCCTATTGTCGAGGCGGTTGTAATAGTCGATGCGCTCTATGATATAGGCCTTCCAGCACCTCGTGCGCGAGAGGAACTCGAGGGCCCTCTCAACGCCCGTATTGACGGCAGTATCAAAGACCACGAGGTCAAGGGGACTGGGAAGACCAGCACAACCGGCACGGTCCCAGTAATCGCGTCTGTAAATCCCCGCGGCCTCGTCTCTCGTAAGGCCCTTTATGTCAAGATTGGGGTATGCCCGTCTCGATATGCCCCACTTTGTCTCGCCTCCAGGGTCGTGAGGGTCGCGTGTGTACCCGCCCTCCCACCTCATGACAAAATCCAGTGCCTGCTCAAGGTCAGTCTTCATCGAGATAGGCCTCCATCCTCGTGGCCATCTTCACGATGGCGTTCTTCATCTGCTGTATATCCCTCGTGTTCTCGGAAAGGGTCTGCTTTATCTCGCTGAGAATGCCGGTGTTATTGTCTCTGAAAAGGGCACATTCGGGCTTTGGTACGCCGTGGTGCTCCAACCTGTCCATCCTCTGGCCAAAGACCCTCAACACATAGGAGAGCATTCCAGACCAGAGGGCCAGGAGCCCGCCGCTCAGCGCCATCCAGATCTCCGCGTTCTTCTCTGGGCTCACCTCTGTCTCCTCATGGCCGGCCAGTCATTGGCCGGTCTTCTCTGTTGAACCACCTGACACTCATGCAGGTCCTAACCCCAACCTCCCCCCTCTTCCCCCACCATGGATACTTGCCCATGGAGCGGTGAAGGCCGGGCAGGGCGATCATAAAGGCCAGACCACCTCAGCCG
Organism: uncultured Thermodesulfobacteriota bacterium; assembly: GCA_964407495.1. Classification (GTDB taxonomy): domain Bacteria; phylum Desulfobacterota; class GWC2-55-46; order GWC2-55-46; family JADFVP01; genus JAJRZX01. The sequence goes on from CAYOVP010000022.1 coordinate 9,664, forward strand.
GCCCCTGGGCCAAGGCCTTCGTGGTCTGCACAGAGAGCCCTGTGTACGGGAGTTTCACATACCATACAGGGACTCTTTCCCTCACCAACAAGAAGATTCAATCCAGGACCACGGAAGAGAGAAAATTATGGTCTGCATAGAGCCTGAAGTTTCGCACAAATACCTGGTCGTCAGTCCCGTTGCATACATAGTAGAGTTGAACCACATCGCCAGGCATGAACCCTGAGAGCGTCTCTGTAAATGTCTGGTACGCGGTATTGAATGTGCGAGAGGTGCCGTAGGGTATGCCGTTCTTGTATATCCTGGCCCCGGCAGTGGTAGGGGGACCCGCAAATACCGTAACCTTGCCGTCAAAACTTATCACGAGAGACCCACCCCGTCCTATCTTGAACTCCTTTACCTTGGTCCATGTGCCGTTCACGTCCCCGTACTTCCATCGTTCCGTATCCGCGGCGAGCACAAGGTCTCCTGCACCTCCTGTCGTTGTATATGAACCTGTGGCACCTGGGAGCGCGCTGTTGAGACCATCGTGATTGTGATCGATGGCGGCGGTGTAGTTGAACCCGAGCCACTCGCGAAGATGTACGAGGTCGTCTCTTATCTGCGTAAGAAGAGTGGTGTCGAGCGGGCTGTCGGCGTCTATGGCCGAGTCCGGGATATCTGTCCAGATCTTTGTCGGTGCTGTCATTCATCTACCTCCTTACCAGATAACATAACCATCTTCCGTACCACCGTTGACCCTGTTGGCGCCATCCCCTATGTACGCCCGTTCGCGTTCGGCTTTCGTAGCCATGGGATAATCGGGCTGACCAGGAGGTACGACAAAGCCATATCTGCGGTACATCTTTGTCTCCACGGCCTCTACGCTCACCCTGTGCCTGCCCATGTCCGGGCGCACCTTGGTTATCATTACGCGTTCTTTTTTCCATGACGAGACCCCCAACTCAGAGGCCTCGTCTGTTGTGATGTCCTTAAAGTCTCCAGGCCTTATTAACTCGCCGTCAAAGACCATGTTGTTAAGGTCCATCTCGAACCTTACGGTAGAGACGGGGTCGCGGTAGCGGTTCAGTATCTTCTGAGCAAGTTGCGAGGCCATGCTCAGGCCCTTTAGGGGGGTTATTGTTATAATATCGATCATGGTCTGCAGTGGCAGACTGGCGTAATCCACGACAATCTTTGCCCATCGCGAGGTGTCGGCAGAGTAGAGCGTATACTTGCCCGACGAGGAGACCTTTACTGTCTGTCCCAGGCCATCCCCCGGTGCTGCCCACCTGAAGGAATGACTCCCTCCAGCGTCATGGCTGAAGTGCAAGACAGCCGAACCAGGGCCATTGCTCTTTGATATGTGGCTTAGCACCGTCCCAGTAATACCCACGGGCTGGGTCTGCGTAAGAGACCTTATCCACTTGCTCTTTATAATCTTGGTAGAGACCTCGTTCCACTGGGAGGGGTCCTGGGAGGCCGCGTCAGCGGCTATCACGGCGCTCTCGTAGTCACTCGCATTGTCGCCGCTGTCCTTATGGTCGAAGTAGACCACAACGCTATTGAAAAACCTGTCCCTGTAGCCCGATTCCTGCGTAAGGGTACTCTCGATGATATGGGTCTCATCGCGCCACTCCTCTACCACAGACCCTGGTGGTGAGGGAGCGAAGACCTTGAAGTTGACGGTGAGTCCGTCATGGACAATGAAGGAATTGGTCTCTATCTGCAACTCGTTGAGTATCCTGTTTGCCTCGATGGGCTCGGTGAGAACGCGGCTGAAGACCCAGCCGTTGAGCCAGAGCGATCCCTCAGTATCAAAACGAAGGGTATCCACCCGAGAGGCATCGAGCCCAAGCCTCTGAACAAGGATGTCCTTCATTATCTCCACCGGGTGTCTCCCTGTGTAGTCGAGCCACTGGGCCCCGCTCGCCTTGGACTCAGGGATAATCTGTCTGCCCACGTCGGCAAGGGAGTCTGCTATGGTAAGGGTCAGTTCATCGCCCTTCCTGCTCCAGTTGGATATGACCCCTGAGAAGGTCTCGGCATAGTCGCCATACGTAAAGCCGGGTGCAAGGAAACCATCCTTTCTGACAACAGGCGTGTTCTTGAGGTACTCGCCGCTCAGGAGGCCGCGGAAGTTCTCTCTTCCGGCTATTACGACCTTGAGTTCTCCCCTTGTTGCAAAGCCCTTGGCAGGATCGATCCTGTTCTGGAGGGAAGAGACGGACTTAAGGACCGGATCTATGAAGTGGAGCGTATCGGAACCCACGGCAAAGATGTCGGCGTCTGCACGGTAGGAGGCGTCTGCGCGGTAATGCACTTGTCCGGGTCTGCCACCGTGAAGACCGAGAAAACGGGTGCCATCCTTGAGCCCCAACTCCAGTACCACATTGGGTGTATTCCTGCCTTTCTTGAGTTCCTTGAGAAATCTATCTGTAACCATCTCTGTCTCCAGGGTCTCTGTCAGACGCTTACCACCGTACAGGCCCACTCTGTTCCGTTGTACACACAGTCCATGAAGTCGCCGACCTTGCCTGTAAAGTTGATGCCCCCGTTGCCCTTGAGGTTGCCTCCGGAAAACTGGATGGTCGTGTTGTTGTCACCGAACCTGATATGGACTCTCTGCCCCACGTAACCATCGGTAAAGGACGTTATGGTCGTGGGCTGGGTGTTGGCCGTCTGAAAGTACTCGCCTCCGAGAAGAGAGGGGGCGGCCACGGCAGGAAGAGACCTGAAGAGGTTCTTCTCCAAGTTGTCGCGAAGGCGGAGGTTTGTGATATTCGCGGCATTGACGATATGGACAGACTCGGTGGCCACCATCTCGAGATCGTTACCCCTTATCTCTATGTTGTTCATGGCAACGTTAGTGGCGTTCAGGTATAGGCCGTACCTCGTTCTGCCGGCTTCGTCCATCACCGTGTTGTTGAGTACCCTGAGCCGTATCCACGCAGAAGAAGGGGCAGTGGCAGGGCCTATGTATATGCCGGAACCAGCGGCATTGTCGCTCTGGTTGGGGTTATATATTATGTTGTTTGCTATGATGGTATCTTTCCTGTTGGCGCCAAGGTCGCCGGCTATGACAATGCCGTGTGTCGCAGGCCGTGAGACGAAGTTGCCCGTAACTATACACTGGCCCGTAGCGTCTATGCCAAAACCCCCGGCAAAGGTCACCACGTTGTTGCTGATGACAATGGACTGGAAGATGGGGTCTGTCGAGGCGCTCGCCCCAACGGCGATGCCATCGTCTCCTGCACGGCTGTTGTCATGGCAGATATTGCCGTCCACGACCATGTACATGCTCCCCTTGCCAAGTATGATCATCATGTCCTTTTCCACCTGACCGGTAAGGACGGTTGTGGGCGCAACGGACCTGTTGATGATGTTATTTGAAATGACCACGCGGCGGCTCGAGTGCGTGCCAACAGTACTCCCCTCTGTGACTGCTATGCCGTGGCTACCGCTGGAGAAAATATTGTTGCCAGAGATGACCCCTGTGTCAGCATACTGCACCTGGATGCCACGCCAGCCGATATTCAGAAGGAGATTGTCTCTTATCTGAAAATTCGTATGTGGCAGAGTCGTTGCCGAGAGGAGTATGGCGTTGAAGGGGGTATTGCGTATGACGATGCCCTCGATTGCAAGATGATCAGTATTTATAGCGTTTCTGCCGCTGTAAGTAGAGGTGGTGTTGTTGTCTGCATTCCCATCGAGATGAAGGTTGCGTATGGAGACATTGACGAGGCCCGCGGCCAGTTGAAACATGGCCCCATAGCCGCCCTGCTGGAGGTCTCCAGCGCCGGGCATTACCTTTATGATGGACGAGTCACCCTCGCCACGCAGCATGAGATCTCCACTGTTTATATTTATTGCACTGCTGATCATATACGTGCCCGAAGGAAAATATACTGTGCGAAGGCCCCCGCTTGGAGGCACGGCGTCAAGGGCCGCCTGTATGGCCGCGGTATCGTCTGAAAGACCGTCGCCAAGAGCACCGAAGTCCGGGTGTGTCACATCGATCCACTTGTGAGCCCCGTCGATACCATGCTCTGCGAGCACCAATCTATTGAGGGTGTCGGCCTTGGCCGGGTGCCCGGCGCCCACCATCTCTTCCTGGTACTGGATCCTGAGGTCAGACATCTCTATTCCTTCCTTCCCTTGAGTTTTATGTTGATGTCCCTGTAGGCCCCGCCCTCCCTCAATGGGTTGGCAAAGCGCGGCTCAGGGTGCATGAGAAAGACATCATCAGGGTTATTGCCGCGCTCCCAGGCAACGAAGAAGTTACCGAGACCAGACCTCTCCCACCAGGCACTCACTTTCCCATAGAGCGCGGCATCGGCGCCTCGAAATACAAGGGACATACTCCTCTCGGCATACCTCTCGTGTACCCCCATAAGATAACCTGTATTGCTGATATTTACGCTTGCCTGCATGGTCTGGCCATGAGGGTCGAAAGACGCTGAGGCATAGTCGAGGACTGTCTTGTCTCCCCAGATGCAGATACTCATGTACGGAGCGCTCTTGTGTCCCGTCATCCTCAGGCGCCAATGCCGCCTCGCGATTGAACCAGGCTGGATGTAATCCGAGAGTTCCCCAGGGCTCACGGAATTTGTCTCTCTTAGTACAGCGTCGTCTATGTAGACGGTTGTCGCCGCACCAGGCGCAACGTAACACCTGAGGTAAAAAGTAGTGAGTCCGGGCCTCAGGGTACGCGTAACGCTCAAGAACTGCCAGGTGTCGCCCCCGCCGTGCGGGGCGCTCTCGGTGAACTGCGCACCAGCGCCGTCGTCGTCATAGACGCGGAGCGTTACCCTCCCGGGGTCAAGGGCCCTTACCCAGGCCCCGAAGGTAATGGTCTTGCCCGATAGATGAGAGAGGCTCATGGGATTGTGCCGATGGTCGGCCTCGAGGTATGCGGCCTCGTTGGCTGCGCTCGTAAGGCGCGCCGAGTAGATGCCTCCAAAAACAGTGAGGGCCTCTCTGGCTACAGTGGCCGAGGGGCCGCCCCCAAGGGACCAGCCTGCTGGCACGGCATTGAGGCCGCTCTCCCAGACCTCAAAGCCTCCGTTCATGAGGAGGCGTGCCTCTGATACCACGGCGCGGTCATCTGGAGGAGAGATGGCGATTACGCCCTGAAGATCGGAGACAAAGCCGTCGTCTGAGGCCTCGAGCACCAGGGAGCCGCCTGAACTGAAGAACCCGTGGCCGAGTATGGCGAGGTAATCCGCACTCTTTCTGATGCCTCCGCTCGCTCCATCAAAAAAGACGTCCCCATCCGTGCCAATGACCTCGAGACTCACCTCGAGGCGCGTAGCAACCCTCCGGACCACCAACTCTACCTCCAAGAACTCCCAGGTCCCGCCTCCGCTGTGCCAGGGCGAGTACATGGTCCGCAAGCCGTCCGTGATGGCAAGGCGGGCCTGCGAGGCCGCAGAGGCCATGACCCATGCCCCAAGGCTGAAGGTCTCGCCAATGTGGTCCTTGTATGATGTCACGCTCTGTGTAAGAAAGACATCAGAGCCTGCACGCGTGACCCTTGCTGATGTAGAACCTTCGCGAACACTTACGCTCTCTGCAGTCACCATGGCGCCTGCGCCGGTAAGGACCCAGTAGTCCGGCGCCCCCCCTGTCCAGGCCTCAAGACCTCCGTTAAAGAGCAGGTTCCCGCTCCAGGTAATATACTGCGGGTCAGCGGCGTCTGATGCCTCCCAACGGTTGACCTCGAGCATATTGTATATATTGGTTACGTCCGTACCGGAAAGCGTACTGCTTGCCGCAAGGGCCGTGCCCTTCTGGCCGAGCATGGTATCGTAAAAGAACTTTATCTTCTCCCAGGTTGCCATCACTACCCCGCTACTTTTATATTAAGGACCACATCCCTCTCAGAGAGTCCCTCGAGGGCCGGCGCGATATTGTCCTCCACTATCTTGTCCCAGTTCTCGTCGCTGAGTGGGTTGTAGACATTTACTGTGAGCGTCTGGGCAACACTGGAGGTGCCCTCCTGTATGGGGAAGGCATGGGTGGACCCTCCGGTATATGGCGCAGTAACGGCCTCGCCCCCTGAGGTGACAGGAGTGCCGCCTCCAAAGGACGTACCGCGTATCTGCGCTACGCGCGCAAGCCCCGCTACTACGGCCGAGGCCGCAGCGGCAACGGCGAGCCCTGGGCCCACTATGGGTATGCCGGCAAGGGCCTTGTAAGCGGCCTGGGCCGAGGCATAGGTGTCTATGACGGTCTGCGATATGGCCGCGGCCTTCATTACCTCGAAGATGGCGCGGTTCTTGGAGTCTGTGACCACATAGAGGTTCTCCATGAAGTCGGCCACCGCGCCAAAGGACTCGCCGGCATACTGTATCCTCAGGTCACGTTCTTTTCTCGCGGTCTGCACAGAGAGTTCGGAGTAGGCCGCTTCTATGGAGGCCTGGGTCTCGTGGGCGCGTATCATCTCCGTGATTACGCTCGTGTTGTACTCCTGAAGGGCCGTTAGACGGCCTTCGTAATCGGCATAGGCCCTTGCTACCTCTGAGTCCAGGGCCCCAGGCTCGGTCGCGGCATAGGGGCTCGACTGGCGAAGCGCCGCAAGTTCTGCCTCGGCATCATGCCTCTGGCGGATCTGGTCTATACGCTCGGCCTCGATCGCCGAGACGCGTTCGAGCGAGGTGGCGTAGTCCTCCAGAGCGGCCACATGAGCCTCTGTTATCATGCCGTCGAGATTCTCCCTCATGGCCGCGCTCGATTCCGCGACAAGGCCTGCCAGGCGCTCGACCACGGCAGAGAGTTCCTCACGGGCCTTTATTACTACCTCTACGTCTCTATGATTCTCCATTCTCACGTCCCTTAAGGTACTCGTGTCTTTCTCTCTTGAATATCTCATATGCCTCTACGAGCCAGCACGGCTGGTCGGCCCAGCCGCCGCTGTAGTAGAGTCTGCCCGATGCTTCGACAAGATACACGATGCCTATCATCTCCATGGTCTCGGCGCTTATGGCCGTAAGCGGGCACTCGTAAAAGCGTAGACTCCCTAGAGAGAAGACCTTCTTGGCCCCACATCGGCGAATCTCGTCCAGGACCCCAGGGGTGAAGTCCTCAACTATCCGCACCTCGTCAGGGAGGCCGAGCGAGTTCGAGCAGTTACGCGCCTCTCGCATGGCCGCACCGCATTCCTCACAGGAAAAGGGGCTCCCGCTGGCAGTCACGAGGAATGTCCAGCGCAAGCCCGCTCTCAGTTTTTTCGCTGGCCCTCGGAGAGTCTGTGTATGTTCTCCATTGCGCGGATTATCTCTGTCACCAGTTCCGTATCTGCAGAATCATAAAACTCCTCTGGGTCCGTCACCTCGCGCTCGCCGATGTAGTACCCCGAGACAGAGGCCACGTTCTCTATGAACTGTCTTCTCTGAAGGCCCTGCGTCAGGTTCACTGTCTTGACGGCGTCTCCGGTGCCAGAATTCGCCCTGGCAGCAAGTATGCGCGAATATTCCTGCACCTTTGAATAGGGTACGAATTTAAGGAGCACCACGCAGGGGTCGTCAGAATCGCGGTTGCCGCCATATGCCGGGATATAATCTACGAGGGTCTCGCAGTCGAAACTTATGATAGCCATTTCACCTCCAGTAAGGATTTTCTAACCAATGCCCCTTATACCGTTGGCGCCGTGTTCTTGAGTATAAGGCCTGCCATGTACTGCGTTACAGAGCCATCGAAGACACCTTCGTAAGCGAGCGTAATCATGGGGTCCTTGTCGAGGGAGAACTCCGGGGTTCCGCCCTTACGCTCCATGAGGGGAAGATCTATATAAAGGGCGTGGTTGTCTCCGGTTCCGGCCTGTGTACCCGTGTCCCAGTGGAGGACGAAGTTGGCAGTGCCGGCAGAAGCGGCCCAGGCATTGAAATCGGCCACAGAGGAGAACCCGGAGGCCGGGTCTTCCCAGTCAATGGTCATCTCGAGGCTCACCTTGAATCTGCCCATCCTCGTCTTGTCCGGGTAATCGAGGCCAGAGAGGCGGAGCACGTCATTCATCCCATTCTCGAATTTTACGCTTATCTTGTCCGGCCTTATCTGTGTTGCCGCTGTAAGTCCGAGGTCCGTAAAGTCGGGCGCTGTACCCATGCGGGTCACCGTGCCGGTATATACCCTGAGGTTATTGTAGTCACAACGGAGGTTCTCACCTGCAAAGACTGCCCCTCCTGTCTCGGCCATCGGTGCGTCCCTGAACTGGCCGAAGACACTGGCAGTGAGTTTGAGGTTCTGTCCAGGCTCCTGGACGAAATCAAGGGAACTCACACGGCCACCCACGAAGGGCCAGTTATGCACGACTGCGCCCTCGCTGAGGTTCATGTTGAGCGTAAGTGCGCGCTCTCCGAGGGCCGAAGCCGCGAAGGGGTCGGCAACCGGGCTGAAGGAGTGGGAGAACTGACCGGTGGCACCGTTCTCGACGCTCGAGGCATGGCCGAAGAAGTGTTTCAGGACCGTGCCCATCATACCCGGCCTCGTGCCTGCCTCGGTAAAGAAAGGTATCTCCAGCGAGGCGCTCCACTTCCTGTCTACGCGCCTGAAGGGCGCACCGCCCTTTACCGTGTCTTCGCCCCTGAACTCCTCGCGCCTCTTCTCGTTTATCTCGAGTTTGGGGATGCCAGAAGACAGAAGCGGTATGAAACCAACTGCGCTCGACTCCCTGACGCCGCGCGTAGCCTCTTCTCCAATGGCAAGGTACAACCTGTTCTCCGCCATGACTGCGTCTCCTTTGTTCTATTGAAAAATTCCCGAGGCCAGGGCTTGTCTCCAGCATCCCGGCCTTCTCTCACCTGTACCTGATGACAAGGACATAATCGAGCCTCGAGACCTGCCCCTTGCGCTCTACCTTGACAGACCTGGTCTCTACCCTGCTCACAGGAGTCGAGGCCGCCACTGCGCCCATATTCAGAGCATTCACACTAATGGCATCTCTTATCCTGTGGGTCCATCTCTGCTCCTCGGCAATCATCTCCTGAACGTCCCTCTTCCTGAGCAATAGGCGCACCCTGAAGGTCGCCTCTGCGTAACCCGCTCTCTGTCCGTGTGTATACTCGAAGTCCTCGCCTTCGTAGTAGAGTTGGGCAGAGGGGAATAGTCCTGCCGGGGCGTTCTTGTCCTCACCAAAATTATCGCGCTCCACGTAGAGGCCCTCTTTTTCGAGCAGACCCCGGAGGTTCTCTGTAATGGCATTTATGGTCTCGAATCTATTCACTCCTATCCTCCATCATGGACATGCCGCTGGAGCGACGCACAGCCATGTAAATCCCTCCCGACTCCTCAGCCCCGCCCTGTTCTCATGGCTCGAGGGGCAGGCGTGGTCTCGGAACTCGATATGAGGCCGTCACCAGAGGCGTCGTACTTGAAGCGAAGTCTCTTGAGGGTATCCTCTGCACGCGCCTCGTAGTCCTTCCATATATCCCACCAGAAGGAGCCCTTCTCTGTTACAAGCCCCTTGCAGACCTCTGCCACGGCAAAATATATGTGTGCCTCGCGAAGGTCAACGGGGTCGAGTACGAGGTCTGGCCTCTTGCCCATGCGGATCAGCGCATCCTCTATTTTCTCAAAGGCCCGGCCTATCTCGCGCGTAAAGGACCGGCGGATGGAGTACTTCTGGCCAGGGAGCACTGAAGAGGAAAAGGCCGAGGTCGTGAGCGTACCCGTAGCAGAGACAAAGGCCGTGACCTCGCGCGTCTCTCCCTTGTCGAGTATGGTGGCGAGCCCTCCGGTAAAGTACTCGTCCTCGTAGCGCGTGAGTTCCGTATCTGTTATCGTGTTGACAGTACCGCCTGTAGTTGTGCCCGTGACCCTCCACCCCGCATCCCTGATCTGAGGGAGTTCTCTATAGAGATCGTCATCAGTGACCACCTTTACGAGACAACTGCGCACCACGTCATAAAAAAGCGTGGCATAAAAGGTCTCACCGCCGAGGGTATACTCGATCTCGGCCTTATAGTTCAAGCCTGTCTGCGAGTTCTCAGCAGGACCGAGGGCATAGGAGAGAAGGCCGTCAGGGCCGATGGTCATGGGCGCTGTATCGACTATCTTCTCGTCAAGGCCTGGTCTGTAGATGGTGATGGAGGCCGAGGCCGGTATGACCCTGAGGTTGTTCTCGTATATATAGGTACGAAAGGTCTCGGGTGTATTTACCCTGAACTGTTGTTTCATCTTCTCACCCTGGTCTTATCGTTTTTGCTGTGATATTGATATGGCGACCCTTCTATCGAGCACGAGCCGCTGGGGCCCTCCGGGTTGGGGCAGATGGTTCTGCCCGGCCAGCGTCCCAGAGCCTGCAAACGCGGCTACACCTTCGCAGATACCCGCCAGATTATAGGAGGCTTGCATTGTCCCTGTAAGACCCGATAGAGCCACAACAGAGCCTCTCACCTGCCCCTGGCCTGTTACGGTGGCCGCAGCCGTGAGACTCGATGCCCCAGTCAGCGTACCGGTAGTCCCATAGGCCGCCGCAAGGCCTGCACCGAGTGTGGAGACGCCGGGTATAGTGCCTGCAACATCCCTCAGGACCATTGGTGTGGCCGTAGTTACGGACGCAGACGCCAGCGTACCGGCCAGAGATACAGTGGAACCGAGATTGACCGTTCCAGAGAGTGTTGACGCTCCAGACAGCGAGCCGCCCGCACCCAGGCCCAGCCCTATCGTTGCACTGAGCGATGAGACCCCTGACGCGCTTCCAGAAAGGGTAACGTTCTGCCCGCCAACACCCCAGGTAAGACTCACGTCCGTGACCGTGGCGTCAGCAGGTGATGCCCCTTGGAGGCGTATCTGTATGAACTGGTCAGTTGTGGAGAAGGCCCCTGTATAGGTCTGCCAGGGTATGGTGGCGTTCACACGGTCGAAGTTACCGGTGCTCGTACGGTATTTTATAGTGACAGTGCCTCCTGTAACCGTAGGCGTAATGGAGATACTCTTCTGCCCCGCCTCCAGGCATTTTACAGTACTATCAGCATTCTGCGCCTGCGGAAGGGTCAGGGTGCCTGTATTGGCGTCACCAGTGACAGAGGCCGTGCCATTCAGGACCCACCAACTCCAGCCCTCTTCGTCTACAGTAACAACGGCCTGCCCCCACTTGTACATGCGGGACGGCAGGGCCCCTATATTCAGGAGTTCGCCCATACGGGTATAGCCCGTGTCATTGGGGTGAACCGTATCAAAGGCATAGGCAGGCCGGAGGTCGTCCTCCGCCAGGGTAGACGTATCGCACATCTCCTGGTACGAGGGGGCCATCTTCATGCTCTTTTCGATGCAGAGTTTTCGTATCTCGGCATTGAGGAGTTTCGTCCACTCCTGTATCTGCTCCTTGGTCATGCTGGCCCCGCCGCCGCTCTTTGTGGACGGAGTCACCTCGGCAAGAATGACATCGGGCACAGGCGACATGGCAAGGGCCATGTTGAGCATGGACGTATAGTCTGAGATGGTCTGGGCGATAGTCCGCGTAGGGGCTATAAAGTTGTTGTTCGTACCACTTACGATAAAGACCTGGCCGGCCTTGATGTTCAGGGCATCTGTCTGAAATCGGTTGACAAGGGCGTCTGTCTTCTCGCCCTGCCAGCCCTTGTTCAGCACATCTCCGGCGTTGAGAGACTGGAGGGCCTCGATGCGGGACTCGAGCGTTACGCTGGTGCTCCCCTGCCCGTATGCTATGGAGTCGCCGATACAGACCGCCCTCTGGAGCCAGACATCAGGGCCCGCGATATACCCTGCGGGGGGTGTGTACACGAAGGCGTTCTGCCCGAAGTTCGCCCTCAACTCATTGCCATTGGGGTAGCCAGAGACCATGGGATAGATAGTGCCTGTTATACCCGAGGCAGAGGGCGCATAACCTGTAGCAGGGTCTCCACCGTTGAGCCAGACTCCGTTAAGAGAGAACCAGACATTGCCGCTGTCCATGTCCAGGGCCACACCGATTACATCGCCTTGAGAGAAGACCGGCGCCGAGCCTATGGCCGCCCCGCCATGATATATTCCTGGAGACGATGAGTACCCCCAACTGTAGGCATCGCCACCTGGATAGGAGGCAAGATTTGCCGAGGCCGTGCCTATGCCCACAACGTTATTAGTGCCTGCGGCATGGACAGTGCTCGTAACCTCCCAGTACCACTTGTTCGCAGACTTGCCGTCTACGGCACGCACAGAGCGCCAACCCAGTACTGTGGACGCAGCGGTCAACTGGTCTGCAGAGAGACTTACACCAGGGTCCTTGTCGTTGGGGTTCCACTTCGTCTTGTCAGATACGTTAGTGCCACCAATAAGGCCGCCTGTAAGCGAAGACTGGGCAGTAACTGTGCCAGAGGCCGGCATGGTGCCGCCAGAGAGTGTGGCGTCAAGAGTTGATACTCCGGCAAGATTGGCCGAGAGGGCGATACCCGCGCCCTTCTCAGGGCCTATACTCGTTACAATGGTGCCGTGGGCATTTGCGTTCCGAAGTGTGACCCAGTCGGCGCTCCTGCTCACAGAAGAGACTGTCAGTTCGTCATAGGTGGCCGAAGCATATTCAGAACTTGCGCCAGGTGCGTAGTTAATAGAAAGGTTCGCTGCCGGAGAGGCTGTTATCGAGGGTATGGTCCCTGTAAAGGTAAGTGTCTGGAGTACACCGTCTATATAGACCTTGAGGCGGTCGGCATTAGTCGCTCCCGTACCATCGAAGACCATCACATAATGACGCCAGTTGCTACCGATAGGACCAGGTAAAAAACCCCATGCATAGGACGTACTATTGGCCACCACAAAATAAGCCGAGCCATCGTACCAGAGTAGCAGGGCTACTCGGTGCCCCCAGTCAGAAGGAAGGTGCTTGGTGATATAGGCGTAGGCAGTGCCAGGCTCTCTCTTGATGGAGCACTCAAGAGTGAAGTGACTTACGCCATTGAGTTCTGCTATGTCACCGCAGTCGATTCTCTGATGATAGACGACAGCACGCTGGCCCTGGTCAATCACCCCTGCGGCATCAAATATGTTATTAAAGGCATCTACAGGCGTATAGTTGCCTGTAGCGTCCACCATCGCCCCGCCTGCCTGATTCACACTGAGGTGCATGGCAAGGGCTGTGCTCGCATCAAAGGAGCCCGCCCTATTAGAGCCGTCCGTGGGGTTGGTGGTCGAGTACTGGCACTGAATGACCGTGTCCGCAGCCGCGTAGGCAACGGGCACCTTCACGTGCCAGACAGCCACCTGGTTCACGGTATCGTAGCGCTCTACGTCAAAGGCCAGGAGAGTATTGTCAGGCAGCGTCCAGCGAACATATTCGCCAGCGCCGTCCTGGTGCGTCCAGAACCCTGTCTCAGCAGATGTGAAGGTGACGGCAAAGGTGCAGTCCACCACGTCCGCACTGATGAGAGCGGATGTGCCCAGGGTGATGTCCTTATAGAATGAGTATCCAGCAAGACCTGCCATCGATCAATCCAGGGTTGCAGAGAGTTGGCCTATGTCGAACTTCACCGTATCGCCGCTCGCTACGGCCTTGGCCGCCGTAAGGGCACCAGAGCCAAGAAGGTTACCGCCAGTTGCCGCATCGAAGAGGGCAAAGTGCGTAACCGTGCCCCACGAGGCCGTGGCCTGCGGAAAGGTAAGGGCATTGGCGTTGTTTATGGAACTCGGCGCCCCTGCAACTGCCGCGTTCCAGGTGGCCCCTGTGGTGGCTACCCGTGCATAGGCCCCGCCCACAGGCTCGGAAAGGCCAGAGCCGTCGTCCAGGGGGTCTGCTGTCGATAGACCGACATATACCGTGGGCATGGTGTAGGCAATCTTGCCAAAGACATGGTCCAGTACTTTTGTCTCGAGATAATCCGAAAAACTCATCTTTCATCCTCCTTGTTGTTCTGCCTTGGAAGGACATGGTCCCCCACTTTGAAGGAGAGCACTGCTTCTCCTACTTCTTCTTTTCCAGTAGCGCGGCGCCGCGCCTCACCTTCTTTTCTATATCCCTCAGAGCCTTTCCCTCGGGCGCCCTGCCCGTAGAGCGTTCCACGTGGCGGCAGACCCTTGTAATGACCCTCTCTATGGCCTTTCTCTCCTTCATGCTCTCTCCACCCCTTTTTTCTTCAGAGCGTTAGCCGTCCCTGCCCGCACTCAAGAGACCGGCTCCGTTGTTTTTTTCCTGCCTGTCCTTGTTCGTGCCCTCGTGGTCTTCTGTTTTTTTTCCTTCTCTCCATCTTCAAGGGGCACCAGTCCCTTTCTCAGGCACTCCCTAACCTGGAACTCGCTCTTTGCAACTATGGTAATGGGGCTGCCGTCCTTCATACGGGTGCCGCTGTAAAACCATGTCTCCATCTCTCACCTCGCTTTCGATTTCCTGTAGGCTTCAAGGGCCTTGTCCCGGAGTTGCCCCTTTGGCGAGGCCTTCTTCCTCTTTTTCTTCAGAGGCGGCAACCCCATGTAGGCCCTTACCTCCTCGCCGAGCGAGTCTTCTGGTATGGGATCTGGCAAGGACAGGAACTCTCCCTGGGGGAATGTGATACCTGCATCACGAAGCCCCCTGTGGGCCCGCAGGCAGTCTTCCATGCGGCGAAGGAGGTCTTCCTCTACTGGCAGGAGGGGGACCCACTTGTCACGCCAGTACCTTATGGCCGCCTCCTTCAGGTCCGTGACCCTTACGGTCTGGATCAGCCTCACCCCGCCATCGTACTCTGTGAACTGCCTGTTCCACATCCAGAACTCGCCGATGAATTCGCCCTGCCAGGCAATACCTCCGCGCAGGTCCGAGGCAAGGGGATAGAACCCTCTCTTTACCGGAATCGCAGTCCCTCTCATCTCTACTCCCTACTTGCAAGTGAGTGTATGCAAGATTCCAAAAAAACATTCTCTAAGGGCCTCGGGCCACACGTAGCATGCGGACAGGCCATTCAGAAGGTAAATAACAAGGTGTGGGAGGGGCTTTTGGCCCCTCGCCACTGGTTCCGCATAGGGATCCGTCCTACTCGTGAACCGTTATTATCTTCACCCCTCCTCCAGCGTCAGGGTTGACGCATCCGTGGCCGTAGACCGCGGTTACGACAATTTCCGTAGCGCGAAGCGAGGCGTCCCTCTGGAGTTCCGTCTTTGCCCCTGTCTTGAGGACAAAGGCCAGGCCCGACTGGTTGCCCATTGGCATCATCACGCCCTGCCTGTCTACATTGAGGTTGACAGAGGCACAGTTAGTGGACTGGAAGATGTCCACACCGTAGAGGCTCGCCATTGCGCCTATGTCACTTGCCGGCGCCGAGGCCCCGCCCCAGACAGCGCCCGTGGTGGCGGCCAGGGCCGTCCTCAGGCCGTGGACCTGTATGGGGTGCAGTACTGCCACAAAGGGGCCCTTGGCATTGCCCAGTTCCAGGGTATAGAGGGCCTGGAGAAAGTCGGCTTCTGTGATTGGGGCGCCAGAGGTGCCCACTGCGTTGGTGAAACTCGAGGCCGCAAAGAGCAGATCACTGTCTATCTTGCTGGCAAGGGCCTTGCCCAGTTCTGCGGCATAGGGCTCGAGACCGCCGAGCACGGAACTGTTGAGGAGCATGTCCGTCACAGTGATCATGATGCCGGCCTCATCGGCAGTGATTGCCGTGGAGGTGGTGTTCACAGCGGTATTGCTCATGTCCGTGGCCTCGGTGAGGTCCGCGGCGGCGAGCATGGGCCACTTGGGGAAGTCCACCGTAAGGGTGCTGTCTCCGCTTATGTCCGCAAGACGCACGAGGGGCGGCATTACGGAGTCGGCGTAGGCCGCGTCGATGACGAGCCTGGAGACGATTTCCGCGGCTATGAGCTCACCTGCGCTGAGCGCCGCCGAGGTTACTTCATTTGCCATATCTTGACCTCCTAAAAACAGATAAAAGAAGACTTCAAACTACAGGGAGGCAACCTGCCGTGGGATTACCTGCCGGGAGCGCCGAAGCGCCTCTTCCTCGCATCGAGGAAGGGATTCTTCACGTCCCTGAACCTGTAAACCTGGCCGGCAGAGCCATGGATATTGATGCCCTCGCGAAGTACCCTGTCGAGTTCCTCGCGCGACATGCTCCGCCAGACCGTGGGGTCTGCAAGACTGGGGCGGCCTGTAACGGCGTTGCCAAAGCCTGCGCCAGTGGACCCAGCGCCTGGCGCGCCAGTCGAGCGCAGGTGATGAGGACGTTCGCTTAGCCAGGTTGATATGAACTCGTCAACCCCTACGGGATAACCGGCGTCGTTTATCTTTGCCGAGCCCGAAGAATTGACAACAACGATATTCCCCTCGTCGTCCATCCTCACCCTGTCCTCCAGGAGTTTTACTATCTCCTCGCCGTCCACGACGTTATACCTGGAGACAGCCTTAAGGAGGGCAAGTCTCTTCTTCTCCTCCTTGAGCCCCTCTATCTCGCGCCTCAGACCCTCTACGTCCTCTCTGGCGCCACGCGACCGCTGGGCCTTTTGAAAGGCCTTTCTGTAGGATTCGTCTATGAGTTCCTGCACCCTTCTCTGTTGCTCGGGCGTAAAGGCCACCTTGCCAGTGGAACCCTCGGAACCGCTACCCCTTGCATCTCCTTTTTCCGGCATATTCGCTTCAGTATTCTCCATGATAAGAAACCTCCTCATGTCTCGTCCCCCGTCTCAGGCCTTCTCCGCATACCGGTAAAGACCTTCCTGCCGTGCCGTCTGGTAGAGGCCATGCGTACGGGGTAAACACAGGCCTCCGGGCAGTATCAGAACAACCTCTTCGTTGCCCCGCTCAGGAACCCGAGCGTCTTTTTCCTGTCCAGAAGGGCCCTCACAACCTTCTGACAAACAAGGGACCGTTCGCTGAAAGAGAGTCTTTGCCAGTCCTCTTTGTCTATGGCCGTAAGTATGGCCCTCCTGGCCTCGTCCCAGATGGTGCTGGTAATCCTGTAGGCCTCGGATATGCTTATGCCATGTGCGGCGGATATCTTCTTCGCCGTCTCAAAGGCCTCCATGTCGGTAAATTTTCCGCTTGCCACATCTCCCATCTCACCACCGCGCATTCTTCTCACCTTCGGTCTCTCCCTGCATATGATGAGCCGCTTTCATCTATCTCCTCCATGATGCGCGTCCTCGTCTCATCTGCCACCTTGGGGAGCACAGTGGAGGCTATCTTCTTCTGGAGTTCCTTCTGGAAGGTCGCCGAGTCCACCACCGCTGACTGTGCCTTCAAGGCACTCTCCAGTTCGCGGGCCATGTCCCTCACGGAAAAATCATCGGGATAGTTGATGCTACCGTCAAAACGACCGCCATACCACCTGGCCCAGAGGTCGAGCACCATGGTCTCTGCCTGTTCAATGTTGTCGGCCTTCTCGCTGAGGGTAGCGTAGAGTTGCTGGTACTCGAGTTCTATGGCTACGCCCGAGCGAAGACGCGAGAAGTCCTCTGTAGACTTCACGCCACCGAGTTTGGCTATCCGAAGTATCTCGGCTATGTCCTGGCGGACCCATTCGCGTATCTCCGTAAGCGAAGAATGCGGGGCCTCGAGCCAGTACGGCCTGGCGTTTGGCTCCGCCGGGTCGAACTGAAGGATATTTCGTGGACCTACGGCCTTGTCCTCCTCGAGGGCACCCTTGGCATAGGGCATGGCGAGCATGGGAAAGGCCGTGTTCTCGATAATCTCCTTTGCGTCGCTACAGAGGTAATAGATGTTCTTGTTGATATCGGCTATGTCCTGAAGGTCCGAGGTGCCTATCATCCTTATTCCCGAGCGCTTGTTGTACAGGGTCACCAAGGGGACCATGCCGAGGTCGTGCTCGCCGAACTCGCGGAGCACCGCCTCGCCGGCACTGGTATCGGCCTCCCAGAGTTCCCAGGTATCGCGCCTCCATACCCTGTACCTGTCCTTGTCCTCCCGTATCTTTGCCATCTCGAGTACGGGTTTGCCGGAAGGCAACCTCGTAAACGACCAGTCGAGGAGGTTCTCCGGTGTAACGAGGCTGACATAGGGGCGTATGTCCTTGCTTATTGCGTCTGCGCGCGTAAGGGCGTAACTCGTAGGGTTGTCCACCACGATGGATACCCTTCCGTACACGGAAGCGAAGCGCTGGGCCTCGCGCATGAACTGGGCGAAGTTCGACCCCTCGTGGTCTGCGTCCCGAAGAAAGGACCTGAAGAGGGGGTCGCCGGCAAGAGAGCCGAAGTGGCGCGTTGCGCTACGCCTGAAGAGATGGGAGACGAAAATATCGACTATGGGGCCGCAGTAATTGTAATAGTAGGATATCTCCTTTCTCCGCATGTAATTGGTGGAACTCTCGAAGGGGTGCTGAAGGAGATAATCGGCCTTCTTGTAGAGTGCGCCGCCAAGGTATGACCTGATGTAGAAAATCCATTCCCTGATCCAGGCATCATACTGGGGGTGTGTTTTCTCGAGTTCTTCTATGGTCACCGCATAACCTCTTGTTTTTGTTATTGGTTTTTGTACGCCCAGGGGCCCTACTTGTAGAACCTCTTTGCAGGGTCGAACCTCGTGGTGCGAAGCGGGAATTCATACTCAATGAAGTACCCGAGGGCATCGGACGCATGGGTCCGCTCGAAGTTCGACTTGTCTATGGAAGCGCCATCACCTGTCCAGACAACGCTCTCGAAGTCCTTCTTCAGATACCTGCACCGGGGGTGGTGAAAGAGCCGCCGTTCCTCTCGTACGTTCTCGAGCATGCTATTGACGGCGTTCACCCTGTCCTTTACAGGGGGGTTACTGCGCCTGATGCGCTGAGTACTGAGGCCGAGTTCGGCGAGTATTACATAGTCCGTCTTTCCCGTGGTGCTCCTGGCCGAGCCCGCAGAGTCTCCGTAGACGATTATGCCGCCCTTGTGCGCTCCATACCTTCTCAGGAACTCACGCCCCATCTCCAGGGTGTTGGTGTTACGGAGCGCTATCTCGTCGAAGACAAAGACCTCTCTTCCGTTGGTCTGGGCCAGGACCCAGATGCAGGGGTCTACGTTGAAGTCGCAGGAGAGGACTATGGGAAGGGCCGGGTCGAGTTGTATCCGGCTGTCCATGTGTTTCTCGGCCTGGTACGCATAGTAGACCCTGCCGGTTGCGCCCTCGAAACTCGCCTCGAACTCCTGGCGGAAGGTGCGGGGGTCGAGGGTGCGGCGCGCTGATTCTATCTCGGCCGGCGGGAGGATATCGCTCGAGTTCCAGTGATAGAACCCCCAGTCCGGGTCCTCGCCCGAGCGTGCGTAGTCGGCGAGGTTCTTGAAGTGGTTGAACCCGTTGGGGACCCCTGTGAACCAGCACCATCCAGTCCTGTCGGCGAGGGCTGGCCTTATGTTCTCTGTCCAGGCCATTGGTCTCATGTCTGCGTACTCGTCGAGTACTCCTCCGTCCCAGGCAATGCCCTCAATCCTCTGTGGTCTGTCGAGCCCCACCACCCAGAGTTCGGTTGAAAAACGAGTCTTGATGCAGAGGTCACCCTCGTAGACCTTCTTCACCCATCTCTGTGGCACCATGGCCTTGAGGTCCTGCCAGAAGACCCGCTTTGCCTGGTCCCTCGTGGGGGCGGCGGCAAAGTACCTGGCGTCCTTCCATGGTTTCTTCTCGGCAAGCGCCATGACGAGCCGTCTCTTGGCAAGTTCCGTCTTTCCTGACCGCCGCCCCGCCGCTACCACGGCAAAGCGCTTACCCTCGCTCCAGAGCCGCGTCTGCTCGCAATGGGGCCGTAAGGCATGCCATCTCCTCGATAATCTCCTCTGTATCATTGGGCGCCAGTTCGGCCTCGATGGCTTCGAGGCCCCAGGCCTGTCTCTGTCCCCTGACCACAACACTTAATATGTCCCCCGCAAGTTTGACTGCCTTGAGGTGTTCAAGACCCTTCTTTGGGTCTCTCTTCCTGAGACCGAGTTCCAGTTTTCTGCTGATGAGCGCCCAGAGCCTCCTGTGCTCTGAGGTAATCGTCTCCATGGTACGCAGAGGGTCGGAGAGCCCAGGAGGATATTCTTCTCTCTTCTCTTCTCTTGCCGTCTCTGTACTTCCATTCCTTATAGGGTCTTTGTCTGCAGGCGCATCTCTTTCAGGGGTTGCACTTGGGGCGTCCCTGTCTGCGGGTATTAGGGAGCCAAGTCCAGGACTGCCGAGGATATCTGCGCCACATGGGCTTTCCGCCACCCCCCTGACTGCTTGGTCCACGGCACCTTCTCCCATCATCACCCTCAGATCCTCTCGAGCCCGTCGTGGTCGATACACTTGGAGAGCGGGTACAGACTTATATAAACATGACCGCACTCGAGACACCTCTCTGGTTCTCTCAAGAGGACCCTTGTCCGCCTGAGCCGCCTGTTACGGAACCAGTTGAGCCCTCCAGAGGGTATGGGTCCAGATCCAGCCCCGAACGGGTCGTACATCTCTTTCATGGTTGCGACCTCCTGGTGTTTTTTTTTTCGCGTTATACACTATGGTGTTTTTTTTCTACCCCTTTAGTCATAACTACCTGTATCACAAGGGAAAAAGACAATGATTTATTCTACCCCCACTTGGGACTG
>CAYOVP010000023.1:0-29892 GCA_964407495.1 uncultured Thermodesulfobacteriota bacterium
TCTTTGACGACGTCTTCATTGACAACAACCACCAGAGCATACTCTGGCTCGAAAAACGCGGCATACCTCACGTAAACGTTGGCATATACGACCACCTTGGCTATAAACTCGGCCAGGGCTTCATGGGCAACCCCCTCTGCTACAGCCCGCAGCCGCCCATATCCATCGGCGGCAGGATCTGCCCGCTTACGGAAAACCTTGGTCAGAAGCCAGAGGTAGAGCGCAGGGCCGCCCCAGGCGTGCACGTATACCTGGCCAATGACCCCACGCTTCCAGGGTACAACGACCAGTACGTGCCCCTTTACCTCAACTATACCTTTGGCCAGGGTCAGTTCAAGTTCGAGGCCGACTGGTCTCTCCTGCCGGTCTCCTTCATACAGCCCCTCGGCCCCGGGGCCATCCTTCCCACAGGAGGGCCCATCATAGGCGGCGGTATCATGCTCGTAAAGAACTACGGGCCTACACTGCCGGACGGAGGGGTCTTCAAGAACGCTGTCTACGATGCCTCGAACCCGCTCAAGGTCGTGCGGGCCGGACACGAGAAGAAGAAGAAGAAGAAGAAGAAGAAGAAGAAAGAACACTCCAAGCACAAGATGAAGGAGAAGGAAGGCCACAAGGGCGGGAAGGAGGTCGACGAAGACCATGATAAGAAGGATGACCATGACAAGGAGATAGAAGACGCCCATAACGAGCAGGTACAGCATGGCGACGCGGCTGTCAGTTCCGTGCCTTACGCCATAACAGGAACCAACTTCGGCGACCTGCAGGGGCACTCCACTGTCTCCCTCAGTGGGCAGGAACTCCCGGTTACTTCCTGGTCTGACACGCAGATAGTGGTGCAGATACCCTCCACCGCCATCTCAGGGCCCCTGATTGTTGCCACAACGCATGGCATATCCAACTCCATACACGTGGATGTAACGCCTGCCACACCAGAATGGGCGGCCTACCTTGCTGAGCGCACCATATACGTAGACGCCAGCGCCATGCCAGGGGCAGGCGACGGGTCTCAGACAGCGCCCTATGCCACTATTACCGAGGCCCTCAATAACCTGCCAGGCGTGCGTCCTGTCTACATCATGGTGGCACCAGGCAATTACAACGAGAACGTACGCATAAAGGACTCTGACATAAAGATCATCGGCTCAGGTCCCTTTGCGTCAATGATTGACGGCCTCGTAACATCCAGCATGAACCCCCTTGCCGGGTCTCAGCAGGGTCCCTACACCTCTACCGCAGGCCCCACATTCTACATCGGAGGTGGTGGTATGGGCGGGGCCGTTAGCAACGTCATGATCAGCGGCTTCACCATCACAGGCGGTGTGCCCGGCAGTGAGGGCCCAGGCGGCGGTATCTTCGCCGACTACGGCAACACCAACATTGACATAAACAACAACGTCATGGCCAGGAACGGCGGCGAGTACGGCGGGGCAATCTGGATGCACAAGACAAACCACAACGTGCGCATCTGGAGTAACCTCATCGCCGAGAACGGCAACTTCGGAGGTTATGGCGGCGGTATTACTGCCAACGACGAGCCCGAGTACGGCCCGCCGGCACCACCCCTGGACCACTCCTATGACGATGCGCTCTACGAGACGCCTCCAGGTACATACGAGATATTCAACAACCTCATCTTCCACAACTACTCGCCCGACTATGGCGGCGGGATAGCGCTCTACGAGGTGAAGGACAAGTTGAATGTCTACGGCAACGTCATCATGGAGAACAGGAGTGACGACCATGGCGGTGGTATCTTCTTCGAGGATACGGGCCCTGTGGACCTCTATGACAATGTCTTTCTCCGCAACTTCGCCACAGACGACGGCGGTGCCATCAGTTTCGAGGATGTTGCCGACAACAACGCCCTCGTGAGGATCTACAACAACCTCATAGCCGAGAACATCGCCGACGACAGGGGAGAGAACAGTGCCCGTGGCGCAGGTATATCCTTCGACGATACACCGCAGGCCGAGGTATTCAACAACACCATCACGGGCAACATAGTGGCAGGCTCCTTCGACCCCACTGGCGGGGCAATAGACAGCGAGCGCCATGGCCACGAGTACGACGCGCAGAGCGCTTCTCCAAGGCCGCCGTACTTCAGTGATGTGAAGGTCTACAACAACATCATCTGGAACAACTACCGTCTCTTCTACAGTACCTCCGGTATCGGTGAAGACCTGGATTACCGCTACGGCACAGACTACCAGTGGAGCGTCAACAACATCCACGTGGACAACCCGGCGCTCAACCAGCCGTGGCAGACGGACCAGAACTCCGAGAGCCTCTCATACGTCGTGAACAACGACATAGAGGGTGGGGAGTACGGTACGAGAACTGGTAACATGAGTATAGACCCTGTCTTCACAGACCCGGCCACCCTGGACTGGCACCTCCTTGGCACCTCGCCGGTAATCGGAGTTGCCGATGCCTCGAAGGCGCCGGCCCTTGACATGGACCTAAGGGACAGGACTCTGGATGGTAAGGCAGACATGGGGGCAATGGAGTACTCGGCCACACCGCTGAGCGCCATACGTGTCCCTGTGGACCTGCTCGGTAACGTGGAGGTGCCGGTATTCGGCACCACGCAGTTGCATCCGCCAACGACCCCCTGAGCAGGGCCCTGCACATAAAAAAGGCCTTCCCATAATGTATATGGGAAGGCCTTTTTTTATTATCCGGGGAAAAAACTTGCTGTGGTGGAGAGATGAACGGGGATCTCGGTACTATGCCCGAAGAAGTTGCCGCGGCATTGACACCTCGTGGCCATTACGGGTATAATTAATATATTAGGCTGAAGTAACCAGGCCTGCCTGCAATTCCGGCAAAAGGGCGGCACTTACGGTAAAAGGGAAAGAAAAAGGCTGTCTTTCCCTACCTGTGTGTCTTACTGCAGTATCAGATATGCAGGGAATTCAAGAGGGAAGGGGAGAGGCGCAGGTCATATTCAGAAAAATGGCTCTCAGGAAAGAGAGGGAGTCTTAATCAATGGAAGAGGGGAAGGGTAGAAGATGGTCAAGTTCTTGCGGATCTTCGCACATGTAACGGCCTTTCCGGCCCTCATATTCTTTTTTTACTTCATGATCAAGTTGCTCGGCCAGGAGGAGATGAGCGGCTCTGAGCGCGCCTTGACAATTGTCTGGGCCTTTGGAGTCTTTCTCGTGCCCATTTTCTTCAACAGGCTCGCCAAGGTCCTTGCAGGTGGCAAGGTTAATAAGGCCTGAAAGAAGCGGTCGTTACATGAAGTAGATATAGAGTATGAAGCCGATGATTATGCCGAGTAAGATCCTTGCCAGTATGGCAGGGTTGAACTTCGGCGGTTTTGCCCCACAGTGGGGACACTCGGTGTCGAACTCCGATACGTCCTTGCCGCACTTGTAGCAAAGGAGCGTCCTGCCCACCTCAGTAGGTCTACGCCCTTTGGTTCCAGTTGTGCTGTTTTTTTTCTGTCTCGAGGCCCTGCCCATTGGAAATCCCTACCTACTGATGATATAATATAAAAGATTAACATATCTGAGTAGTCTTCACAAGGGCCTTTACGCCCTTGTTCCTGACTTTCACTGACCTGTATCCTCTCCAGAGTTGCGAAGGAGCGTTGACAGGTGGCGCCGTGCCCGTGGGATTGGGGATTGGCCAAGGCGTTGAATGAAGCAGAAAGGAGAATCAGTCATATGACATACTATCTCGTCGCGCTTGGCGCTACTGCAGAGGGTGAGGGTGAACCTAAGTATTTCTGGATGAGAGACGGCGGCGACAGGTGGATACACTTCGTGGAAGGGTGCTGGCCCTTCAAGAGCGAGACAGATATTGTCGCCGAGGTGGTGAAGACACAGGACGTGACAGACCTGGACTGGTCCAGGACACCTCTCTTCGACAGCGACTCCAACGCCGGCTGGCTCTCGCGGGAGGGCAGGTTTTATGGTTGCCCGGAGAAATACCACGACAAGTTCGCAGCCTATGTGCTCGGTATAAAGGTGCATGACCTGGAGCGCTCGGGCTGGGCCAGGGTGCTTGACAGCAGCAGTTACACCTCTACACAGAACCTGAGCCATGAGCAGAACAGTTGGCTCGCGCACAAGGGGTACAAGGTCTACGAGCGCTGGTAGAGTGCTGACCCGGGGCATAGAGGTGAGGGCGCTTAACTGCTATTAGGCCAAGGGCCTCTTGTCATGCATGGCGCGACCCTACCTTATGTAATATAGACTACGGCAGGCCCTGGACAAGCCAGAGAGGTCTTCTCAGAAGAGACTCCATTGTCTTTCTAATCTTCCTTTAATCTTCCTGATACTAAAATCACTCCCATTCTTGGGTACCCCGTGGTGACGAGGCCACAGGTGCTTCCATAGTTTCCTGAACACCAAAAAGGAGGTACTGTGATGAAGCGATGCTTCTATTGTGGGAATAGGCTCAAGATCAGTGAAAAACCCACACGGGACGAGACCTGTCCATTCTGCGACACAGACCTCAAGACCTGCATGAACTGCGAATTCTACGACCCCTCCAGGAACAATCAGTGCTCAGAACCAATGGCCGAACCCGTTAGAGAGAAGGACAGGGCCAACTTCTGCGAGTATTTTGTCTTCCGTGAGTCTACGGCACCAAGAGGACAAAAACACGAAGATGACAGGCTCCAGGACCTGAAGAGACTCTTTACAGATCTTCCCTGAAAAGAGGTCCTTGTCTTGTAGATACCTTCTTGGCTGTCAAGCACAAAGAGGTATCTTCCAGCCAGGCAGGGTTGAGATACAGCAGAGGCAGGGTTTTTCCTTCAAAGACCTTGCATGCAGAAATTTCTGTGCTATTCTATGAGTGTGGAGGACACTGGATGACATATTTGTCAAATCCTTAAAAACGCAAGAATTACCATAGGTTGTACGTATTTCTTAAACGTTGACATTATGTTTATGGTATGGTGGGGAAATGGCGGTTGAAGCCTTTGTATTCATAGAGTGTGAGCACGCGAAGTCCCGTGAGGTCCAGGAAAAACTCTCCAAGATAGCGGGCGTAAAGATGGTGAAGATGGTCACAGGGCCTTATGACCTAATAGCCATTGTCGCGGCCTCCAACTTCCAGATACTCGGCGATGTCGTCATGTCCAAGATCCAGTCCACAAGGCATGTGAAAAAGACCATAACCAATGTAATCGTCGAGTAAGACCGAGACGCGGGCAGGTATGAGCAGAAAAATACACAGCAGAAAAGGGTGTTGATCAGCCCATTACTGAAGTTCTCGAAGGCTCGCCTTATTATATAACGGTGAACTGACCGTCCAATGAGACGGTTTTTTTATTAACTCGTTAAAAGACCTGCCTTCCTTTCCGATGGGGCAGGGTCACCGAAACTCCTCTCCAAGAAATTTCTTATAAAACAACATGTTGGGTCTTCAGAGGGTAAGGTCTCAATCGTATAGAGACAGGCCCGCAAGCCCTAATTCCGATTGCCGCAGGCGCAGATGAGGCATAAATGGACAAGGTACTGTTGTCGCATAATGGATATTATGTAAAATGATAACAGGAGGCCACCATGGATGGTCTTGGTTGTAGGGCCAAGGCCTCTACCCCCTTGGGTGGCCCTTTTTGTGCAGGTTCTTCAGGCGGTCCGAAGTTACGTGTGTGTATACCTGGGTAGTGGAGATGTCTGCGTGTCCAAGCATGGCCTGAACGCTCCGAAGGTCTGCCCCGCCTTCTATGAGATGGGTGGCGAAACTGTGCCTCAGGACATGGGGTTTTATGCGGTTGCGATCAATTCCCGCCTTGAGGGCCGCCTTCTTGATTATCTCCCAGAAGTTCTGTCGCGTCATGGGACGGCCACGAAGAGAGAGAAAGAGATAGGCAGATGAGACTTTCTTCATTAGAACGGGCCTCGCCTCTACCATGTATCGTCTCAGCCAGACCATGGAGACCTCGCCCAGGGGAACGGCCCTCTGCTTGGACCCCTTTCCCGTGGCAGTGAGGAGCCCTTTCTGGAGATTAACGTCATTGAGTCTCAGGCCAACGAGTTCGGAGACTCGAAGCCCTGTGGCATAGAGGGTCTCCAGCATTGCCCTGTCGCGCACCTCAAGTGGCGTACTGCCTTCTATCGTCCCGATGAGCCTCTCCACCTCATCCCTGGTAAGGACCTCGGGGAGCAGGCCTCTGTAAGACGGTATGTCCACTACTGAGGCCGGGGACTCGGAGATGAGACCTTCCTTGATGAAAAACCTGTACATGCCCCGGATTGCTATGAGGGCCCTTGTGTAGGTGCGTACTGAGCGGCCCTTCTCTCTCATGCTTGACATAAAGGCTGTTATATCAGAGGGCCCGGCCTCTGTGATGCACCTGCCTTTCTTCTCGAGAAAGACCCTGAACTGGTTGATATCGCGAAGATAGGCAGAGCAGGTGTTCTCGCTGAGCCCCCTCTCCATTACGATATAGTCCATGAAACGGGCTATCTTCTCTGTATCCCTTCCGCTCGCCCTTTCTTTCCTCTCCATATCAGCGCCCAAGAGAGCCTCCCCTTGTGCCCCCTCTCTCCTTTTTACCCCTTTTGACGGCCTCTCTTGCCCCTTCTCCAGGCCCCTCTATGCTCTCATGGAGGGTACGCACTATCTTCTCCATTCTTTCCTCGCCGTAGACCTTCTGTCCGAAGATATCCTTCACATAGAAGATGTCCGTAGCCTCACTGCCTTTTGTCGATATCCTCGCTATATTGATATAAAGCCCAAGCGAAGAAAGGGCGTTCGTAATGTCGTAGAGAAGGCCAAGTTTGTTCTCTGCGTGGATGTCGATGACTGTCATGCTGTCTGATATGGTATTGTCGATGTTCACCCCTGTCCTTACGGGCGTGCCGGGCCTCTTCTCCAGTATGGAAGGCTTGCGGCGTATGAGTTTTTTCACATTGACACGACCGCTCAGCACACCCTCAAGGTCCTTTTCAATCTTCTTGTGCTTGAACACCTCCCTTACGGGCATCCCCCTTGTATCCGTAACCTGAAGGACATCGAGGACTATACCGTTCTTGAGCGTGGTTATCTGGGCCCCGAGAATGTCAATGCCGTTTGCGGCCATTACACCAGAGATCATGGCAAAGAGCCCTGCCCTGTCGAGGGTACATATAACAAGACTCGTATATGCGCCCGCAGGGTCCTGTTCTATGGATAAAAGGTGGGTTTTCTGCCCGTCATAGGCCTTTATTATCTCCAGGTGGGCCGCTATGGTCTCTACGCTATTGGCCAGATAGTATCTCTCGGGCAGAAGATCGAGGATGGCGAGGAGATCCCTGCGTCGAGTCACCTCACTCACTTCCCTCTTTATGAGCGCGGCCACCTCGGCCCTCTTCTTCCTTGCGGCCTCTTTCCTGTCTTCCACCTCAAAGGCACCGCTGTCTATGACATCACCGGCCTTCTCGTAGAGTTCCTCGAAGAGTACGCCCTTCCATCTCGACCAGACCTCTGGACCAACGGCGCGAACGTCTGCATAAGTGAGCAGGTAAAGATGGTCGAGCCTGGCACGGTCTCCCACGGTAGAGGCGAACCTTACTATGAGGCTTCGCTCATGAAGGTCGCGGTACAGGGCCGTATTGGCAAGGATGAGATGATTTCTTACAAGGAATTCAACGAGATCTGCCGTTTCCCGGTCTGCGTGGAGGCGTTCGAGAATAGTGCGGACGAGCCTTGCGCCGTTCTCTGCGTGTCCCTTGCCATGGGCCTTTCCGATGTCATGGAGAAGCGTGGCAAGGACGAGCGGGGCCTTTCGGGTAATGGATCTATAGAGCCTGGTCAGGAGGGGGAGTTCTTGCGAGTACTTTCCTTCGCCGAGGCGTTCGAGTTCGCGAACAGCGAAGAGGGAGTGCGCATCAACTGTGTAGACGTGATAGAGGTCGTGCTGCGCCCTGTGCCGTATATCCCTGAACTCAGGGATTATGATGCCGAGGAGCCCTATGGAGTGCATGGCGGCAAGGACCCTGTAAGGCGAGGACGAGGCGAGTATGGAGAAGAATAACCTCGAGGCTTCTTCTGATATGTAAGGTGTCTCTTCGGGCAGTCTCTCTTCGAGCGATTGAACGCTGGAGATAAAGGCGTCTTTTGTCTCTTGGTCGAGGTCATAACCCTCCCTCGATATGTACTCGAAGGCCCTGAGCATTGTCTCCACTGTTATTGGTCTGTCCTCGTAAAGAGTGAGCCAGCCCTTTGCGACAAAGAAATCTGCGTCGATGCGCCTCTTGCGTGCCGGCCACAACGAATTCTTTTTTCTCTTTTCATGTTCATACCTTGAGACGATTAGTTCATATGCGTTGTGAATATCTGATGTGTGTGCATAGTAGTCGAGCATAAAGGTCTCAACTCCAAGGGCACCTTCTGTGTCACTGTAACCCAGAAGGTGGGCGATTCGTCTCTGCTGGTCAAAGGTCAACTGGTCTGTCCTGCGCCCCGTATCAAAATGGAGTTCGTTCCGTATCCAGAGGAGAAAGGCAAGACCGCGTTCAAGGGCCGCTCTGTCTCTGGTGGATATGAGGCCCATGGAGAAGGGCCTCTCCTGTACACCGTCCCTTGCCATGAGAATCCACCTCGAGGTATGTAGATCGCGTAACCCGCCCTCCCCTTCCTTGACGTTTGGTTCCAGTATATAGACAGACCCGCCGTACCTCTCGTACCTTCGTTCAGTCTCCTCGATCTTTTCTTCGATGAACCTCGTTACCCTCTTCTTTGTAAAGATCTTCTTTTTTATGAGGCCCAGCAGTTCTGTATGAAGGCCTTCTGAGCCTGTTATGTACCGAGTTTCCAGTAGCGATGTCATGGTCTTGAGATCCCCGGATGCAAGGGAGATGCATTCTTCCGGTCTCCTCATCACAAAACCGAGGTCAAGGCCGGTGTCATAGAGCAGGTATAGGAAGGCCTCTGTAAAGGCCTTGAGTCTGGGTGTCACCTGCCCCCTGTGCATGAGGACGAGGTCTATGTCAGAGTGGATGTTGAGTTCACCCCGGCCATAGCCACCAACTGCTACGAGGGCTGTCTCGGTCTCCGGGTCAGTGGTAGTTCTCTTCCTCTCGTAGAGAAACGTGAGTAGGTCGTCTATGACCCTCGTGTATGCAAGGCAGACAGGCACACCTGTCCGTGCCCCCCTGTGTGCCTCCTTGAGCGCGCTCTCGGCCCTCTTGAGATAGGCCTTTACTGCTCCGAGAAGTTCGGTCTCGCCTGACTCACCGAGGAGCGCAAGGTTTTTTTTCTGCCTCTCTTCCCAGCCCCTCATTGCACTCATGAGACCGCCTTTACATAGTCTATGACCCCTGAGGAGATGCCTGCGGCCACTTCCCTGAGGTACTTGGTGCTCTTGAGCCTCTTTTCCTCGCGCGAGTTGCTGATAAAGGAGACCTCCACGAGGACGCTGGGCATGCGTGTGCCAACGAGGACGTAGAAGGGGGCGCCTTTTACTCCATTGCCCTTGACGCGGGAGTACTTCCTGCGAAGCCTCTTCAGGAGCTGGCCCTGTACAGAAGAGGCAAGGCGCACGGAGTCGTTTGTCCGGGCAGTCTTCACCAGGTCGCGGAGGATGAACTCGAGGTCGCTGATACCCCGTCGTGTTGTGGCGTTCTCGCGGGCCGCGAGCCTCCTTGCCTCCTCGCTCGTGGATAGGTTCAGTATGTAGGTCTCTACACCAGAGGCCGAGCGCCGTGGGCTCGAGTTTATATGGATGGATACAAAGATATCGGCATTGCGGCTGTTGGCGATTGCGGTGCGTTCCTCGAGGGGCACGTATACGTCGCGCCTCCGCGTAAGTATCACCCTGGATCTGAGTTTGTTCTTGAGTTCGCGGGCCACCATCCTGGCTATCTTGAGTGTTACGTCCTTTTCCCTGAGCCCGTGGCGGCCTATTGCGCCGGGATCCTTGCCCCCGTGGCCAGGGTCCACGACTATGAGAAGGCGCTTTTTCTTCTTCTGCGCCTTTGGTCGCATCGGAGATAGAGGCTCTGTCCTGGCCTTTGCGGTGCGGGGTGCGGCGGGGCTCGGCCTGGCCTTCACGGCACGGTGTCTGCCAGAGATGTCGATGATGATTCGGAAGGGATTCTCGAGGGAAAAGACCTTGTAGTTGTCTATGGACTGCAGGTCTATTACTACGCGGGCGGATGTCCTCGTGTGCTGAGCAGATCGGACTCTGAGGAGGAGCCCGTCATTGATGGGTATGTCGCGGTCCAGGCCAGGCGAGACCGCCGTATCCTCTATGTCTATGTAAAACCTCCGGGGCTTGCCTATGGAGGGGTCTTTCCTCAGCAGTCTGTACTCGTAGGCCGACCTTTGGGTAAGGTCTATGACTACGCGTGTATAATCCGGGTTTGACCAGTGCCTGATAGAGGTGATGCGGGCCCTTGGGACAGACCTGGCGCTGGTGGCAAGGGGTGCAAGGATGAGAGTAATGAGAAGAAAGAGGGCAAAGAGAGACTTCTTCAGTGAGGTGCCTCGCATGGGGTGGTGCATCAATTGGAGCATCAGGAGCCGTCTATCATCTTTTTTAATTCGTTCAAGAGGTTGAGGGCCTCCATAGGGGTGGTCTTCTCTATCTCCAACTCACGGAGGCCCTGGAGTATTCTCTCGAGTCTCTCCTCATGGGGTGGTCTGCTCTCGGTCCCCCCTCTCCCGGGAGGCAACCCTCTGGGAAGCCTCTGCCCTGCCTTGCCTCCCATTTCGCCCTTAAAGTCACCCCGGGCTCCAAGGCCGGTACCGAGAAGATTTACCGCCCTACCCCTCTCTTCAGGTTCTCCTGCGTCCCTTTTCGTCCCCCTGCCGCTACTTGCAAGGCGCGGCAGGCCCAGTTCCGTGAGTTCGCCGCCTTCGAGATTTCTTAGTATCTCTCTTGCACGGTCGAGGACTTCTTCCGGCAGGCCGGCAAGACGGGCAACGTGGATGCCGTAACTACTGCTACTCTGGCCCGCCACTACCTTTCGGAGGAATATGACGCGGCCTTGCCACTCCTTGACGGCCATATTATAATTTTTTACCCTTTCTTTTGTCAAGGAGAGGTCAGTAAGTTCGTGGTAGTGGGTGGCAAAGAGGGTACGGGGCGGAGAAGCGAAGTGGTCGTGAAGGTACTCCACTACTGCCCAGGCAATGCTCAGCCCGTCAAAGGTGGATGTGCCGCGCCCTATCTCGTCGAGGATCACGAGGCTTCGCGGCGTGGCGTTATTGAGGATGTTGGCCGTCTCGTTCATCTCCACCATGAAGGTGGACTGCCCCCTGCTCAGGTCGTCCCAGGCCCCTACCCTCGTGAAGATCCTGTCCACAAGACCTATCCTTGCCCTGGAGGCAGGCACGAAGGAGCCTATCTGCGCAAGAAAGACGATAAGGGCATTCTGGCGGAGGTAGGTGGATTTTCCGGCCATGTTGGGCCCTGTGAGGATTATGATTGCCTCTTGTGAGGAATCGAGGCTCAGGTCGTTGGAGACGAACTCGCCTGTGTCCATGGAGGCCTCCACCACGGGGTGGCGCCCGCCTTCTATGAGAATAGAGTCCTCCTCGTTCATCTCGGGCCTGCTGTAATCGTACTCGGCGGCCGTACGGGCAAGGGAAATCAGTACATCGAGGCGGGCGAGGAGGTCTGCTGTCTTCCGGATGCGCGCGGCCATGGGCTTTAGTGTTTCTATGACCTCGCGGTAGAGGCTCGCCTCCAGTGCCCTGGCCCTCTCCTCGGCCCGCAGTATGCGCTCTTCCCAGCGCTTCAGGTCCTCTGTAATGAAGCGCTCTGCATTGACAAGGGTCTGCTTGCGTACATAGTCCTCTGGTACTGAGGAGAGGTTGGCCCGTGTCACCTCTATGTAATAGCCAAAGACCTTGTTGTACCCCACCTTGAGGGTATTGATCCCCGTTCTTCTGCGCTCCTCACGTTCGAGGGAGGCTATCCAGTCCTTGCCCCCCGAGCCTGTGGCCCGAAGCGAGTCGAGTTCGCTATCATACCCCTCGCGTATGACGCCGCCGTCGCGGGTATGCAGGGGCGGGCTATCCACAATGGCACGAGAGATGATGTCCACGGCCTCGGGCACGGCGTCTATCCCCTTGCGGATCTCTGCAAGGAGGGTTGAGCCAAGCGGCGAGAGTGCCTCACCGAGACGGGACGTCTTCACGAGAGAATCCCTCAGGGCCACAAGGTCTCGGGGCGAGGCCGTGCCCATGGAGAGACGCGATGAGAGGCGCTGGAGGTCGTAGACCCCTTTCAGGAGGCCTGCCGTGTCCTCGCGAAGCCCTTTCTCCACGACGAGTTCGTCCAGGGCGCTATGGCGGAGCCTTATGGCCTCGAGGTCTTTAAGAGGCCTAAGGAGCCAACTGCGAAGGAGCCTTGCGCCCATGGCCGTGGTGGTCTTGTCGAGGAGTTCGAGGAGGGTGCCGGAGCGGGTCCCCTGGCGCGTGTTCTCGAGTATCTCGAGGTTGCGCCTCGTGGAGTAGTCCATGACCATGAAGTCACTGGTCTCATAGGGAGAGATCTTTCCTATATGGGGCAGTTTCGAGTGTTGTGTCTCTTTGATATATGCAAGGAGAGCGCCTGCGGCGCCTATGCCGGCAGTGAGG
Source organism: uncultured Thermodesulfobacteriota bacterium (assembly GCA_964407495.1). Lineage (GTDB taxonomy): Bacteria > Desulfobacterota > GWC2-55-46 > GWC2-55-46 > JADFVP01 > JAJRZX01. The sequence continues at coordinate 12,535 of CAYOVP010000023.1, forward strand.
CCTTGGCAACCGAAACCCTCGAGCCCCAGTGTGCCGAAGTGCTCGGCCAGCCTCCTTGTGTTGAGTGAAGCAGAGAACTCCCTCTCATGGAGGGTGGAGATCTTCTTTATGCCAATGCCTGGCCCCGATAGAAGCGCCTGGAGGTCGGGTCCTGCCTCTGATGGTGGGGGCGCAAGGGCCTCCATGGGCCTGAGCCCCATTATCTCGTCGACGAGGGCCTCGGGAGTGGTGAACTCCGTGACCATGAACTCGCCAGTGGAGAGATCCATGTAAGAGAGGCCGTACCGGCCAGATGCGATGCAGACAGAGGCAATGTAGTTGTTGTCCGAGGGTTCGAGGAGTTCGTCTTCTATGGCGGTTCCAGGGGTTACCACGCGGGTGACCTCGCGGCGGACAAGGCCCTTTGCGCTCCCTGGCTCCTCCACCTGCTCGCAGACGGCCACACTAAAGCCCTCGTGAATGAGTTTCTTTATGTAGTTCGTTGCCGCATGATATGGGAAGCCGCACATGGGTATCTCCTTTGCGCGGTCCCGCGCCGTAAGGGCTATGCCAAGGACCTTGGAGGCAGTAACAGCGTCCTCGAAGAACATCTCGTAGAAATCACCCATCCTGAAAAATACTATGGCGTCGCCGAGACGCCCTTTTATCTCCAGGTACTGGCGCATTGCCGGGGTGAGGCTGGACGAATGGGTCTTCTTTGTTGCCATTTTTCTTCTGCAAGAGAGGGGCGGCCTCTCAGACCAACCAGCGTTCTTCCTCGAACTCGTCTCCAGGGGCCTCTATTGTGAGGAGCCCCCGTGCAGGCCATCTCTCTGGGCCAAAGTCCTCGGAGTCTATGTTTATGAAAAAAAGTATACTGTCACCCCCAGAGGCACCAAGGAGAGAGAAGGGTATGGCCATCTCCACCACCTTTCCAGAGGCTATCCGTACATCTGCCTCTGTCTCTTCCCAGCCCTTGGCCTCGTTATCACGTCTGTACACAACTGCCTCGCAAGTACTTCCATGTATACTTGCCTTTATCTTCACCTCAAGGGGGGCAGTGAAGTTGAGAGTTATTGTCCAGGGTCTCTCATAGGGGCGTGCGCCGCTTGAGTAATCGAGGCGGAAGAAGAGTTCTTCCCTGGAGAAACCATAGACAATACCGTCGAGGAGGACCTCCCTGAAGGCCTCGCGGTGCATGGACGAGCCGAAGAAAGTATTTGAGATGAGCCCCGAGGAGAGCCATTCGTAGTAATTCGTCACTTCTCCGTCCAGTACAGGGTTTATGTAGGCCCGTGGCTGTGTGGAGGGGGCCACCACGCGGCCCGTGGTCATTATGGGCACCTCGAGGTTGGCAGGCGGTTCCTCGCCTATGAGCGTGTATATGCGTTTTATGTGCTTTCTGAAGAGCGCATCAAAGCGGGCGTCATTTGCAGAGGAGTGGTCGTCTCCGAACCACCAGAACCAGTCCGAGCCCTCGGCGGCATAGACCTCTTCCCAGGCCTCCTTTATTCTCTCCTGGCCGCCTTCCTCCCTGCCGAGGCTCTCTTGCGCCTCAATGAGTCTTGCCCTTACACGGGCAAGGAGGTCCCAGGCCCTGTTGTCCTCTTCGTGCCCTATCCAGACCCTGAAGTTGTGGTTTATCCAGGAGCCGGCAAAGAGGCGTTTCACCTCGCCGTGTTCCGGGCCGCCTTCGAGGTACTCGCTCACTGTCACGCACCTGAAGCGGTCGTCTGAAGTAAGACGCCCGTAGAGGGCCTCGAGGAAGTCTGCCCCGTCGTTCTTGTAGCATTCCCAGGCATTCTCTCCGTCGAGAATTATGCTCACGAGGCTTGCCTCAGGGTTGCTGGTGCGTTCATATATCTTTCCGAGCCTGTTCAAGAAGTCCTGCGCCGCGGCCTCTGGGTCCACCTTGCTGTAGTCGAAGCCAATGAGGTCGGAGAGGACGTGATCCCTGAAGACGATCGAGAGTTCCTGTTCCCCGCCCCCTACAGTCCATGGCTTGTAGAGGAAGTTGTCCAGGGGGTGGCCGTATTCATCGCGCCTGAAGGGCCGGCCCAGGGAGTGGGTGAGTATCTCCTCGTCTGTTGCGGCCCATCGGAACCCCGCCTCCTGCACGAGGGGTATGATCTCCGTGCTCACAGAGCCCTCGGAGGGCCAGAGCCCCCGGGGGGGCCGGCCAAAGACACGGCCATAGAGGTCAACGGCCTTTCGCAGTTGCGCCCTTACGTCTTCGGGATACTTGATATGCGTCTCAGGGAGCGCTATCTCTGGCATGGCCTCGCGGGCCGAGAGACTATCGTAGAGTATGGGCATGATGGGGTGGTAGTATGGTGTGGTGGAGACCTCGATGAGGCCTTTTTCCATGAAGTCTCTGTACAGGGGCAGTACCTCTCCTGCCAGTTCTATCTGCTTATCGAGCAGCCTTCTCTTTTCCTCCTCAGTGTATCCGCCGCCCTTCTCGTAGAGGCCCCTCAGAAAGGGATCGGCACCTCGTATGGATGGGTCTATCCAGACGAGATTGAAGTAGACCTGGAGGTCGAGAAACTCTTTGTTGCTGAAGAAACGCAGTGCTGCGGTGGGGTCGTCGGTGAAGTTGAGCCCCAGTTTTCTGAGGAGGCGCGCATAACCTGGTAGTGGCGAGATCATCTGTTCGCGGGAGGCACTGAAGAAGTTTGAGAGGAGGAAGACCTTGTCGTCAGGGGTGAGTTCCTCGGCCCGCCGTGCGCTGATGTCGCGAAAGATATCCTTGACGTCTGGCGAGGAGTAGTCCTGGAGTTGCTCCATGAGCGAGGGTACGAGGTTGAAGGTCTGGTGTATCTCGGGAAACCTCTCCAGGATGGAGACCATGTCTATGTAGTCTTTCGTGGCATGGAGGAGGACCCAGGGCATGTCGTAGGCACCGGTAAAGGGGTCCCTGTAAAGGGGCTGGTGCATGTGCCAGACAAAGGCTATGTTCAGCCTCCTGTCCACTCTACCTGCTCCAGACCTCTATCTCGCCCTTGTCCGTGAGGAGGGCAAAGCCGCCCCCCGAGGCCGAGACACCGCCGGTAAGGGTGGAGGCGAGTTTCCTGGTCCAGAGTTCGCGTCCATTCTCCAGTGAGATGGCGGTTATATGCCCCTTTCTCGTGGTGAGGAAATCCAACTTCAGGTGTGTCGTAGACTTGTTCTGTAGTAAAAGAAGAACACTGCCCGAGACAGATACGCCCGAGACCCTGCCCCTGTCCTCCAGGAGGACCTTCTTCCAGATGGGCTTACCAGTCCTGGTGTCGAGGAGGCCAAGTTCTCTGCCTGATACGAGGAGTATGCGGTTACTGTCCAAGACAACGAAGTCCAGGGCCTTCATGGCGTCGTAGGTCTTGAAGAGCCTGCCGTCTTCGACGAGGCGTGCCTGGACCATGGGACCATTTCCAATGACATAGACCGTATCTCCGAAGACGGCTGGCGTGACCCTGAATGCAGGGCCCGAGATATCTGGCTTGAAGACCTTCTTCTGCCAGAGCACCCTTCCGGAGACGGTCTCGAAGCAGATGAGTGTCCCGTCGGAGAAGACCTGAAGTATCTTCTCACCGTCGTGCGTAAGGGCCGGCGAGGTGCGCACCCTGGGGGTCACCATACTGAAGTAGGAATGCCTGTGAGACCAGATCTCCCGGCCAGACCTGAGGTCCAGGGCAAACAACTGGTCTGTGGAGGCGTAGAAGTAGACGCTGTTGGAGGTGATCACAGGGGATGATATTATCTCCGAACCAGTGGTAAAGGACCAGAGGAGGTCTCCTGTCTCCCGGTCAAGGCAGTTGAGCAGTCCGCCAGAGGTGCCGAAACAGACCACCTTCTCCGTAACAGTTGCCGTACTCTCTATGGGAACACCTGCGTCATACCTCCAGAGCCTCTTCCCTGTTGTGTAGTCATAGGCATAGAACCTCTCGTCGTTGGAGCCCACGTAGAGCCCTGTCCCCATGATGACAGGCACTGAGAGTTCTTCGGGCGGATAGATCTTGAAGTGATTGAAAGGGCCTATGTCGTGGGACCAGGCCAGACGGAAGGGCGGTTCCAGGCGGTCTGGACTCGAGGCCGGCCTGCTCGAACTCTGGTAGAGCGTGCTCCAGGCGGTTGCGTCTTCTCTGTCTCCGCGCGGTCCGCTGACAGTAGAACAGCCGGTGAAGGAGATAACTGCGAGGAGGAGGAGAGCAAAGAGTCTAAGACAGGGCCTTTTCGAGTAGTTCCAGGGCATTCTTCTCTATCTTTCTCAGGTCTTTTTTGTCGAGACCGGCTCCGAGGGCGATTTTTTCGGCCCTCGCGGCGTCGATGATGTCTGATGGCGAGTGAGTATCAGTATTGAGGACCAGTTTTACGCCCTCTTTTTTAGCCATGCGCGCCACGTGGCCGTTGGAGGCGTTGTGCCCTCCCCTTGTGGTGAGTTCAAAAGATACGCCCTTTTCTGCGGCAAGGCGGGCCTCACGCGCTGTGACGAGCCCTGGGTGTGCGAGGATATCCACGCCTGCCCTGATATAGGCGAGGTTCGTGCCCCTGGCCACCGGCTCGGCAAGGGTCTCTCCGTGTCCTATGACCACGCGGGCCCCGAGAGAGCGGGCCTTCTTTACCATGAAGGGAATATCCCGGGGCGGTATGTGGGTGAGTTCCACGCCTGCAAGCACCCTCACCTCCATGAACCTCATGAGCCTTGCGCTTACACGGAGGAGTTTACCGAGGACGTCCTCGATATTGGAGTCGTCCACATGGTCTGTCATGGCAATGGCGCGATAGCCTGCGACCTCCACCCTCCGGGCAAGTTCCGATGGCAGGAGGTACCCGTCGCTGAGAAGGGTGTGTGCGTGAAAGTCTATCATACCTCTGCTTCCCTTCCCTACATCTTGTACTTGCCGAAGTCTTCGGGCGAGAGGTTCTCGAGTAGATCGAGGATATCCTCGGAACTGGCGTTCTTGCCGCTTACGGAACTGAGGTCCACGTCCCTCGACTTGTCCAGCACCGAGGTCTCCACGTAGATGGGGGCCTCCATCCTCAGTGCTATGGCAATGGCATCGCTGGGCCTCGCATCGAGGGCATAGGCCCTGTCATCCTTCGTCCGTATATGGATGGTGGCGTAATAGACGTTGTTCCTGATGTCTATTATCTCCACGCGTTCGAGGCTGAGGTCCAGGGTTACGAGGAGGTTCTTTATGAGGTCATGGGACATGGGGCGTGAAAAGCGGATCTTCTCCACCTCAGAGGCTATTGCCCCTGCCTCGAGTACGCCTATCCAGACAGGCAGGGTGTTTACCTCGTCCTCGTCTTTTAGTATGACTATGGGAGCGTTGGTAAAAGGGTCTACCGCGATGCCAAAGACCTTCATCTCAAGTAGCATAGGCACCTTCCTTTCTGCTCACCGCACGCAACGAGTGCTGGTATGCACTGGTTATGATTACTTCTACCATATCTCCAGGCCCTGCCTCAGTCGAGGAGGCCGGAAAATTGACTACACGGTTGGTCTCCGTACGCCCCGTAAGGTCTGTATCGTCACGCTTGGAAGTCCCCTCTACGAGGACTTCCTGAATAGTACCCACGAGGGCGAGTCCGCGTCTCATTGTAATCTCTCTCTGAGTCTCCTGCAGGAGCGAAAGACGCGCGCTCTTCTCGGCATCCTCCACGTGGTCTTCATAGCCGGCGGCCAGGGTACCTGGCCGGGGCGAGTACTTGAAGGAGAAGATATTATCGTACTCAACGGCCCTGACAAGGTCCATTGTGGCCTCGAAGTCGGCCCTCTGCTCGCCTGGAAAACCCACGATAATGTCCGTTGTTATGGCCATATCAGGGTACAGGGCCTTGAGTTTCTCTATCTTTGCCATGTACTGGCCCGAGGTATAGTCCCTCTTCATGGCCGCGAGCACGCGGTCTGAGCCGGACTGCACGGGAAGATGGAGATGACGGCAGAGTTTCTCTTCCTCACCGAAGAGACCTATGAGTTCGTCAGAGAGGTCTCTCGGGTGAGAGGTGACGAAGCGAACCCGCCTGATCCCATCTATGGCGACTACTCTGCGAAGTAGTGCCGGAAAACCGAGCCCTCCACTGGGGTCGCGGTACGAGTTTACATTCTGCCCAAGTAGCGTGACCTCCCGCGTGCCCTGGCGTGCAAGGGCCCTCACCTCGCCGAGTATCTCGGCGGCGGGTCTGCTCGCCTCTGGGCCCCGCGTATAGGGTACGATACAGTAGGTGCAGTAATTGTTGCATCCCCGCATTATGCTCACAAAGGAGCGCACAGGGCTCGCTTTAGCGCTGACGCCGTACTCGTCATGCTCTATAATACCACTTAACGTGGTTGCCGCAAGCCTTTTATTCCCGTCTCCAATGCCCTCGAGGAGTTCGCCTATCCTGTGGATACTGGCCGTCCCTATGACAAGGTCGAGGTACGGGATGCGGCGTAGAAGCCTCTCGCCCTCCTGCTGGGCCACACACCCGGCAAGGACAATGACAAGGCCCGGACGTTCTTCCTTCAGTGAGCGGAACCTTCCAAGCGTGGAGTATACCTTCTGCTCTGCCTTGTCCCGTACGCTACAGGTATTGAGTACTATGAGGTCTGCCGTAGAACTCTCGCCAGTGCGCTCGAATCCGAGGCGGGAGAGGAACCCCAGGAGTCTATCGGAGTCAGACTCGTTCATCTGGCAACCAAAGGTCTCGATGTAGACCTTGCGCGTCCTGCATGACTGCCCTGAGGATGGAGGGCCGGAGAGAGATGTCTTGTTGATAGAGAGCATTAAGTATATTTACTAACGAGTTGTTATAAAAAGTTATTTACTGTGAGAGACTACTTCGTCCCTGCCAGGCTTTACTACCCAGGGCGTGCCAACGTACCTGTATCTCGCGGCGATCTTCCGCCCCACCTGAGAGGCCTCTGCGCGCGTTGAATAGAAGCCGACCCTTATCCTGTAAAAGAGTGTACCGTCCTTTACGAACTTGGTCATGTAGGCGTTGTAACCAATGGACAGGAGGAGGTCCCGGAGTTTCGCGGCGTCATCGCCATGGGTAAAAGAAGCCACGTTTACGGCCCATGGCCTGATGGTCTTTACAACGGCCCCGGACGCCTTTCCCGCGCGATGGGTCCTGGTTTTCCGTAATGGTCTGGAGACCGCCTTCCGGGGCCTCTTTCCCTCTTCTCTCCCTGCCATGCCGGCGATCTTCTTCTCTCTCTCTACTACCGCTCTTCCAGCGGCCTTTCCCTTCTCTTCCACAACGAGTTCGTTACCCGGTGCCTTCTTGGTGCCGGGCAGTGCCGGCTCCTTGAGATCCACCTTCACCCTCTTCGAGGCGAGTATCTTCTCCTTGTTCCCGTTCTTTTTTGTGCAACCTCCTATGAAGAGACTCACCACTGTGCCAAGGATGGCCGCGGCAAGGCTGAGAAGAAAGAAGACCTTGTTGGATTTCATGTACTTCCAGATATTCAAGAGAGTACCCCTTTTGTCAAAAAGTAGTAATAAAAATATTACCTTGGCGGTTTTGCCATGTCAAATGAAATAAAGTTGAGAGCGCTGACCATCGGACCAGAGGGTACAATGCTTTTCGCCGTTGTCCACTCGCAAGACTTGGCAGAGATCTCCTATACAAAAAAACCCGGAGGCCCTTCTCCGGGTTTTTCTGCCATTTTTCTCGGCCAACGCCAGGGTCAGCCCACATATGTGCACTTGGACGCCGGGGTCCTCGTGTCCATGTTCCGGCCCCTGTTCGTGTGGTCGTCTATCTCCGCGGCGCAACCTATCATCCTGCCAAAGAGAAAGGTGGTAAAGGCCGCTGTCTCGATATCAGAGTCCTTTATCTTGCCGGCCTTGTAGTCTGCCCAGACTATCTTGAGGAGGATGACCGCTATTATGGCGTCTACGTTCACGCAGTAGACGTTACGGCTCACGCCCTTGTCATAGAGCGACTGCACGAGATTGCTGTAAAAGTCCTTGAAGACATTGTAGATACCCTTTTCCTCGAAGAGCGCGCTCACGAAACGCTCGCGGGGGTCATAGTTTACGTCCTTGCCCTTGAAGACAGGGTGGTTGACGCAGGGTATCTTCTTGTACTGTATGTTCCCAACTGCCTTTTCCCTGGCCTTGTACTCCCTGTACTTCTCGGCATAGGCGTCGCTGAGGGCCTTGAGATCAATGCCGTGATCCCTCTCCGATGGGTCGGTAAGGCCTGTGTCCCTGAACATCTCCATGAGAAAGGCGATGGCCTCGTACCCATTGCCGCCGTGGGCATAGCCAGTGTGAGTCATGAAGCCGGCAAAGGCCTTGTTAACCTGTACGCGGTCAGGGTCTTCAGGGCCGTCGGCGCTCACTGCGCCCTTACTGCCCTGGGCGCTTATGGTGCCCGGGCCGTTGGAGATGATGAGACCAAGGAGCGTTGAGAACTCGAAGAGTTCCTTCTCGTCGGGCCGCCTGCCCACTATGGCGAGAAAGGCGGTCTCTGTAAAGGACCATTCACTTACGAGTTCGTCCATGGGCACACCGGAGAAGGCGTCATCAGACTGGCGCTCCGCTGGCACGCTGCAACCAACTATGGTGGAAAAAACGCGTGAATACCAGGGAAGGTTCTTTATCGTGGTCTTGGTGACCCTCTTCTTCATGAGGGCCTTCCACCCAAGGCCCGTCCAGATGGCCGCGGAAAGGGCCGCTGACGAGGGTGTTCCGCCTGCGGCCTCGGTGACGAAGTCCAGAAAGACGCTCCTTGCGCCAAGGTCTTTTATGGCAGAGTTGATGCGCGGCCCTATGGTATCGCCCTCGCAAGGGGTGAAGAGACTCTTCTGTTCATCTGTCAAGGAGGCCATCTGCTCGGAGAAATCAAAGTCCTCCTCAGCGTCCTTGAGCCCCGAGGGGCCAAAGAGGTCTACGAGGAGGGCGGAGATTTCCGTTGCAGAGCAGAGCCCGTCCCTTCCGACGATGCAGACGGCAGAGGAGGCGACGGTGTTTGGCGAGTTGCCGGCCCTCCTGGAGGCCTCTGCCGCGGCGAGGGTATCCCTGCCAGACTGGTTGACAAAGGCGTTGAAGACAATGCTCGCAAGGCGCGCACCCGTCTCTGAGGGGTAGTCCTTGAGTAGAGACATGACGAGGTTATCCTCGAGGGAGTGCTTGGAGGCGTCCAGTATGGAGATATTGTGTATCTTCGTTACCTGTGTCTTTGGGTCCATCATGGAGGCACCGCTCGCGTCCTTGAGTCTCTCGCGGGGGAACTGGGCGCCCACCTGTTTGTCAAGGGCCTCTATCTGCTCGCCATAGGGCGAGACTGCACGGACGACATCGAGCCTTAGGTCCTGGGGCACATCTATTCCGGCATCAGAGGAGAACCAGCATTTGAGCGACAACGTGCCCTTTGGCTCGAAGTCTGGCTCCAGGCCGTTGAGGGCCATCACCTTTGTGAGGGCCTCGGGGATATGGGCGATATTGGTAACTACTGCGCCCTTCTTGGAGCAGACAGGGTTATCGGGCGTGTAAATGCCGTCCACGCCGAAGTAGTCCATGAACCAGCCTTCCTTGGCCTTGGCATCGTCGCCCGAGCCCGCAAGGCTCCCGGCGTGCCCGCAGGCCTTGGTGAGGCGGGCCTTCCACCTGCCAACTACGCAGGCCACGGTGGGCTTGTTTATCTTGAGCCCGGCCTCGTAATACCCGCCAGGCTCTGCGTATATGACAGCCGCGCGCGAACGCGGGTCGTTGTCCAGGGCCGCAAAGAACTCGTGGGGCCCGAAGTGAATGTACACGTCCTTGCCGCTGGAGATGGATGTGGTGGTGCCCCAGCCGCCTGTGAGGAGGTACACGGCTATGGTGGTGGTGAAGTTGCCGGAGTTGGAAAAAATAGCCACAGTGCCCTTTTCCAGCGATTCCTCTGGCTTGCTCCCGCCAAGGGCGCCGCCTATTCGTACCTTGTTCCACGAGTCGGCCACACCAAGGCAGTTTGCCCCAAAGACGTCTATGCCGTTGGTCTGGCAGATGGCGCGGATGATGCGCGCATCATGGAGGGAGACCTTTTCCGTGAGGATAACTATCTTCTTCAGTTCAGGGTTGTGCCTTACCACCTCGGCCACGCCGTCCTTCACCCCTGCCGGAGGCAGGTATATGACAGCGGTATTGAACTTGTGACCTGCCTTCATTCCCTCCCTGACGGAGTTGTACACGGGTATGGGACCTACTGGTGTGTCGAGTTTCTGCCCGCCTCTTCCAGGCCCTGTGCCAAAGACCACGTTGCCGCCGGAATATGCGTGGCTCACTGGTGTGACGGACCGGCTCTCTGTGCCAAGTATGTTGAGGACGCAGACACGGTCGTCACGGGTTGCCACCTCGGCAAGGGATCTGATGCCTACATAGTATGGAAAGTTGAAGACTCCCTCTTTATGCATGTTTCCACCCTTTTTTTGATTTTGTTAACCCCCTTCCCTCGTAAGGAGGAGGGGCCGTTATTCTCCTCAGAAGACCTGGCAGGGCCTATGACAGCCCGAGCGCATCGCTCACCTTGTCTCTGCCCCCTGCCTTCATCCAGTCGTCCACCTTCATGGCGTAGTTCACCACCTCGCTCATGGCGCTGTCGTGGCCGAACATCCTGTAAGGGAGGCGGAGGGATTCGAGCGTATCTCGCATGTAGGCAAGCCCTCTCACGAGGTTGGGCCCGCCTCTTCCCACCACCACGAAGAGGGGCGTGGGGTTTGTCTGAAAGTGTTCCTTGAGGGCATCGGCCATGGCACGGAAGGTCTCGTAAATATCCGTGTTGTTGGCCTTTCCGCCTATTATGAACAGAACATTGCTCTGGCCGAGCCAGTACTTGAAGACTATGCGCGCTATGTCGTTCATCTTTGCATAGGGCGGGTTCCCGCCAAAGTCCGACGAAATGGTGGCCCTGTCGCCGAGTAGTTCGGTGACGAGGGCGTTGGCCCCTCCGCCAAAGGTCGGTGCCGTGATGGTGCCGCGGGGGTTTATGATGAAGACATCGGACTGCCCCTGGTATGTACGTAGTTGGTTTATCTCCTGCTCAAACTCCGAGTAGTCGGAGGCAAAGAGATGTGGCGGCAGGCCAAGGCGCTTCCAGGCCGCGTTGTCTATATCGAAAGAGCCCTTGAAGTCGCAGGCAACGGGCAGGAGACGCCCCTTCTTCGTTGGCATCATGCGAAGAGGGTTGATCTCCAGCGTGCTCATGCCGTAGTTGTTGAATAGTGTCCAGAGTTTGGGCAGGTTCTGCACAAGGGGGCTTATTATCTCGGCAGGCGCCCCGAGGTCCTCGAGGGCATTGGAGACATGAAAACTCTTGAGCCCTGTAAGGGGGTCGAAGGGGACCTCGGCTATCTTGTCCTTGGGAAGTTCTTCTATATCCACTCCGCCGTGGTGTGTAAGTGTCATTGTGGGGGCACGGAATATCGTTGAGTCGGTAATGGAAAAATATACCTCGTGCTCTGCTGGCACGGCGCCCTCGAAGGTGACCCCATCGGCCTTTGCCCTTGTTGCGCCGTGTACGTGCTCCACAAAATAGAGCCTCTCCTTCTCGGCAAGGGCGCTCTCTATGTCCGTTACCCTGCCTATGAGTCCGGATTTGCCCTTCTTGCCCACACCACCCTTGAAGACGGGCTTGACAAAGACAGAGCCGCACTTCTTCAGGAGGGCCTTTATCTCATCGGTACTTGCCTCGGGGCCAAGAACCTCGGAGTGAGGAAACTCCACCCTGTCAAGAAGTTTAGCGCCCCAGAGTAACCCGGTAAGTTGCATAAAAAACCTCCATTTTTAGTAGGTTATGTGCAAATGTTCACACGCCTTCTGCAAGGCCTTCCAGAAGAAAAAAACCGTCAGAGCACAGCGAGAATCCCTGCCAGAGAGGGTTCTACATGCCCAGACGGTCGACTAAAACATATATAACTCCGCTCCCCGGTGGTAACCCACCTTAATCCCGTCAGTTACGAAGCCGATATTTTGTGAGGCTGCAGTTTAGTATAATGTAATAAATTTGTCAAGTGATAGTTTTGATATTTCAGGCCAGAAAAAACCTCCCCTTTCTTTTGGAATAAAGAAAACCTGGCAAGGAAAAGAGGGGAAAAGCCGTCAGAAAAGAGAGAAGGGAATTTTGCGCATTACTCTGCAACGGCCTTGTCGAAGAGGGGCTTCAGAATGCCATAGGTCTCGTCGAGGTGAGAAGAGAGCACACGGGTATCGGAGAGTACGGGCATGAAGTTCGTGTCCCCCTTCCAGCGCGGGACAACGTGCAGGTGTACGTGGTCGGCGATGCCGGCACCGGCAACGCGGCCAAGGTTCATGCCTATATTGAAGCCATGGGGGCTGAAGGCCTCCTTGAGGACCTTTACGCAAGTACGCGTAAGCACAAACATACCCCTTGATTCGTTACTATCGAGGTCGTCGAGACTGGCAAGGTGTCGTCTCGGGCTGATGAGGAGATGACCGCCTGTATAGGGGTACTTGTTCAGAAGTACGATATTTGTCTCGTCGGAGTATACTACGTGGGCAGTTGCAGGGTCTTCGGGGGCAGTGCAGAATGGACAGGTACCTTTATCCGGTGAACCGATGTACTCGCTACGCCATGGCGCCCAGATCCTCTTCATTTGGACCTGTTGATCCTCTCGCGTATCTCCTTGCCGGCCTTGAAAAAAGGCACTCGCTTTGGCTCTATGTATATGTTCTCACCAGACTTTGGATTTCTGCCCTGGCGTCCGTCGCGTTCCTTTATCTTGAAACTCCCAAAGCCCCGTATCTCTACCTTCTCTCCGCGTGCCAGACTGTCTGACATGGACACGAAGAGAGAATCCACGATCTTCTCTACGTCCTTCTTGGTGAAGCTCTTCACCCTTGCCGAAACCCTCTCTATCAACTCGCTCTTTGTCATAATATTCTCACTCCTTCCTTAGCCAGTTACTCCAGGCATTGCGTACATGAGGCGTATACCTGGGAAAAGACCTGAGAGCCTGCCCGAGAGATTCCCGGAGAAGAGCCCCTCCCATTTGCCCAATAATTTTTCGTCAGGGTAAATGACATAGGGCTTGCCCTTGATGCCGCCAAGGCGCGCGCCAAGGTTTATGGCCCTGGCAAGGTCTCCGAGTTCGTCTACAAGGCCCTTTTTCCTGGCCTCCTCACCCGTAAAGATCCTCCCGTCAGCGAGTTTCCTGACCTCCTTCAGATCGAGGCCTCTGCCCTCTGCCACGGCCCGGACAAACTGCATGTTCACTTCGTTCACGAGGCCCTGGAGTACGGCCCTTTCCTCGGGTGTCATCTTGCGTAACGGTGAGCCTGCGTCCTTGAACTTGCCGCTCTTTATGACATAACCCCTGAGGCCCAGTTTCTTGAGAAGGTCCTCGGCGCTCATGAACTGGACTATGACGCCTATGCTCCCTGTGATGGTGCCGGGGTTGGCCACTATGCGGCGAGCCGCAGAGGCGGCATAGTACCCGCCCGAGGCGGCTACCGATGCCATGGAGGCCACGACTGGCTTCTTCTTGTCAAGACGTCGAAGAGCAGAGTATAATTCCTGTGAGGGTCCTACAGAGCCGCCTGGAGAATCGACTCTCAGCACCACGGCCTTGACGTCTTCGCGCGCGCCGAGTTCATCGAGGGTCCTTACGAGGTCCGTGGAGTCGGTAATAAGGCCCTTCAACTCCACTACCGCGACCTTGTCCCTGCCATAGGGGCCCCCGCCGGTGAAGAGAGCGGTGATTACCATGGCGAGTACCGCGAGGACCAGGAGCGCTCCAAGCCCTGCGAGAAGGTTTTTGAGGATAGCCATGACCTCTTGAATTATCGTAAAGCGCGCCGGAAAAAGAGACCCTCAGCAATGGTCCTGGAAAAGATTATATAGGCAGATAAAAGGCCCTTGCAGAGGGGTGCCAAGGGTTCATGTCTGATGCAGGCAGACTCCACCACCGCCACTCCCCCCCGTTGTTTCTTGGAAAGGCGCTTCGACCTTCTCGTTACTGAGAAATGTATCAGGCGACTCGCCTCTTCGTCACCCTGCCTTACCCTCTCCATCTGCCTCAGTGGGCCCTGCCTCTCCCTGCCCTGCCTCAGTTGCCTCGGCCCCGCCGGAAGCATCTTCTTCCTTGGCAACATCATCGCCGGAAGGACCGGCCCCTTCGTCCACGACCTCGGTATCATCGGCATCAGAAGAAGCCTCTTCTTCTTCCGTAGTAGATACATCCTCTGGAGAAGTCTCTTCTGTAGAGGCCTCTTCCTCCGAACCCTGGGCAGATTCTTCGGGAGAGGGCTTTTCTGCTGAGGTGGGCTCACCAGATGCCTCCTCTCTGCCCTCTCCTTCAGGCGAGGAACCCTCTTCCTGCGCCCCGCCCGTGGTTGCTTTTTCTCCCTGGCCTTCTTCTGTAACTTCCCCGGCCCCTTGCCCCGTGTCCTCAGGAGCGGCCTCTTCAGGCCCTTCTTCCCTCGCCTCCTCTGTGGCGGCCTCTATGCCTTGAGCCTCTTCATGCGTCTCTTCTTCGCCGGCCCGTTGTTTTACTGACCTGAGGCTCAGCCCGATCTTGTTGTCGCGGGCATCCACGTTCAGGACCTCTACCTCTACTATGTCCCCTACGTTTATGCCATGGCCTCCTTTACCGGCACGGCTAATCTCCGAGACGTGAATAAGGCCCTCGAGCCCTTCCTCGAGGAGAACAAAGGCGCCGAAATCCGCTATGCCCGTAATCCTGCCCTCTACTATTGTGCCCGGCTTGTAGCGCTCCTCCACGCCCTCCCAGGGGTTTTTCTCGAGGAGTTTGGTGGAGAGCGAGAACCGCCTGTTCACGCTGTCTATATGGAGGACAACCGCCTCGGCCTCCTGCCCCTTGCGGAATATCTCAGACGGATGCTTTACCTTGCGCCAGGAGAGGTCCGAGATGTGCACGAGCCCGTCAATACCCTCTTCCACGCCGAGAAATATGCCGAAGTCTGTTATGTTCTTTACAATGCCCTTGACCTTGGTGCCGCGCGGGTAACGTTCGGCGGCCCCCTCCCAGGGGTTGGGCTCCACCTGCTTTATGCCAAGGGAGATGCGGCGGCTCGCAGGGTCGACGTTCAGGACCTGCACTGTCACCTCGTCGCCCACCTTTACCTTCTGCGATGGGTGGCGTATCTTGGTCCAGGACATCTCCGAGATATGAACGAGCCCCTCGAGACCTTCTTCGAGTTCCACGAAGGCTCCGTAATCCGTAAGGTTTACCACGCGCCCCTGCACCCTCGAACCCACTGGGTACTTCTCTGTCACCGTCTGCCATGGGTCGGGCTTTGTCTGCTTTATGCCAAGGGATATCTTGTTCTCCTCCCTGTCGTAGCGAAGCACCTTGACCTTTATGGTGTCGCCTATCTTGAGGAGTTGAGAGGGGTGCGATACCTTGCCCCAGGACATGTCCGTGAGGTGCACAAGGCCGTCTATGCCGCCAAGGTCCACAAAGGCGCCGTAGTCAGTGATGTTCTTTACCACGCCCTCGAGGATGGCCCCTTCCTCGAGTTTTTCGAGGGTTATCTTCCTTGCGGCCTCGCGCTCTTTCTCGAGAATGGAGCGGCGCGAAACTATGATGTTGCTCTTTCGCCTGTTGTACTTGAGGATATTGAACTCAAAGGTCTGTCCTATGAGGGCCTCGGGGTTGCGTACGGGCTTTAGATCTACCTGAGAGCCTGGCAGAAAGGCATTGAGACCGCCTATGTTCACGTAGAACCCGCCCTTCACCCTGTTGGTGATGGTGCCCTCCACTACCTTGTTGTTCTCGCAGGCGTCTACGATGATATCCCAGAGTTTGAGTTGGTCCGCCCGCGTCTTGGAGAGGACTACGAAGCCGTTCTCGTCTTCTCTTCTCTCTATGAAGACCTTTATCTCGTCGCCAACGTTTATATCGGGTTTGCCGTCAACGAGGGGAAACTCCTTTATAGAGACAACGCCCTCGGATTTGTAGCCTATATCCACCACCACGGCGTCACCCGAGATATCCACCACCGTGCCCGTTACTACGTCGCCTTCCTTGAACTCCCTTATGTCCGCGTCGAACATGCGTTCGAACTCGGACTCTTCCGTTACTTTCTCATCCTTGCCGCTTGAGTCGAGCATTAATTAATGTACCCCCAATGTATTTGTTTATAAAAAGATAGCACAGCAAAAGTCAAAGTGCAAATTAATTTCACACATTTTCCTTATGATGACAATAACTTTCCACACAGGAAGTTTTTTTTTCAAGGTATGTTGAGCGCCTTGCGTATGCGCTCCATAAGGAGTGAAACAACGCCCTCTGCGTCCAGGTCTGTGGTGTCTACGTACATGGCGTCAATGGCCTTCTCAAGGGGTGAATCCGCCCTCGTCCTGTCGCGCCTGTCCCTGGCGAGGAGGGCTTGTCTCGTCTTCTCTGTCTCTGGACCGCCGCCATCGTCGGCGTGTCTCCTCATGGCGCGCACAGCGGGGTCTGCGTCGAGGTAGAACTTAATATCTGCCTCTGGAAAGACTACTGTCCCGATGTCGCGGCCCTCCATGACAAGGACTCCATCGGACTGAAAAGAGCGTTGGTACTCTACGAGGGTCTTTCTCACTACCCCTTTTGCCGCTACCAGAGACGCAAGGGCCCCGGCCTCCTCGGAGCGTATCTCGTCAGTGTACTCCACGCCGTTAACGAATATACTCCCGTCGGCAGGCCTGTAGACCAACTCGGCCTCTCTGCAGAAACGCCTGAGGTCCTCTTCGTCGCCGGGGTCTATCTTTTCTCTCTTCAGCGCGAGTCCAAAGGCCCTGTACATGGCACCAGTGTCCACATATGTGCCGCCAAGTTCACTGGCAATGCGCCTGCTCACCGTAGACTTTCCAACGCCGCCCGGGCCGTCTATGGCTATTACTATGCCCTTTTTCTCCATATCAGTTTCTCTTGAAACGCCCTTCTTCGCGCACCGTCTCAAGGTCTGAGAAGAACCCTGGGTACGATACGTCCACAGAGGAGGCTTGCTTTATGGCAGTCTCGCCGCCTGCGCCAAGGGCCGCAACAGCGATGCTCATGGCCACGCGGTGGTCGCCATGCGTCTCGAACTGCCCACCAGACAACCGCCCGAAGCCTGCGCCATCGATCTCAATGCCATCGGGTTTCTCGACGCACCTTACGCCCATAGCGCTTAGGACCCCTGCCATGACCGCTACCCTGTCAGACTCCTTTACGCGTAGTTCCCCTGCCCCTCTTATCTTCGTAACCCCTTCTGCAAAGGCCGCGGCAACGCAGATGATGGGAAACTCGTCAATGGCAGGCAGAAGGGCCTCTCCGTCTATCTCCACGCCCTTCAGCGCCGAGGCCCTGATAAGTATATCCGCCGTCGGCTCAAGGCCCTCGCCCCTCTTATTGCCTACCTGAATGTCTCCGCCCATTTTTTTCAAAATATCGATAATACCCGTCCTCGTGGGGTTTATGCC
>CAYOVP010000024.1:0-28990 GCA_964407495.1 uncultured Thermodesulfobacteriota bacterium
AGCATTGGGGGGGCAGAAGGGGAGCAGGGGGGCGCTGGGGTAGGGAGGCGCAGGAGGAAGGGGTCTGCAAGGGCCTGTGGCGCAGGAGGCTCTCACGTGCAGTGGGCAGGGGCCCAGGCTCCTTTCGGCGAAAAAAGATTACTCCTCCACCCTCTCCTGGACAGAGAAGGCGGGGCAGGAAAAAACGATCTCTATTGGCCCAGGAGGCCGTTGTAAAGGACTTGCGGGAAGGGCATTGTCCACTTAAGGACTTGTTGGGAAGAGGGGTGCAGGCCCGGCAAATATATAGGTGGCATTGCCCTCCAGACAATTTTATGGATATACACGAAATGGACGACCACTTTCACGACGAGTGTGGGGTCTTCGGGGTCTATGGTCACGCCGAGGCGGCAAATCTTACCTATCTCGGCCTCTACGGTCTCCAGCACCGCGGCCAGGAGAGCGCAGGCATTGCCTCCAGCGATGGCACACGAATGTACTCTCACAAGGGCATGGGCCTTGTGGCCGATGTCTTCGACAACGAGACCATCGGCGGCCTCCAGGGCTCCTCGGCCATTGGTCATGTCCGTTATTCCACTGCAGGCGAGAGTCACATCAAGAACGCCCAGCCCTTTGTCGTGGAGTACGCCAGAGGCGGTATCGCCGTTGCACACAACGGCAACATAGTAAACTCCTTTGTAATACGCGCCGAGTTCGAGGCCCATGGGTCGATCTTCCAGTCCGGCATGGACACAGAGACCATCGTCCACCTCATCGCCTCTTCCCATGAGCGTCACCTCATTGACAGGATAACCTTTGCCCTCGGTAAACTCAGGGGCGCCTTTTCGCTCGTCTTTCTCACTGACAAGGGCACAATGGTGGCCGCCCGTGACCCCTCGGGCTTCAGGCCCCTCTGCCTCGGCAGGCTCAGGGACGCCTTTGTCATCGCCTCAGAGACATGCGCCCTCGACCTCATAGAGGCCACCTACATCCGCGACGTGGAGCCGGGCGAGATCATAATCATGGACAACAAGGGCCTGACCTCATACAAGCCCTTCAGGAAACAGGACCCAAGACACTGCATCTTCGAACTCATCTACTTTGCGCGCCCCGACTCCTACATCTTCGGTAAGAGCGTCCATGCCGTGAGAAAGAACTTTGGACGCATCCTTGCGAGAGAAAACCCGGTGGAGGCCGATATAGTCATACCCGTGCCCGACTCGGGTGTGCCGGCGGCCATTGGATATGCCGAGGAATCGGGCATACCCTTTGACAAGGGCCTGGTAAGGAGCCATTACATGGGCCGTACCTTTATTGAGCCCCAGGACTCCATACGCCACTTCGGCGTAAAACTAAAACTCAATGCCGTAAGGGATGTCATAAGAGGCAAGAGGGTTGTGGTGGTGGACGACTCCATCGTGCGCGGCACCACGAGCCGTAAGATAGTGAAGATGATACGGGATGCCCGCGCAAGAGAGATACATATGAGGATAAGTTCACCCCCGAGCCTGTCGCCCTGCTTTTACGGCATAGACACTCCCACAAAAGAGGAACTCATCGCATCGAGCCACACCGTGGACGAGATAAACAACTATATTACATCTGATACGCTTCGTTATCTCAGCCTAGAGGGCCTCTACAGGGCCGTGGGCCGGGACGTGGGGTTCTGCGACGCCTGCTTTACTGGCAGATATCCTGTAAAGGTGGAGGACGAGGTCAAGGCACCGCAGTTGGTGCTCTTCAAGTAGAGTTTCAATGTACAAGGGACAGACTCAAGAATAATCTGTTTGTGGAGGGATTCTGTTATGAAGAGGTTGTCTTTCCTGCTCTTTTTCGTAGTTGTCCTGTCATCGCTTGCCTTCATGCCCGTAAGAACGCTTGCCGCTGAGCACAAACCCGTCAGCGAAAAACCGCTCACCAGGGCCGAGAGAAAGAAACTCGAGGAAGAGAAGAGAAGAAAGGAAATGGAGGAGAGGAGAAAGAACATGCCTCCCATAAAGATGATATACGTCGAAGGCGGGTGCTTCGACATGGGAGACTTTACGGGCAAGGGAGATGACGACGAGAAACCGGTTCACAAGGTCTGCCTCTCAGACTACTACATCGGCGAGACAGAGGTCACGAACAGGCTCTGGGAGGCTGTCATGGGCTTTCCCTTCCAGGAGGGCATTGATCCGGACATGCCGCTCACCAATATAAACTGGAGTTGGGCAAACCGCTTCATAGAGGCCCTGAACAAACTCGTAGACGGCTTTTACCGCCTTCCTACAGAGGCCGAGTGGGAGTATGCCGCAAGGGAGAGGGGCAAGGACATAAGATGGTCGGGTACGAACAACGAGGACGACATCGAGGATTACGGCTGGTTCCTCTATAACTCTGAGGGCAAGATGCACTATCCCAAGCAGAAGAAGCCCAACGCCCTCGGCATCTACGACATGACCGGCAATGTCTGGGAGTGGGTGGAAGACAACTTTGACTTTGATTACTACAAGAACAGCCCAGAGGAGAACCCCTTTGGCCCTGATTTTTCTGACTGGCGCACCATAAGAGGGGGGTCTTACGTGGACGGGCCTTACAAACTCCGTACCACCTACCGCCATGCCAAGGAGGCAAATCTCTTCGCCCCCAACATCGGGTTCCGTCTTGCTGAGTAGAGGGGCGGGGCAAGAAGAACGCTTGGATGTTTATGAAGATACCCTGTAGAGGCAAGGGGCCCTTCGTCGCCTTTCTGGCCCTCGCTGTCATGGTCCTGGCCTCTTCCTGCGCAGGGCCCATGGCCACGGCAAGGCTCCGCTATGACAGCGAACTCGCCAGGTGGACCAGGAGGGCCCATCTTTACAACGGCATGGAAGAACGTCTGGCCCTGGTGGCAACATACAGGGGGGCGGCCTTCCGGGAGGCCTACAGGGATTATTATGCCCTGAGTTTCGGCCTTACGGAGAAAGACCGTGCCCGGCTTCAGAAAGAAGACCAGATGGCAGGGCGCAAGTACTCGGAGTTCTTTCTCTCTGTCCACACATCTGAAGAGGCCTACAACAACCTCGAGGCCAGAGGCTCTCCCTGGCGGATATACCTTGTTGACAGTACGGGGAAGAGGGTGGAGCCGCTCTCCATAGACCGCCTCGAACGCATCGACCCGCTTCGAGCCGAGTTCTTTCCCTATGTAGACCTATGGAGCACTGCCTATGTACTGCGTTTTCCGTACCAGGGCGGCAAGGGGGTCCCTTCAGAGAACGCCTCATACATAAAACTCGTCATAAAGAGCGTCCTCGGAGAGGTTGAAATGACTTGGGACCTCGGGCCCGAGAGGGGCTGAGGCCCTGCAGGTGCCTTAAAAAAGACTTGCAACCATTAGGCGGCTGTGTTAGAAATATACGATTAAATACGCACGCGCCGTTATTTTTGCGGTGCCCGCACTGCGGGCACGTGTATCGCCGGCGCGGAGGACATCAACCGCAAAAGGAGGCACAATGGCATATCTCACCATGAAACAACTCCTCGAGAGCGGCGTCCACTTCGGACACCAGACGAGGAGATGGAACCCCAAGATGAAACCCTTCATCTTCGGGGCCCGCAACGGCATCTACATAATCGACCTGCAACACACCGTACGTCTCTTCAAGGTCGCCTACAACTTCATCCTCGACCTTACAGCCAAGGGCGGCAAGGTGCTCTTCGTGGGCACCAAGAAGCAGGCCCATAAATCCATAGAAGAAGAGGCCCGCAGGGCTGGCATGTTCTATGTGAACAACCGCTGGATAGGCGGCTTTCTCACCAACTTCGAGACAGTAAAGAAATCCATCGCAAGGCTCAACAAACTCGACAAGATCGAGGAGGGCGATGAGTTTGCCGGCGCCACGAAGAAAGAGCGTCTAATGCTCGAGCGCGAGAAGATGCGGCTGGAGAAATACCTAGGCGGCGTAAGGGATATGAAGTCTCTCCCTGACGCCCTCTTTGTGGTGGACTCCAAGAAAGAGGCCATCGCCATTCGTGAGGCACGCAAACTCGGCATACCCGTTGTGGCCATAGTGGATTCCAACTGCGACCCCGATGAGGTCGATATGGTCATACCTGGTAATGACGATGCCATACGAGCCATAAAACTCTTCTCCTCCGCCATAGCCGATGCCTGTCTCGAGGGCAGGGCCATGTACGAGGCGAGCCTGCAGAGCGAGGCCCAGGCCGAGGAGGCCGGGGGCCAGGAGGTAGCCCCTGAGGCAGAAGAGGTGAGAGAGACCACGGCCATGGCAGAGGCCCCTGAGGCTACGCCCGCCGTAAAGCCCGAGTCCGAGGTGGTCAAGGTCGACGAGGCGGCTGAGCCGGCCACATGATAGGGCCTGGCCAGTGGCAAAGGTCTTCTTCTGGACGAGTCTCGCTCGGGGAGGTCCTCATGACCCCGGGGTACTCCGGTGCACCGCGCGGTACCGCCCCCTTTCATGGGGTTGGAACTCCACGGGCCCTATGGCCACCACCCCGGAGCACAGGCAAGTCCATTAACTCTACCTGCACTGCGCAGACATAATCCATCGTCAGGAGAATTTTTTACAATGGGAATATCGGCAAAGACAGTCAAGGAACTCAGGGAAAAAACCGGCGCCGGCTTCATGGACTGCAAGAAGGCCCTCACCGAGACAGGCGGCGACATGGAGAAGGCCATTGTCTATCTTCGCGAGAAGGGGCTCTCTGCCGCTCAGAAAAAGGCCGGCAGGGTAACTGCCGAGGGTATCGTATACTCCTATATCCACGCAGGGGGCAAACTCGGCGTATTGGTCGAGGTAAACTGCGAGACAGACTTCGTTGCTCGTAACGAGGACTTCCTCTCTCTTGTACATGATATAGCCATGCACATAGCCGCGATGGCGCCCCAGTACGTGAGCCGCACAGAGGTGCCCGCAGAGGTCATAGAGGCAGAGAAGGCCATCTACACTGCCCAGGCAAAGGAGACGGGTAAGCCAGACCACGTAGTAGAGAAGATAGTGGGGGGCAAGATAGAGAAGTTCCTGAAGGGCATCTGCCTCCTTGAGCAACCCTTTGTAAAGGACCCGGACAAGACCATAGAAAAACTCATTGTAGAGAAGGTGGCCAAGATAGGCGAGAACATCACTGTTCGCCGCTTCGCAAGGTTCAAGGTTGGTGAAGGCATAGAAAAGAAAGAGACTGACCTGGCCAAGGAGGTCGAGGCCCTTCAGTCCTGAACCCCTGCCTCCCCCTGAAGGCCCTGCTTCTGTCCCGGCCTCCATGCAGAGAGATACCCCCTGCTCTGTACCCGGGGCTATCAGTTTCGTCTCTGCTGCAAGACCTGTGATGACCTGCGCTCCGCTCTATGCTGGGGGTAACCCCTTGAGAATATAAGAAAAAGGGAAAAACCCATACACTCTCTTTCCCAGATCTTTCGACCCAGGAAAGGTCATTCAATGTGTACACATACCTGCCAAGACATTTTTCGGAAAAAGGCAGGTTGAGCAAAGATCCTGCCCCTGCAGGGCAAGACGTACCAAGGCGGAGACACGTCCATGGCCGAGTTCCTCAAGTACAAGAGAATCCTCCTCAAACTATCGGGCGAGGTCCTGATGGGGGCCCTTGAGTACGGCATTGACAACAGGACCGTAGTAGCCGTTGCACGCGAGATAGCGGCGCTCCACGGCCTTGGCGTAGATGTATCCGTGGTCATAGGCGGGGGCAATATATTCCGCGGCGTCTCATCGAGCGCGCGGGGCATGGAGCGCGCCACCGCCGATTACGTGGGCATGCTCGCAACAGTAATAAACGCCCTCATGCTCCAGGACGCCATCGAGCGCGAGGGAATCCCAACGCGCGTCATCTCGGCAATCGAGATGAAGGAACTGGCCGAGCCATATATAAGAAGGCGCGCCATAAGGCACCTCGAGAAAAGACGTGTCGTCATCTTCGGCGCCGGAACGGGCAACCCATACTTTACCACTGACACGGCGGCGGCCCTCCGGGCCATGGAGATGCACGCAGATATCCTGCTCAAGGGCACCAAGGTGGACGGTGTCTACGACAAGGACCCGGAGACAGACGACAAGGCAGTCAAATACGACTCCCTGCGCTATATAGACGTACTCAAGTTGGGGCTCAAGGTAATGGACTCCACTGCTGTCTCGCTCTGTATGGACAACAACATGCCCATACTGGTCTTTGATATACGGGAGAGCGGCAACCTTACGCGCATAGCGCACGGCGAGAAGGTGGGAACAATGGTGACCCCCTGAAAGACTTGATTATCAGAGGAGAAAAAGTGAACAGGCAGAGCAAGAAGGATATGACAGAGAAGATGGACAAGGCGCTCACTGCACTTGCGCAGGAGTTCTCTTCGCTTCGCACCGGGCGGGCCTCTGTTGCCATCTTCGAGGGAGTGATGGTCGACTACTACGGCACCCCAACGCCGATCAACCAGGTGGCAACCCTCAATGCCCCTGAGCCCCGTCTCATCACCATTCAGCCTTGGGATGTATCCCAGATAAACGCCATAGAAAAGGCCATACTCTCGTCCATGCTCGGGCTCACTCCATCGAACGACGGCAAGATAATACGCATCAACATCCCCCAACTCACCGAGGAGCGCAGGAAAGAACTCGTGAAGGTGGCGCATAAGTTTGCCGAGGAGTGCAGGGTGGCTGTGCGTAACATCCGTCGCGAGTTCAACGAAAGGGCCAGGAAACAGGAGAAGAACAAGGAGATCTCGCAGGACGAACTCAAGAAGACGATCGAAGAGATTCAGTCTGTTACCGACTCCTATATAAAGAAGATAGACGAGGCTCTCGCCAGAAAAGAGGCCGAGATAATGGAAGTATAGCCCTGCCTCGACTTCTCGCTGAGATAAGGGGTGACTTCTTATGAAGACGGGTTGCTTGGTCAGGGGCGGGGCCGGGCATCCCTCAGGAACACTCCTCATCCGCCAAGGCTTCCCAGCAGGATGCTGACATGGTAGATCCATCGAGACTAAGACCGCCGCGTCACATAGCCATCATCATGGACGGCAACGGACGCTGGGCCAGAAAAAGGCTCCTCAACAGGATCAACGGCCACAAGAAGGGCATAGAGGTGGTGCGCGATATCGTTACCTGTTGCAGGGAGATGGGCGTGGCCTATCTCACCCTCTATACCTTCTCCAGGGAGAACTGGCAGAGGCCTGCCGAGGAAGTGAGTTTCCTCATGAAACTCCTGGAGAGGCACCTCAAGAAGGACGAGGACCTCTTTCTCGAGAACAGGATACGTTTTCGCGCAATAGGCAATATAGACGACCTTCCAGGCGGTGTTGTAAGGGCCATCAGGGAACTGGAGGCCAAGACGGCCTCCTTTAGTGATATGCACCTTCAACTGGCCCTGAGTTACAGCGGAAGGGAAGAGATAGTCCAGGCCGCAAGACGCCTTGCGCTCATGGTAGAGAAGGGGACCCTCAGGGCCTCGGAAATTACTGAGGAGAACTTCGAGAAGGGGCTCTACACCGTAGGGATACCAGATCCTGATCTGCTCATAAGGACGAGCGGAGAGTGCAGGGTGAGTAACTTTCTCCTCTGGCAACTCGCGTACACGGAGTTGCACATTACGGACGTACTCTGGCCCGACTTCACACGCGAGCACCTTGCCGAGGCCATAGCCGATTACCACCGCCGCGAACGCCGCTTCGGGCTCGTAAAGGGCAAGGTGGGGGCCCTGCTTTAGTGGCCCTTCCCTCAGGCAGGAGCCTTTCCCGAGAGAGGTCTGGAGCATGAAAAACCTGGACGCCTCGATGATTTCTCAACGAACAGGGACCACTGATGAGTCCCGGGGTGGGAGGGGCCTCTGAAAAGAATAATCACGGCCTTTGTACTGATTCCCGTTGTAGTGGCCCTCGTCCTCTACGGGCCCTTGTCCCTCGTCCTCGCCGTCACCCTTGCACTTACGTTTCTCGCCCTGCAGGAGTACAGGAGGCTCGCTTCCGCGGCCTACGGGGGGCGCGGCACCGGCCTGCTCCTCTATGTCCTCGGTCTCCTGGTGCCTCTCTGGACCTATCTTACGGGCAGGGTCTACGGCCCACTGCAGATCACCTTCTCGCTACTTCTATTCCTCTTCGTCGCCTCACTCACCCATGGCCGCCATGAGACAAGACTGCGCCACGCCATGACCGAGGCGGCACTCAAGACCACGGCCCTCGTATACATATGCCTGCCCCTCTCGCTATTCGTACTCCTTGCCGCCACGCACCTGGGCCGTCTCTGGATACTCTTCTTTCTCACCCTTATCTGGTGTAACGATTCCTTTGCCTACCTCACGGGCAAGGTGGCGGGCAGGCACAAACTCTGCCCGTCCATCAGCCCGGGTAAGACCATCGAGGGTACCCTGGGGGGCATTGCCTCGGGGCTCGTGGCGGCCATTGTCTTCAACTCCTTCGCCTGCCTCGGCCCCTACGGTACGGTCATACTCGGGGCGCTCCTCGTGGGAGTCCTCGGCATTGCCGGCGACCTCTTCGAGTCTGTAATCAAGAGGGGCGCCGGGGTAAAGGACTCGGGCACCATAGTGCCCGGCCACGGAGGAATCCTCGACAGGATAGACAGCATGCTATTTTCGCTTCCTGCCATTTATCTTCTGGTAATAGGGCACCAAATATAGGATAATGTAAAATTATGTCGTCATCACACCAAGACCACGCGGACAGAGTCTA
Organism: uncultured Thermodesulfobacteriota bacterium; assembly: GCA_964407495.1. Classification (GTDB taxonomy): domain Bacteria; phylum Desulfobacterota; class GWC2-55-46; order GWC2-55-46; family JADFVP01; genus JAJRZX01. Next base: position 8,645 of record CAYOVP010000024.1, read on the forward strand.
ATGAGCAGAGAAAAGCACCTATCCATACTCGGATCCACAGGTTCCATAGGCAGAAGTACGCTCGACGTCGTGCGGGCACATCCCGGGCGGTTCACGATACTGGGTCTTGCCGCCGGCAGGAACCTCGCCCTCCTTATAGAGCAGATAGAGGAGTTTGGCCCTGCCTATGTGTCTGTCCGCGATGAGGCCGACGCCAAGCACATAGAAGAGCGTTTTGCCGGCAGTGTGAAGGTGGGTTTCGGGCTCGAAGGCGCCTCTACCGCGGCCACGCTCGAGGGCCTGGACATGGTAGTTGCCGCCATATCCGGCGCAGCAGGACTTGTGCCCACCATGGCCGCCGTTGAGGCCGGCGTGGATATAGCCCTTGCCAACAAGGAGACCATGGTAGCCGCGGGCTCCCTCGTCATGGAGACGGCCTCGAAGACGGGCTCCAGGATACTGCCCGTGGACAGCGAGCACAGCGCCCTCTTCCAGTCCCTTGCTGGCCAGAGGGCCGAGGACGTCCGACGTGTCATCCTCACGGCATCGGGAGGGCCCTTTTACGGCAAAGAAGACCTGGACCTCAGTGCCGTAACCCCCGGCGAGGCCCTCAACCACCCGCGCTGGTCCATGGGCCCCAAGGTTACCGTGGACTCGGCCACACTCATGAACAAGGGGCTCGAGGTCATAGAGGCGAGTTGGCTTTTTGGTCTGCCGCCGACGCGAATCTCTGTCATCATACATCCCCAGTCCATAATCCACTCCATGGTGGAGTATGTAGACGGCTCCATTATTTCGCAGATGGGCACGGCAGACATGAAGGGCCCCATAGCATATGCGCTGGGCTATCCCGAGAGGCTCGAGGGCGTCATAAAGCCCCTTTCGCTCGACGGCCTCTCGCTCCAGTTCTTCGAGCCCGACCCAAGGGAGTTCCCCTGCCTTGGCCTTGCCTATGGCGCGCTCAGGCTCGGGGGCACGGCCCCTGCCGTCCTGAACGCCGCCGACGAGGTGGCAGTTGAGAGTTTCCTTGAAGAAAAGATAAAGTTTACGGATATTTACAGGGTAATAGACGATGTCCTCTCGGCCTGCACCTCGCACAAGATAACGTCCATCGACGATGTCCTTGCCGCAGACAGCGAGGCCCGCGCCCTTGCCCGCGAGTTTGTAGAATCCAAGAGGTGATTTCTTTTTATGGTTACAGTCATTTCTTTTGTAATAGTACTCGGCATACTCGTCTTCATACACGAGTTCGGCCACTTCGTGGTGGCCAAACTGAGCGGCATCAAGGTGGAGAAGTTCTCCCTCGGTTTTGGCCCCAAACTCATTGGTGTAAAGAAGGGTGAGACAGAGTACATGCTCAGTATCCTGCCCCTTGGCGGGTATGTAAAGATGGTGGGAGAGTCTCCTGGTGAGGAGATCTCGGACGAGGACAGGAAGCGCTCCTTTACGGGCAAGCCTCCCCTCGTTCGCGCGGCCATAGTGACGGCAGGGCCTGTGATGAACCTTGTCCTTGCCTTTGTCCTCCTGCCCCTTATCTACATCATAGGCATAGAGGTGCCGGCCTACCTCGAAAAGCCTGCTGAAGTGGGCTATGTCTTTGCAGATAGCCCTGCCCAGAAGGCGGGCATAGAGAAGGGCGACACCATACTCGCCGTGGATGGCGAGAAGATAGCCACATGGGAGGACTTCATCGCCAAGACGGCCATGAACCCCTCGAGCACACTGAGGCTCAGCATAAGACGCCAGGGCAAGACCATCACAGCCACGCTCAACCCAGGCACATCCAAGACCACAGGCGCAGGCACCGTGGGCGTCATGCCGCCCATGCCGCCCGTCATCAGCATGGTGAACAAGGACTACCCTGCCTACAAGGCCGGACTCAGGGCCGGCGACAAGATACTCGCCGTGAACGGCGTAAAGATTACGCACTGGCTCGAACTCGAGTCCCTCGTCTCAAAGGACGCAGAGCCCAAGGTCTTTACCATAGGTCGTGGCAAGAGTACCTTCGAGGTTACTATAACCCCAAAGCCCTCTGAGAGTGGCGGACGCTTTCTCATAGGGGTCTCGCGTGAGGAAACCCGGGCCCTCAGGAAGTATGGCATCGGTGAGTCCATACACAAGGGTCTTGCCGCCTCTGTTGAGATGACGGCAAAACTCTTTGCCGTCATAAAGGGCCTCATCGTGGGCCAGTACTCCCTCAAGACCCTCGGCGGGCCCATAATGATAGCCCAGGTGGCTGGCCGCGCGGCCCACGAGGGCCTCTCGGACATACTCTCCCTCGTGGCCTTCCTGAGTTTGCAATTGGGCATAATAAACCTCTTTCCCATACCAGTGCTCGACGGTGGACATATCATGTTCATAGCAGTGGAGGCTGTAAAGGGAAAACCCCTCAGCGAGCGCTTCATGGGCATAGCCCAGCAGATAGGCATTGCCCTCATAATAAGCCTCATGGTGCTCGTCACGTACAACGACATATTCCGCATCTTCAGTTGACCCTGGCCTCCTCTCTGGCAGGCCGGGCCTCACGGAAGGGAAAGACGCACAGGACTTGATCCTCGCAGTAGATACATCGTCCGGTTCAGGGAGCATAGCCCTTGTCCGGGCTGCAGACAACGCCCTTGTTGCCGAGCGTAGCGTGGGAAGTGCCGGGCCCCATGCTGCCGTCTGGCTCCTTGGGGCAATAGCCTCTCTCCTCGGTGAAGAGGGCCTGAGGCCAGGGGATATCGGCCAGTACGCGCTCTCCATAGGGCCTGGCTCCTTTACAGGCCTTCGTATAGGCATCTCCACAATAAAGGGACTTGCCTGGTCCGTGGGCGCCTCTGTGGCCGGTGTCTGCACATTGAGGGCCCTTGCCATGAACGCCCCCTTCGCCGGCCCCCTTGTCTGTCCGCTCCTCGATGCGAGAAAATCCGAGGTATATACTGCCCTCTTTGCCTGGCGCCAGGGCCGGCTCCACGCCCTCCTTGAACCCTCGGCCCTGAGGCCCGAGGCCCTGGTGAGCGAGATAACGAGGGTAAGGGAAGAACTGGGTGGCCCCATGGGTCAGGTCCTCTTCCTGGGGAACGGCCTTGGCCTCTATGGGAGTTACCTCAGCGAGGCCTGCGCGGGCTCCATCCTGGCACCTGAGCCCCTCTGGCATGTAAGGGCCTCGAACATAGCCATGCTCGCGCTTCGGAACGAGGCGGAGAAGAGCACTTCCCTCGAGATAGCGCCGCTTTACCTCAGGAAATCCGAGGCAGAACTCAATGCAAAGGCAGGCCCCGGGCCATGAAGCGCCCTCTCCTCTGTTGACAAGTCTTTTCTTGTAAGATATGATGACAGAATGCTCATATTGCCCATAACCAGGTCAGGATTTCCCTCTTGTCCAGGGGATAGTCTTTTTTTATCAATTTCTGCGAAAGGAGGCGCCATGCTGGAGCAGACCGAACTTGTGGAAAAACTTCTTGAGGAGAATGAAGAATTCCGAAAGATCTATGAAGAGCACAAAGCCTACAAGCAACGCGTGGCTGAACTCGAAAGAAAGGCCTTCCTCAGCGAAGAAGAAGTGCTCGAAGAAAAGAAACTAAAGAAACTGAAACTCGCTCTCAAGGACAGGATGGAGCAGATGCTCGCCGCCGCTGTAGAGGGCTGAGACCATTGGTCTCCATAAGCCGGGCCTTGGGGGAGGGGCTTCCCTGGAAGGGTATGGGCAGGCAGAGTGCCGGGTCTTTCCTTGGCCTTCAGAGGCCCTTGCCGTCAGGAAGGCCCGAGAGGGGTTTTTTTTACTTGCAGGCCATAGAGATGACCCGCCTTAAGCGTACTCCATGACAGGTGAAACACCGCCTCAAATTATAAAAAGACCAAGGCCGTCGCGCTCACTGGGGCGTGGCCGAGGATAGGTAAATCATATGACACAGAGAAGCAACAGGATCAAGAAGGGCGTGGAGAGGGTGCCCCACAGGGCGCTCATGTACGCCACGGGTCTGCCCAGGTCTGAGATGAAGAAACCCTTCATAGGGCTTGCATCATCATTTACAGACCTCATACCCGGCCACGTGGGCATGCGCGACCTGGAACGCTACATAGAAAAGGGCATTCATGCAGGCGGCGGATACCCCTTCATCTTCGGACTGCCAGGCGTCTGCGACGGCATAGCCATGGGGCACAGGGGCATGCACTACTCCCTGCCCCTTCGCGACCTCATTGCCGACGTTGTAGAGAGCGTAGTCGAGGGGCACGCCCTCGACGGCATGGTCTTTCTCACCAACTGCGACAAGATAAGCCCAGGCATGCTCATGGCCGCCGCGCGGCTCAACGTGCCCTCCATAATTGTCTCTGCAGGGCCCATGATGACAGGCCGGTACAAGGGCAAGAAACTCTCGCTCATAAGAAATACCTTCGAGGCAATGGGAAGATACAAGGCGGGAGAGATTGACGCCAAGGAACTCAATGCCTGCGAGATGGGTGCCTGCCCCGGCGCAGGAAGTTGCCAGGGCCTCTATACGGCCAACACCATGAACTGCCTCACCGAGGCTATGGGGATGAGCCTTCCTTGGTGCGGCACGGCCCTTGCCACCTCTGCAGAGAAGCGGCGAATAGCCTTTGAGAGCGGCGTCCGCGTTGTGGAACTCGTAAAAAAGAACGTCACACCGCGTAAGATACTCACAAGGGCGGCCTTTGAGAACGCAATTCGAGTGGACCTTGCCCTTGGCGGCTCCACTAATACGGTCCTCCACCTCCTGGCCATAGCCCACGAGGCCGGCGTGGACCTGCCCCTCGAACTATTTGATGAAATCAGCAAGACTACGCCACATATCGCATCGCTGGAGCCTGTTGGCGACTATTACCTCGAAGACCTCCACTGGGCAGGAGGTATCGGGGCCGTGCTTGCAAGGCTCAAGGACTCCATAAAGGACAACCCCACGGTCTCGGGTAAGCGCATAAAGGCCATTATCTCTGCCGTGGACTACATAGACGATAACGTCTTACGGCCCCTCAAGAAGCCCTATCACAAGGAGGGCGGAATCGCAGTACTCAAGGGAAATATCGCGCCCCTCGGTGCGGTCGTCAAGCAGTCTGGCGTAAGCAGTAACATGATGCGTTTCTCAGGAAGGGCCCGGGTCTTCGATTCCGAGGAAAAGGCCATGAAGGCCATACTTGGCAAGAAGATAAAAAAGGGCGACTGCATAGTGATACGTTACGAGGGCCCGAAGGGCGGGCCAGGAATGCGCGAGATGCTCGCCCCGACGGCTACTCTCATGGGAATGGGCCTTGGTGAGACAGTAGCCCTGATTACAGATGGTCGCTTCTCTGGTGGTACGCGCGGCCCATGCATCGGACATATCTCACCAGAGGCCATGGAGGGAGGCCCCATAGCCCTCATAAAAGAAGGCGACCTCATAGAGATGGATATCCACAAGCGCACCCTTGAACTTCGCGTTGCCGAGGGAGAACTGGAGAGACGCAAGAAAACGTGGCGGCCCCCGGCACCCAAGATAAAAAAGGGCTGGCTCAGTAGGTACGCCCGCAACGTAACCTCTGCCTATACAGGCGCTGTTCAGAAGTAGAAAGAAAAAAAGTAGATCAAGGGGCGGGCTTCGCCCGCCAGAAGACAAAAGATTTCCTTACTTTCTTTTGAAAAAGAAAGTAAGACAAAGAAAACCAGTGCCAGCGGCCCTGCGGGCCGCTGGAAAAACTTGTAGAATGGGTGGAGGCCCGTAGGCTCGGCCAACCCACCTGAAGAACATATAACAGGCCCCTATTATGACAAAAAACAAAAAGTTGACAGGCGCGGAGATCTTCATCGAGTGCCTGAGGAAAGAAGGCGTTAAGACCATCTTTGGGTTTCCCGGCGGCGCTGTCCTGCCTGTCTATGACAAACTCTACGATGGCCCCATCGAGCACATACTCGTTCGTCACGAGCAGGGAGCCGTGCACATGGCAGACGGCTTTGCCCGCGTCACGGGCAAGCCCGGTGTCGTGCTCGTCACCTCGGGCCCAGGGGCCACCAACACGGTCACCGGCATAGCAACGGCATACATGGACTCCATACCCATGGTCGTCTTCAGCGGCCAGGTCCCCACTGCCCTCATAGGCAATGACGCCTTCCAGGAGGCGGACATCGTCGGCATTACGCGACCCTGCACCAAGCACAACTACCTCGTAAAGGACGTAAGAGACCTTGCAAGGATAATTAAAGAGGCCTTTTATATCGCCACCACAGGAAGGCCAGGACCCGTGCTCGTGGATATACCAAAAGACGTATTTACATCGAGCACAGAGTTCACCTATCCTGAAAAGGTCGTCATACCCAGTTATCAGCCCACTTACAAGGGCCACCCCGGGCAGATAAAGAAGGCCCTGGAGTTCATACTGAAGTCCAAGCGCCCTGTCGTGTATGCAGGCGGCGGCGTCCTCCTCTCCGACGCCTCCAGGGAACTCAGATCCTTCAGCGAGAAACTCGGCATCCCAACGACCACAACGCTCATGGGCCTTGGCGGTTTTCCCGGTACGCACCCACTCTTCATGGGAATGCTCGGAATGCACGGAACCTATGCCGCCAATATGGCAGTAACGGACACGGACTGCCTCATTGCCATTGGTTCGCGCTTCGATGACCGCGTCACAGGAAAGATAGCCGAGTTCGCGCCCTATGCAGGGGTTGTGCACATAGACATAGACCCTACGTCCATCAGCAAGAACGTAAAGGTGGACATACCCATAGTAGGAGACGTGAAGAAGGTCCTTCGCGATATGCTCAAGGCCCTTCCAAAGTCCGCTGAACTCAAGAAGTACAGGGAGAGGATAAGCGGGTGGCGCAGTGAGATAGAGAAGTGGTCCCGCGAGCACGGCCTTACCTACGAGATGAGCGAGGAGGGGAGGATAAAGCCCCAGTATGTCATCGAAAAACTCTACGAGGCAACGAAGGGCGATGCCATCATCACTACCGAGGTGGGGCAGAACCAGATGTGGGCCGCCCAGTTCTTCAAGTTTGACAAGCCCCGCACCTTCCTCACCTCGGGCGGGCTCGGCACCATGGGGTATGGCTTTCCTGCGGCCATTGGGGCCCAGATCGCCTTCCCCCGCAAGACGGTCATAGACATCGCAGGCGACGGCTCCATACAGATGAACATCCAGGAACTGGCAACAGCCGTGCAGTACCGCCTTCCCGTAAAGGTGGCCATACTCAACAACATGGTCCTCGGCATGGTGCGCCAGTGGCAGGAACTCTTCTACGAGAAGAGATACTCCCATACCTGCATGTCCGTGGCCCCTGACTACGTAATGCTCGCCGAGTCCTATGGGGCCGCAGGGTTCAAGATTACCGAGCCGCTTGATGTGGAGCCGGTCATCAGGAAGGCCCTCAAGATAAAGGACAGACCCGTTGTAATGGACTTTCGCGTCGAGCCCTTCGAGGGCGTGTACCCAATGGTCCCTGCGGGCCAGCCGATAAACAAGATGCTCCTTGTATAACAGGTAGTTACGCGGCAAGCATAAGGTGGAGGTTCAAGATTGCGCCATACCATTTCCGTCCTCGTTGCAAACGAATTCGGGGTCCTTTCGAGGATCTCCGGGCTTTTTTCCGGCAGGGGCTTCAACATTGAGTCCCTCACCGTAGCAGAGACGCTGGACCCTTCCGTCTCGCGCATGACCATCATCACGCGCGGCAACGACAAGGTCATAGAGCAGGTTAACAAGCAACTAAACAAACTCATAAGCGTAATCAAGGTACATGACTTTACGGGCGAGGACCACATAGAGCGCGAACTCGCCATGATCAAGGTGACCTCGAAGGCCGAGAGCCGCGCCGAGATCCTGAGCATAGTGGAGATATTCAGGGGCAGGATAGTGGACATAAGCCCGCGTAGTTATACCATAGAGATAACCGGCGACCGCGACAAGATACAGGCCATTACAGACCTTCTCCGGCCCTTTGGCATTAAGGAAATAGCGCGTACCGGAAGCCTCGTGGTGGCCCGTAGCCCCAAGCAGCGTTAGCGCCCCATATCGCCTTGCTTGAACTCAATCTGCCCGGAACCCCGGGCATGCGCCGCTCTAAAGCGGCCTTATCTTATCCGAGGAGGTTTACCTTTATGAAGGTTTTTTACGACAAGGACGCGGAACTGGGAAATATCAGAGACAAGAAGGTTGCTGTCATTGGTTTCGGGAGTCAGGGGCATGCCCACTCCCAGAACCTGAAGGACAGCGGCGTAAAGGTCTGCGTGGGGCTCAGAAAGGATGGCACGTCGTGGAAAAAGGCCGTGAACGCCGGCCTCGACGTAAGAGAGGTCCCAGAGGCCGTAAAGGACGCCGATGTGGTCATGATACTCACGCCTGACGAGACGCAGGGCGACCTTTACAGGGACGAGATAGCGCCGAACCTGAAGAAGGGCGCATACCTTGCCTTTGCCCATGGGTTCAATATCCATTTTGGGCAGATTGTGCCGCCCTCTGACATAAACGTCTTCATGGTGGCCCCCAAGGGGCCAGGCCACCTCGTACGCCACGAGTTCAAGAAGGGCGGCGGTGTGCCCACCCTCGTTGCCGTACACCAGGACCCGGCAGGAGACACCCTTGACGTGGGTCTTGCCTATGCCTCGGCCATAGGAGGCGGCAGGGCCGGAATCATACAGACCACCTTCAAGTGCGAGACTGAGACAGACCTCTTTGGCGAGCAGGCAGTTCTCTGCGGGGGCATAAGCGCCCTCATCATGGCAGGGTTCGAGACCCTTACGGAGGCGGGTTTTCCCCCTGAGATGGCCTACTTCGAGTGCCTCCACGAGACCAAACTCATTGTAGACCTCATCTACGAGGGCGGGATCTCGAACATGCGATACTCCATAAGCAACACGGCCCGCTATGGAGACCTCACACGGGGGCCCCGCGTCATCACCGAGGAGACGAAGAAAGAGATGAAGAGGATACTCGAGGAAATCCAATCTGGTGCCTTTGCCAGGGAGTGGATGCTCGAGAACAAGGTCAACAAGCCCGTATTCAATGCCTTGAGCAGAAGGGGCGAGAACCACCCCGTAGAGGAAGTGGGCAGAAGACTCCGCGCCATGATGCCCTGGCTCAGTAGCGGCAAGATAGTCGACAAGGAGAAGAATTAGCCCCTCTTCCCTGTTATGAATGGTATTGAAGAGAAGAGAGGGCAGGGGGCCGTGGCAGGAGAGAGGGGGGTGAGGATACCCCTTGCCAGAGAGGGATACCCCTTCATGGCCATTGCCCTTGCCCTCACCGTTATCGTCTTCCTCCTGACGCGTTCATGGGTGGCCGGGTTATTTTTTTTCGGCGTCTTCATCTTTGTGGTAGCCTTTTTCAGGGACCCTGACCGCGTGATACCAGAGGACCCCGGCTCCATAGTGAGCCCTGCAGACGGACGCGTGATAAAGGTGGAGAAGGTCCTCGACTCCCGCTTTACAGGTGCCGAGACCATGAAGATCAGTATCTTCATGAGCCTCTTCAACGTGCATGTGAACAGGGTCCCTTCTTCCGGCACTGTGGAGAAGATTGTATACAACCCCGGCAAGTTCTTCAATGCCAGTCTCGACAAGGCAAGCCTCGAGAACGAGCAGAACGCAGTCATAGCGCGCGAGCCCGGTGGCAGGGTCTTTGTTTTCAACCAGATAGCCGGCCTCGTGGCGAGGCGTATTGTCTGCAGACTTTCCGAGGGCATGGACATAACACGTGGCACGAGGTTCGGGCTCATAAGGTTCGGCTCTCGCCTCGACGTATACCTGCCACCTGATACCCGCATAAGCGTAAAGGTGGGGGACAGGGTGAGTGCAGGGAGTTCAATCCTGGGGTACTGGTCATGAGAGACAGAGAACTGAGACGGCCCGCAAGGGGCCGGGGCAGAAAAAAAACAGGCATAAGGAAGGGCATATTCCTCCTTCCAAACCTTCTGACGAGCATGAGCCTCCTTGGCGGTTTTTATGCCATAGTGGCCTGTATCGACGGAAGGTTCTACAACGCCGCCATAGCCATACTCGTCTCGGCAGTCATAGACGGCCTGGACGGAAGGACGGCCCGCCTTACGGGTACAACGAGCAAGTTCGGCGCAGAGTACGACTCTCTTTCCGACCTCGTGGCCTTTGGCCTTGCCCCCGGCATACTGATTTTCACCTGGGCGCTAAGGCCCTTTGGCAGGTACGGCTGGCTCGCGGCCTTTCTCTACGTGGTCTGTGGGGCGCTGAGGCTTGCGCGCTTCAATGTGCAGATATCCACTGTGGAGTCCAGGCGTTTCAACGGCCTCCCCATACCAGCGGCGGCCTCGCTCGTGGCATCCACGGTCCTGCTCTTCTACTCCCTTGGCAAGGGCCAGGAGATGGCAAAGCATGTGACAGTCCTGATGCTCGTCTACATGCTTGCCTTCCTCATGATAAGCAACTTCAAGTTCTACAGTTTCAAGGAACTGAACCTCAAGAAGAGGATGCCTTTCAGGCTCCTCGTAGGGCTCATATTCCTCATGGTGGTAATAGCCGCGGAGCCTCCTGTTACGCTCTTCCTCCTTTTTCTCGGTTATGCCGCGTCAGGGCCCGTTGGGTGGCTCCTGGGGCGTAGAAAGAAAATTGCCATGGATACCCTGCGAAGGGCTGAGGGCGGCCATGAAGACGGCATGGCTGGCCATGAATAGGTGACTTTTTACCTGGGGGAGTATGCTCCGGCCCGGTGCAAGCGCTTCCCTGCGCGGATTTTTTTGAGGAAATATAATGGAAAACGTAAGGATTCTCGATACCACGCTCCGGGACGGCGAGCAGTCACCCGGGGCCTCCATGACAGTTGATGAGAAGTTTGTAGTGGCCCAGCAACTGGCCCGCCTCGGTGTGGATGTGATAGAGGCCGGTTTTGCCTACAGTTCTCCGGGCGACTTCGAGGCCATACGGCGCATCGCACAGGAGGTGGAGGGGCCTGTCATATCGAGCCTTGCCCGCGCCAAGCCCGAGGACATCGACCGTGCAGCCGAGGCCCTGCGGGGTGCGCCGCGTGTCCGCATACACACCTTTATCTCCACCTCGGACATCCACCTCAAGTACCAGTTCAGGATGAGCCGCCAGGAGGCCAGGAAACGGGCCGTTGAGATGGTGGAGAGGGCGCGGGGATACGTAGATGACGTGGAGTTCTCGCCAATGGATGCCTCGCGGAGCGAGCCCGAATACCTCTACGAGGTGCTCGAGGCCGTCATAGAAGCCGGGGCCACTACGTTGAATATACCCGACACCGTGGGATATGCCCTGCCAGAGACCTTTGGCGCGCTCATAGCGGGCATTAGAGAGAACGTAGCGGGCATAGAGAAGACCGTGATCTCCGTCCATTGCCACAATGACCTGGGGCTTGCCACGGCCAACTCCCTGGCCGCGGTGGTGAATGGGGCTCGGCAGGTGGAGTGCACTGTGAACGGCATAGGCGAGCGCGCCGGTAATGCGGCCCTCGAGGAGATAGTAATGATCCTCAAGACCCATGGCCAGTCCCTCGGGCTCGAGACCAGTATAAAGACCGAGCAGATATACCCCGCCAGCCGCCTCGTGAGCGGGATAACGGGCATATCCGTTCAGCCTAACAAGGCCATCGTTGGAGAGAATGCCTTTGCACACGAATCTGGCATCCACCAGGACGGCCTCCTCAAGGAAAAGACCACCTACGAGATAATGAGGCCCGAGGACCTGGGGCTCTCGCGCTCCACGCTCGTCATGGGCAAGCACTCCGGCAGACACGCCTTTGCCACGCGCCTCAGGGAACTTGGTTACGAGTTGAGCGACCAAGACCTTCAGAAGGCCTTCAAGAGGTTCAAGGTCCTTGCGGACAAGAAAAAAGAGGTCTTTGACGAGGACATAGAGGCCATAGTCCAGGACGAGGTCCTGCGCATGGACAAGAGCGAGGCCTACAGCCTCCTCTCCCTCGATGTCCGAAGCGGCACGGACCGCCAGCCCCTTGCCACCGTGGAGATGAAGGTGCATGGCCAGGTGGTAAAGGACAGCGCTCCGGGCTCGGGCCCGGTGGACGCCGCCTACAGGGCGATTCAGAAGATAACGGGCACGAAGAGCAAACTTCTAAAGTACACGGTCAATGCCATTACAGGCGGCACAGATGCCCAGGGCGAGGTAACGGTACGCATAGAAGAGGGAGGCCTCGTTGCCCTCGGCCAGGGTGCCCATACGGATATCATCGTCTCGAGCGCCAAGGCCTATGTGAACGCCCTGAACAGGCTGGAGTACAGAAAGGAACAGAAGGCGACTGGCGGGGTGTAGGGCCGGCCTACTCCTCTTGGGGGGGAGCAGGTCTTGCTTCGTCAAGTGGTTTTCCTTGCTACATTTTTTCGCTTTCCAAGAGAGTTTTGGGAGGCTTTCCTCCTCTCATCTCTTCTAAAGAAAGCAGGGGTGCCCGGCTGGCATGCCATCAAAAAAATATTTTTTTCTTTTATCTTTTATATCAATATGTTACTTATCTTATCTCAAGGGGAGTATCAATGTCATCCATGACCATTACCGAGAAGATCCTGGCGCGTCATGCCGGGCTCAGGCGTGTTCGGCCCGGCGACCTCATCAATGCCCGCGTGGACATAGCCCTTGGCAATGATATTACTGCGCCCATTGCCATCAGGGGGTTCAACGAGACCGGGGCCACCAGGGTCTTCAACAGGAACAGGGTGGTCCTCGTTCCTGACCACTTTACGCCCAATAAAGACATAAAGTCCGCGGAACAGGTCAAGATACTTCGCGAGTTCGCAAGAAAACACCACCTTACGCACTATTACGAGGGCGGCGAGGTGGGCGTTGAGCATGCCCTCCTGCCCGAGCGCGGCGTAGTCGTACCAGGAGACGTTGTCATCGGCGCTGACTCGCATACCTGCACCTACGGGGCCCTCGGGGCCTTTGCAACGGGAGTAGGCTCCACAGACCTGGCCGCGGCCATGATAACAGGGGAACTCTGGTTCAAGGTCCCGGAGTCCATGAAGTTCGTCTTCAGGGGCAAACTCCAGAGGTGGGTATCGGGAAAGGACCTCATACTCCACGTAATCGGCAGGATAGGCGTTGACGGCGCCCTGTACCGGGCCATGGAGTTCACAGGGGAAACCATCACAGGGCTTTCCATGGAGTCGAGGCTCGCCATGTGCAACATGGCCATAGAGGCCGGCGCAAAGAACGGCATAATACCGCCCGACAGGGTAACGGAAGAGTACGTGAAGACACGGGCCGAGCGCAGGTACAGGTTCTATGAGTCAGACCCAGGGGCCGAGTATGTTGATGTTATGGAAGTAGACGCAGGGGCTATCGAACCCCAGGTGGCGCTACCGTCGCTTCCTGAAAACACCCGGAATATCAGCGAGATAGGCCGTATACACATTGACCAGAGCATAATAGGGTCCTGCACCAACGGGAGGATAGAGGACCTTGCCATTGCCGCGCGCATCCTCAAGGGCAGGAAGGTGGCACCCTATGTGAGGCTCATTATAATCCCCGCTACCCCGGCCATATACAGCGAGGCCCTGAGGCGGGGGTACTTCCGCATATTCACCGATGCAGGGGCGGTCATAAGCCCGCCCACCTGCGGGCCTTGCCTTGGCGGGCACATGGGCATACTCGCCGAGGGCGAGCGCGCCATTGCCACGACGAACCGGAACTTCGTGGGACGCATGGGACACCCGAGAAGCGAGGTATACCTCTCGAACCCCGCTGTAGCCGCGGCCTCGGCAGTAAAGGGCTACATTGCGCACCCCGACGAGGTCATGGGGAAGAAGGCGGCCTGAGAGGGGCTTGTCTCCCTTTACGGAAGTATCACGGCCTTTATCCCGCGGCATGGCCCAGGGGAGGGGTGGCGCATGGGAAAAGAGGGCAGGAAAAGGCTCCCGTCACGGGCAATAGATTTTGATATCGTAGCCCCCTTCTACGACCTTGGGCTCTGGTTCGCCGGCCTCTTCATAGGCGGGGAGGGGCGCTTCAGGGAGGCCTTCATAAAAGAGGCCATGCCCCTCGATGGCAAGAGGACACTCGAGATATTCGCCGGGACGGCAACGCTCGCTCTACTTGCCGAAAAATACGGGGCAAGGGCCTTTGCCACGGACCTGAGCGGCCCCATGCTCAGGGTGGCCGCAGAAAAGGCAAGAAAGACAGGCTCGAATATGGACCTCGTGAGGAGCGACTCGGCATTCCTGCCCTTCAAGGACGCCTCCTTCGAACGGGTCCTCGTCTGCCTGGGGCTCCACGAGGTGCCCCCGGAGGTGACAAGGGCCGCGCTTAGCGAGGCCGCCCGAGTGCTCACCAGGGGAGGGCGAATAGTCATAGAGGATTACTACAGGGCCAGCGGCCTTGCCGGAGCCATACAACACCTCATTCATCTCTTTACTGAGGGCAATGAAGTGGAATACTGGCTTCAGGGAGATATACAGTCCCTCTTGAGACGAAGTGGCTTCAAGAACTTCCGAAGGAGGTTCATCCTGAAAAAGGCCTTGCAGTTGATTACAGCCGAAAAGGCCTGATACTGACAAAAAAAGGTGCCCCATGGGGCTGCCCGCCTGTAGAAAGGACTTACTTTCTTTTAGAAAAAAGAAAGTAAGACAAAGAAAACCACTATTCCAATGGCCATAGGGCCATTGGAAGGTGAATAATATCAAAGAGGAGTTCTCAATGAAGTTCAGGGGAAGGGTCTGGAAGTACGGCTCGGACATAGACACGGACAGGATAATACCGGCAAGGTACCTGAATACATCTGATCCGTCGGAACTGGCCAGGCACTGCATGGAGGACGAGGACCCGGAGTTCGCCTCAAAGGTGCAGGAAGGTGATATAATCCTTGCAGGCAAGAACTTCGGCTGCGGCTCATCGCGCGAACACGCCCCCATAGCCATCAAGGCCGCGGGCGTATCATGCGTCATAGCAGAGAGTTTTGCGAGGATATTTTTCAGAAACTCCTTTAACATGGGGCTTCCCATCCTTGAATGCAAAGAGGTTTATGACAAGACTGATTCCGGTGATATAATCGAGGTCAATATGGACACCGGTAAGATACGAAATATTACAAAGGGCACGGATTTCAAGGCAAGACCTGTGCCTCCTTTCATGCAGGAACTGCTGAAAAGCGGGGGGCTGCTTCAGTCAATAAAAAAGAAGAGGGGAAGGAAATGAGAGAGGGATCAAGAGAAGGAACACGAAGCAGGATAATAGCCAGCGAAAAACTCCATATCGAGAACAAGACCCTCTGGGTGGACCTCAGGGAGAACGTGAGGGGCAGGTTCATGCAGATAGCCGAACTCTCCAATGACAGGAAGAGCACTGTCGTCGTGCCGCTCAGCGGGCTTGAGATGTTTATCGAGTCGCTGAAGAAGATATCCTCGGCAGAGGGAGACATCTGAGAAACACCACGGGATATTCTCGATCAATCAGAGAAACGGGGAGAGGGAATTGTGAAGAGGTTCAAGGTAGCTGTATTCAAGGGTGATGGCATAGGGCCGGAGATAGTGGATGAGGCCGTCAAGGCCCTCAAGGTAATAGGCAGAAAGTTCAACATCGTCTGGACATGGCAGGAGGCCCTCGTTGGGGGCGCCTCCATTGACGAACACGGCGTGCCGCTAACGGACGAGGCCCTCGATGTTGCCTTCAGGAGCGACGCCGTGCTCCTCGGGGCAGTGGGCGGGCCCAAGTGGGAGGGCCTCGATTACTCCATAAGGCCTGAAAGAGCGCTTCTGAAACTTCGTAAGGAACTGGCCCTCTTTGCCAACCTGCGGCCGGCCAAGATTTACGACTCTCTCATCGACGCCTCCACGCTCAAGCCAGAGGTCGTACGGGGTGTGGACATACTCGTTGTGAGGGAACTAACCGGCGGGCTCTACTTCGGCGAGCCGCGGGGTGTGGAGGACATGGGAGACGGCGTCCGAAAGGGCACGAACACGCTCTCCTATACCTCGACAGAGATAGAGAGGATCGCTGTCGTTGCCTTTGAGGTGGCCATGCTGAGAAAAAAACGGGTCGTGAGCGTGGACAAGGCAAATGTGCTCGAGTCTACGGAACTCTGGCGCGACGTGGTGACAGAAGTGGGAAAGGAATACCCCGAGGTGGAACTCTCGCACATGTACGTTGATAATTGCGCCATGCAACTCGTGCGCAACCCCTCCCAGTTCGACGTCATTGTCACTGAGAACACCTTCGGAGACATCCTCTCTGACGAGGCCTCCATGCTGACGGGCTCCATCGGGCTAATTCCCTCGGCATCGCTCGGCCCTATAAGAAACCGCTCCATGTACGAGCCCATCCATGGCTCTGCACCCGACATAGCAGGCAAGGGCATTGCAAACCCCCTTGCCACCATACTCAGCGCGGCAATGATGATGCGCTACTCCTTCAACATGGAAGAGCCTGCTACCGCAATGGAAGAGGCCGTAGAGGCCGTCCTTGAGGCCGGCCTCCGTACTGCGGACATATACGACGAGACAAAGGCGGGTACAAGGCTGGTATCTTGCTCGGAGATGGGAGACGCTGTTGCTGATGAACTCAGGAAGATAGGCGGCGAGGAGCCGGAGCCAGAGACAAAGGCAGAGTACGGTGAGGAGGAAGAGCCTGTAAGGCTCAAGAAAAAGACACTGGACTGAGCCCTATACTCGTGCCGCTGGCCTCAGGAAGACGCGTGCCCCCCATCTCTCAGGCACGCGTTTTTTTTTAATCTATCTGCCTCCTTTTATATGTATTTCTACTTAATAATTGACAAGATAGGGCCGTAAATGTATAGTGAGCCACGTGGACCAGAGGCTTCTGCTTGTCCAAGGATACCCGGGACCCATCAGTAGGCCCATGTGGACGACAGTTGCCCTGCAGTTGCCGGCCATAACCTCTCTCATCATGCCCTGGCTCTTGTAGCCCTCTCTGGTCTTCGTGACCCCGGAGGCTGAATCTTTTGCCCAAGAACCCCTATTGCTCTGGCCGTGCCTAACAATCATAGCATATACCGCCGCATAACCATTGCCGTCATACTTCCCCTTGTAGCCCTTCTCTGGTTTTCCGGGAGAAGCGCCCTTCAAAACTGGCGCGAGTACGCAGAGATGCGCGAAATGCGTGATCTCCTCTCTGCTACCCTTGACCTCAACAGGGTGGCGGACATGCTGCAGGTAGAGCGCGGCCTCACTACTGCCTTCATGACAGGAGGCGGAGGCAGGTTCAGGACCCGCCTCGACAAACAACGGAAGAAGACCTCCGTTGCAATAGAGAAGGCCTCGCGCCACTTCGCTTCCCCAGTGTTCCTTAAAGCGAGGCAGGAGGTCTGGAACGCCCTCTCCAAGGTAAAGAAAAATCTTTCGTCCCTTCCAGATATGCGGAAGAGGGGGGACTCCGAGAGGGTTGGCCGCAATGAGATGTTCGCCTATTACACGGATACCATAAACTCTGTCTTTGACGTCCTCGTGGGCGTTGCCGAGCACTCCACAAACCCGGTGGTGACACGAAAACTCTATACCTATGTGAGTTTTCTGCACTTCAAGGAGAACGCCGGCCAGGAACGGGCCTTCGGCTCCCTTGGGCTTACGCTCGGAAGGTTCGACGCCCCTGTATACAGGAAGTTCACGGGCCTCATCGCCCGTCAGGAGATACTGCACGAGTTCTTCCTCCATACCGCCGACTCCAGTGCCGCGGCCTTTTACGAGAAGGCGCTCGACCCGGCGGTCGTAAAGAAGGTGGAGCGCATGCGCGAGGCCATCGTCTCTGCAGGCCCTGGCGGCAGTGTGAGGGGGTTTACGGCCCTCCAGTGGTTCGACGCCATCTCGAGCAAGATAAGCGAACTCCAGAAGGTAGGGGATTTCCTCAACAATGACCTCATAGAGATAACAAGGAAGGTCTCGGAAAAGTCGTACCGGAACTTCCTCCTTACGCTCATCGGGCTCATCGTGGTCCTCGGCATCTCGGTCGGTATCCTCATTATACTGATGAAGGACGTACGGCACAGGAGGATGAGCGCTGAGATAATAAAGGCCAACGAGGAAAGGCTCCGGAGGTTCATGAACGCGGCCACTGATGTCTTTGTCATCCTGGACATATCTCTTAGAGTAAGTCTTATTAACGACAGGGGCCTGGAACTTGCGGGTGTAGAGCGCTCCGAGGCCGCAGGGAGGTACATCGGGAGCCTCTTTCCCGCCTTCGAGGAGGCCGGCATCGTGGCTGGTCTCCAGAACACGCTCGCAACAGGCGCGCCCTATCACCTCGACGACTTCGTGACCTTCCTCCCAACTGAGACGCATTTTCTCATAAGTGCTTTCAAGTCCTCCGACGGCCTTGGCCTTATAATCACGGATATAACGGCGAGCAAGAAGGCAGAGCACGCCGCAGAGGAGGCCAACAGGGCGAAGAGCGAGTTCCTCGCAAATATGAGCCATGAGATCCGCACACCCATGAACGGTGTCATAGGCATGACAGGCCTTCTCCTTGATACCGACCTCACGCCAGAGCAGAGAGAGTACGCCGAGACTATCAAGATGAGCGGAGACGCCCTTCTTACAATCATCAACTCCATCCTCGATTTTTCCAAGATAGAAGCGGGCAGACTGGAACTGGAGATCATGGACTTCGACCTCCGCTCTACGGTAGAGGACGTGGCAGACCTCCTGGCCATCCGCGCACAGGCAAAGGGCCTCGAGTTCGTCTCCATGATCTCGCCCGACGTACCCTCTCTTCTGCGGGGCGACCCGGGAAGGATACGCCAGATACTCATCAACCTCGCCGGAAATGCCATAAAGTTCACATCCGAGGGCGAGGTGGTGATAAACGTGACCCTGGAGAGGGAGTATACCAAGAACGTACATGTCCGTTTCGAGGTGAGGGATACGGGTACCGGCATACCACAAGACAAGATAGACAAACTCTTCGAGCCATTTACCCAGGCCGATGCCTCGACGACGCGGAAATACGGGGGAACCGGCCTTGGACTGGCCATCTCGAAGCAACTCGCGCACCTGATGGGAGGAGAAATAGGGGCCTGGAGCGAGGAGGGCAAGGGCTCCACCTTCTGGTTTACAGCGGACTTCGAGAAGCAACCTCCTGAGAGCCTCAGGGAGGAACTGCCGATGGGAGAGGTAAAGGGCAGGCGCTTCCTCATCGTGGATGACAACGAGACAAACAGGCGACTGCTCAGGGTCATACTTGAGTCCTGGTCCTGTCCCGTGGACGAGGCACCGGATGGCCCAAGGGCCATCGAGATGCTCCGCAATGCGGCAGAAGAGGGCAGGCCCTATGAAATAGCCATTATAGACATGCAGATGCCGGAGATGGACGGCGACATGCTCGGCAGGAGGATAAAGGCAGACAAGGCCATAAGAGATACCATACTCGTTATGATGACCTCCATCGGGCAGAAGGGCGATGCCAAGGAGATGGAGCAGATAGGCTTCTCTGCCTATCTCACCAAGCCTGTCAAGCAGTCCAGGCTCTATGACTGCCTCGTGACCGTGCTGGGCGCCGCCGAAGAGAGGGGAAGGGAGCGCAGGATCGTTACCAATTACACCATAAAGGAGATAAAGAAACGCAGGGTAAGGATACTTGTTGCCGATGACAACCACGTAAACCAGAAGGTTGCGCTCAAGATCCTCGAGAAACTCGGCTACAGGGCCGATACCGTAGGAAATGGCATCGAGGTATTGAAGGCCCTTGAGACAGTGCCCTATGACCTTGTTCTCATGGACTGCCAGATGCCAGAGATGGACGGATACACTGCCACGCGTGCCATACGCGACCCTGCCTCAAAGGTCCTGGACCACAAGATACCGGTCATTGCCATGACGGCCAATGCCCTGAAGGGCGACAGGGAGATATGCCTGGAGGCAGGAATGGATGATTATATCGCCAAGCCAGTGGACCCAAAGGAACTGGACGCTGTCATAAGAAAATTCATAAAGGGCGAGGAGGAGCCCGAGGCGGCAAGGAAAAAGGTCGTACCAGCGCCCTCTGGCAAGAGCGTCTTCGACAGGAAGGCCTTTGTCGACCGCCTCATGGGCGACGAGGAACTCGCCAGGGATATACTCAGGGGCTATCTCCAGGACCTTCCTCGTCAACTCGCCTCGCTCAAGGCAGCCATAGAAAAGGCGGACGCCGCAGAGGTACGGAAGACGGCCCATACCATAAAAGGGGCCTCTGCCAATGTGGGTGCATTGCAGGTGCAGGCCCTTGCCCTCGAGATAGAGATGGCAGGAAAGGATGGAGAGATAGAGAGAGCGGGCAAGTACCTCGACAAACTGGTAAAATCCATGGACGAGTTCAGGAGTTTCGTGGCCCCTGAACTCGAGGGTGGTTGAGTCGCAATGAGGGCGGCAAGGCTTTCGGATCGTTACCAGTTGTACGAAAGGTGAAGGGCGAAGGGAAAGGATTGATATGAAGGTACTCATAGCAGAAGACGATCTTACCTCGCGAATGATACTCT
>CAYOVP010000025.1:0-28525 GCA_964407495.1 uncultured Thermodesulfobacteriota bacterium
TACTCAGAAAGGTCCTCCAGCCCCTCAACCCCATCGACAGCATGGAGTTCCTCCTGAACAAGATAAGGAACACGGCAAGCAACAAGGAATTCTTCGAGTCCATGAGCAAATAACCCCGCCCAGGTCCATCAGCGTCTATCATCTTCCCAGCAGAGAGCCTTTGCCAACAAGACCATCCTTCCTGCAGGTCTTCTGGTTGACAGAACGGTCTTTCATGCCTTAAAATAGCCCTTCAGGGCAAGAAGCATCCTGATAAACCTGTGCCAGGAGTGCGGGGAAATGGGAGTGAACCCTCTGCCGGTGAGTCTCGCCCCAGTCCTTATCGCCTCGGTACAGGCCGTTGACTCCGGGCGTAGGAGGCCTCTGGCAGGGCCCCCATGTCTACACGCGCAGGTTGGGAGAGACCCTCCCCGGCTGTTGCATCGCATGGCGTCAAGTGGTCTTTCGGCCCTGCAGGCGCAAGGCGCCCTCTTTATTGCGCGGCATCACAGGGCCTGCCACTTCTTCGGCCCTGCTGCCCAGCGCAGTACGAGTATTTGCACGGAGCCGGGCCCCTGGCCCGCTAACGCCGGCTGAGGCTGGCTCATAATTGTGGGGACACTCTGCTGTATCTGGGCCTTCCGGGGGTCTCCACATCGAGGTCTCCTGTGTTTACCGCCCTCGGCCCATTACCTTTCCCATGAACCTTTCCAAAGGAAAAGACCTTCTCGAGTCTCTGTCCGCATCTGCCGCCTTTTCTGCGCTCATGCTTGCCCTAACGGCATGCCTCGTCCTTCTTTCGCCGCCTGCCATGGCTGGCGGCAGACCCTCGAGGACCTTTCTCTTCAACGATCCCGCAGGGGTACGTAATTGGCGTTTCGATCACGTAAGCCGGGCCAGGCTCACAAGAGACGGCCTCGCGCTGAGGGGTAGTAACTACGTGAGAATCGCCCCGCCTTCTGGTTTCACGTTCCCGGCACGCCGCCTTGCCATGGAGGTAGAGTTCTGGGCCCCGAAGAGCATTGTCTGCAATCTCCGCGTCAAGGCCTCCAATGGCTGGGTGGGAATGAAGACCCTGAGGGCCAAGATACTCGATGGAAGTGACGGGAGGGCGCGCCTCGACTTCTATCTCGGAAAGGTTGGGGGCAGGGGTGTCCAGGTACAGGACTTTGTGCTGGAATTTTATAGTACAGAGAATGTAGTCCTGCGCCTTCAGAGCATAAGGCTCTATGAACCCACTACCGCAGAGGTGGCCTCTCTCCTCTGGGAGGAGTTCTGGAGGCCAGACTTCATTACTGGTGCCACTGTGGGCTTTGTCACCACGCCATCGGCAGGGCCCCTGGGCTTTCTCTCCATCCTCTACATCCTCATGGCCGTTCTCTTCACCGCCATACTCATCATCTGGCGCACAAGGGGCGGCTCTGAATGGCGTAAGGACGTCACGAAGGCCGTTGTCGTCGTAATTGCCTCTGCAGGCATTCTCTTTGCCCTCAGGATGGATTACAACTGGCTCGTAATCTGGCGTGACGATCTCAAGACACTCACCCCCGTGGGTGTGGATGAGCGGCTCAGGATCGTCTACAATCACAACTTCGACAGTTTCTTGGATTTCATATCCTTTGTCAAAGAGAGCGTGCCTCCGGGCCAGGCCGTCCGCCCGGCCACACTGGGCTATGACACCCCCCTTGCCGCCATCGCGAGGTACTACATGCTCCCACTGGAACACTCTGCAAGCGCGCGCTATCTCTGGTCTTATGGCGAGGTCCTCTATACAGACCCTGCAACCAGTGCCCTTCGGGACAGTAAGGGCAGACTCATAGCGCCGAGGGCGAGGCTCTTTGCGCGCTTTGCAACCAATGCGGCCCTTTACGAGGTCTATTGATAGGTAATGGATATCCTCCTCCTCATAATCTCTCTGGCGCTTCCCCTTGCTGGAGGCCTCTTTCTTGTACGCTGGCTCCTTGGAGATGCAGGGAGTAGAGGCTGGGCAGAGGCATTTTTTCTTGGTATGGCTGCTGGCCCAGGCCTCCTCTCATACTGGATGTTCTTTATAGGCCTGCCGGGCATACCCTTCAACCGTCTCACAGTAGGCCTGCCCCTTGTCTTCCTTACCCTCCTCTTCGCTCTCTTGCAGTGGAGGGCAGTGCGGGCCTCCAAGGCCCGGGCCGGACGCTATTGGCCGGGGCTCAAGGGGCCAGGGCTCTATCTCTTCATCGCCATGGGGCTCTGGGTGGCCCTGAAGACCGCCTTTGTCTATTACGAGTGCCTTACCCGCCCCATCTTCACGGTGGACAGTTACCTGAACTGGGCGGTCTCGGCAAAGTTCTTCTACTATAACGCCGGCCTTGTACTCGACCCCTCGAATGAGCACTTCTTTGGCCGGGGCTACAGGTTCTTCATGGGGCACCCCCTACACCTGCCCCTCTTCCAGACATGGATAGCAATAGCCCTTGGCCGATTTCACGAGGTCTATGTCAAGGCCCCTGCGGCGCTCTACTTTACGGGAGTCCTCGGAGTGCTCTACTGTACCGTAAGGCGCGAGGCCGGGCCCCTTCTTGCCATGGCCACCGTATTCTTCATGGCAACTGTACCCATCTTTACTGCACATGGCCAGGACGCCTACGCAGATCTGCCCCTCGCATTCTTTGCCCTCTGCTTCGTAGTCATGCTCTGGAGGTTCATAAGTGAAGAAAACTTGCATGCCCTGATCCTCGCCGGCATTCTTGGTGCTATGGCCGGGTTTGTAAAGAACGAGGGGCTCTTCTTTCCCCTCTCAGGGGGTATGGCCCTGCTCGTCTTTCTATTATCAAGAAAAAAGAAAGTCCCCGGGGCCCAGGTCCTCTTGCCCCTCACGGCCTTTGTCCTGCCCCTCGTCCTCCTACTCGGGCCCTGGCTCCTCTTCAAGATGCACTATGGAATTGGCTTTGGCCATAGCGGCGCAACATCCAGGCTCGACTGGCTCAGCGACCCCTTCTATACCAAGGCCGCGCGGGGTATCCACTGGGAGATAATAGGAAAGGGACTCTATGTCATTTTTTTCACGGCAAACTACAACCTCATATTTCCCCTCTTCCTTTTCCTTGGCGTACTTGGCAGGAAGACCATCCTACGGACAGAACTCAAGTACATCTACATGGTCATTCTGCTCGTAATCTCCATGTTCACCTTCGTATACCTTACGCTCGAGGTGGCCGCAGTCACCGAGCAGACCGGCATCCATAGAAATACCCTAACCTATCTGCCCATAGTCTTTCTTGCCACCTCCCTCACCATAGCGAGGCTCTGGCCCCGGGCCCCTGGGACTGGGCCTTTGACACCAGGGCCCCCTGGTGGTATCCTCTAACAAAAACCCTTGATGCAAGAGAAAAATAATGCCCTTCAAGTCCGGGTTCGTCTCCCTCATAGGGAGGCCAAATACAGGCAAATCAACCCTTCTCAACTCCATCCTCGGCGAGAAGGTCTCCATCGTCTCAAAGAGGCCCCAGACCACGCGTAACGTCATAAAGGGCGTGAAGAACGCGCCTGGCGGCCAGATAGTCTTTCTCGACACACCAGGCATACACAGGGGCCGCGGGGCCCTATCCTCCTATATGCTCCGCGAGGCCATGAACTCCATAAAAGACGTGGACGCCCTTGTCTTTCTCGTGGAGCCCGCGCCTCCAGGAGAGGGCGACCTTGCCATAATTAAGGCCCTCAGGAAAACGCGAGCACCGGTCATCCTCTGCATAAACAAGATAGACACCATAAAACCCAAGGCCCTCCTTCCAGTAATGGACGCATTCAGACCCCTCTATGACTTCTTAGAGGTCATCCCGATCTCTGCCTTGAGAGGCCGGGGCATAGAGACACTGATAAAGTCCATCTTGGGGGTACTCCCTGAGGGGCCGCCCTTCTTCCCCGAGGACATGGTCACAGACCAGCCAGAAAGGTTCATGGTAGCAGAGATGGTCCGCGAGAAGGTCTTTCGCCTTACGCGCCAGGAAATCCCCTACTCCACGGCCGTGGTGGTGGAAGAATTCAGGGAGGGGTCAAAACTCGTAGCCATAAGGGCGGTCATAAACATTGAGCGGGACTCGCAGAAGGGGATAATAATCGGTAAAAAAGGGGCCATGCTCAAGAAGATCGGGACACTGGCGAGAAGGGAAATCGAGAGATTTCTCGGAACAAAGGTCTACCTCGAACTCTTCGTAAGGGTGAAAAAAGACTGGACGACTAATGAACGGAGCCTCAGGGAGTTCGGGTATTAGAGTAGAATAAAGAAGAAGTCTGGTGGGCGGGCTTCGCCCGCAGGACAGGAAGAGATAAGAGAAGAGGAGTGTATGGGCGGGCGAAGCCCGCCAGAGAGGAAAAGACAAAAAGAGGGTATGGGGCGGGCTTCGCCCGCTGGAAAGAAGAAACAAAAGAGAAAGAAGCGGGCTTCGCCCGCATATTGAAAATTTTCCACTTTCTTTTAGGGAAAAAGAAAGTGGAGCAAAGAAAACCAGTGCCAGCGGCCCTTCGGGCCGCTGGGCTTGCAGGATGGCGAAGCGAAGCGCAGCCCCGTCAGGAAAGGACTTATGAATGAAGACAAGAGGATGACCACCCTGCCCATGGTGGCCATTGTTGGCAGGGCCAATGTGGGTAAGTCCACGCTCTTCAACCGCATGCTCGGCAGGAAGAGGGCCATCACCGCAGATCTTGCAGGCGTAACGCGTGACCTCAACTACGCTGACGTGGAAGACCGGGGACGCCGCTTCACCCTTATCGATACGGGCGGCTTCGAGGTGGAACCCGAAGGCATAATGAACGATGTACGCACGCAAGCCCGCCTTGCCATTGAAGAGGCAGATGTAATCGTATTTCTCATGGACGGTGCCAAGGGGCTCTGTCACGGCGACCGAGAGATAGCCGAACTCCTTCGAAGGTCGGGTAAGCCCGTCGTATATGTAGTAAACAAGATAGACTCGCCATCAAGAGAGGCCCTGCTCGCGGACTTTTACACCCTCGGCGCAGAGCCCCTCATGGGCGTGAGCGCCGAGCACGGACTCAACATCGCAGAACTCATGGACGCGGTTCATGATGCGCTCCCCCAAGTGCCTGGCCCCGGGTCCCAGGACGAGGCTGCCACAAGGACCGCCGTGGCAATAGTGGGAAGGCCAAATGTGGGAAAGTCATCCCTTCTGAACAAACTCACTGGCAGGCCCCGTTCCATCGTGAGCGACATGGCCGGTACCACCCGCGATGCAATAGACACGCAAGTTACCATTAGAGGGCGCGAGTATGTATTCATAGACACCGCGGGTATTCGGAGAAAGACGCGTATCAGCCTCACCGTAGAGTCCTACTGCGTAGTAGAGGCCATAAAGAGCATGGAAAGGGCCGACGTTGTTCTCCTTGTCCTTGATGGCAAGGACGGCCTCAGGAGCCAGGACGAGCGCATCGCCTCGATCGTGGAAGAGAAGAAGAAGCCCTGCATCATAGTGGTCAACAAGTGGGATATCGTGGAAAAGGACAGCAAGACCACGCTCCGCGTAGAGGACCTACTGCGAGAGAAACTCGCCTTCATCTCCTATGCGCCCGTTGTGTTCGTCTCGGCCCTTACCGGTCAGCGCGTACATAAGATACTACCGCTCGTGGACAAGGTGGTGGAGGAGGGGGCGCAGAAGATCAAGACCCCGAGGCTAAACGCAGTGCTCAGAGAGGCCGTCCATGGCCACAGGCCTCCCCTATACCGCGGCAGACCCGTAAAACTCTACTACGCAACACAGTTCAGCGTCTCCCCACCCTCTTTTCTCGTCTTTGCAAACAGGCCCGAGGGAATCGACGATTCCTACGTGAGGTACCTCAAGAAGGCACTTCGCTCCGGCCTCGGCCTCGAACACTCGCCCATGAGGATCCTGTTCAGGAGGAGGCATTAGGAGTGGCCTACAGAAAGGTCTTCATAGTCATTCGCGACGCCATAGGCATATTCACGGAAAAGAGTTGCATCCAGAGGGCCGCGGCCATATCCTTCTACGCCTTTTTTTCTCTCATCCCAATGATGTTTCTCATCACCCTTGCACTGGGTCTTCTCATTGGCTCACGCACAGAGACCCTCGATGCGGTCATAAAGACGGCCCGCATAAGCATCCCCTACCTCAGCACAGACGTTATAACAGACCTACGCGGCATCGTTGAGCACGGCAGGACATTCAGGTGGTTCAGCATACTGGCCCTCGTCCTCTCCTCTGAACTCGTACTCAATGCCATCGCCGACGCACTCTCGGCCATCTTCGAACTCAGCGGCAAACTCGGGTTCTTCCGAAAGAGGGTTACCAATGGTTTTGTCATCCTCCTTGCCGTCTTCGCAGTCTTTGTCTCCATTATCGTTACCGCGGGCATCGGAATCCTCGAGAGCGCGGCAACGGGCTTACCCGGCCTGGGCCTATCTGGATATGCCCTCCGGGCCATTGCCCTCAAGTACGTCTTTCCCTTTGCCCTCGTCGTGACCGCCGTGACCATTGTCTTCAGGATATTCTCCGGCCCAGACCTCAATATCCGCTACGCCTTCTTCGGAGGCCTCATCTTTTCCTTCCTATGGGAACTTGCAAAACAGGGTTTTGCCATGTATCTTCGCTATTTTCCAACATACAACGTGCTCTACGGCTCCCTTGGCACAATTATGATACTACTTCTCTGGATGTTCTTCACTGCGGCAATCTTCCTCTTCAGCGCGGCCATCGCCAGGGCCGCCTTCATTGACAGGAACTTCTGACTCTGTACTGGTTCAGGCCATCCCTCCCTTGGAGATCTCTTGCGATAGTCTGCCCTGCGCCAGTGAGTGCCGCCTGGCCCCCTGGACGCCACGTGCCCGTCCGTAGAGGCCAAGACCAGGGACGCCCAATTTTTTGTTGTAAAAAAGTCCAATATATGAAATACTTAAATATTACATTAGCCAACTGCGCCCAGGGCATTGGCTTCTCTTCTTGAAGAAAGGAAATACCATGAATCGCCTGTACAAGAACATAGCACTCTGGCTCATCATCATAGCCACGGTGGTGCTGGTCTTCAACTTCATAAATTACAAGCACGAAGCACCGAACTCCATAAGTTTCAGTGACTTCATCAAGAACGTGGAGACGAGCCGTGTCGTCGAGGTCACCATACAGGGTAATGACATAAAGGGCAGACTAATCGACGGCAAGACCTTCAAGACCTATGCCCCCACATACCCTGAACTCGTCCCACTGCTCAGGCAGAAGAACGTCCGCATCACTGCCGAGCCCGTGGTGGACACGCCCTCCTGGGGCACCATCTTCGTATCCTGGTTCCCCATGGTCCTCCTCATCGGCGTCTGGATCTTCTTCATGCGCCAGATGCAGTCCGGAGGCGGAAAGGCCATGAGTTTTGGAAAGTCGCGGGCAAAGCTCCTCATGGAGGACCAGCACAAGGTCACCTTCAAGGACGTAGCAGGCATAGAGGAGGCAAAGCAGGAGGTAGAGGAGATAATAGACTTTCTCCGAGACCCGAAGAAGTTTACACGCCTCGGCGGACGCATACCAAAGGGAGTGCTCCTCGTAGGTGCCCCTGGAACGGGAAAGACCCTTCTTGCAAGGGCCATAGCCGGAGAGGCTGGCGTACCCTTCTTCTCCATATCGGGCAGCGACTTTGTGGAGATGTTCGTCGGTGTTGGTGCCTCGCGCGTGCGCGACCTCTTTGTGCAGGGCAAGAAGAACGCCCCCTGCATCATCTTCATCGACGAGATAGACGCCGTTGGAAGACACCGCGGAGCAGGCCTCGGAGGCGGCCACGACGAGCGCGAGCAGACCCTCAACCAACTACTCGTGGAGATGGATGGCTTCGAGAGCAACGACGGGGTCATCATCATCGCCGCAACGAATCGCCCCGATGTGCTCGACCCTGCGCTCCTTCGCCCAGGTAGGTTCGACCGCAACGTCCTCGTACCAAAACCAGACCTCAAGGGAAGGGAGCAGATCCTAAAGGTTCATGCCGTGAAGACACCCCTTGCCGACGATGTCGACCTCGATATCATCGCCCGGGGCACACCGGGGTTCTCAGGGGCAGACCTCTCCAACCTCGTCAACGAGGCGGCCCTCCTTGCGGCCCGGCGCGGTAAGGACGTACTCGAGATGGCCGAGTTCGACGACGCAAAGGACAAACTCCTCATGGGAAGCGAGCGCCGGTCCATGATCATAAGCGATGAGGAAAAAAAGGACACAGCCTTCCACGAGGCAGGGCATACACTCGTTGCCATGCTCATACCCGGCACAGATCCCATACACAAGGTCTCCATAATACCGCGGGGCATGGCCCTTGGCCTTACACAGCAACTCCCCATAGACGAGAGGCATACCTACAGCAGGGAGTACCTCGTCAACAAGATCGCAGTGCTCATGGGAGGCCGCGCCGCAGAGGAACTGGTCCTCAATCACCAGACGACAGGCGCCGGCAATGACATCGAACGAGCCACCGAGATAGCGCGCAAGATGGTCTGCGAGTGGGGAATGAGCGAGAGACTCGGCCCCCTTACGCTCGGAAAGAAAGAAGAACATATCTTCCTCGGAAAGGAGATCTCCCAGTCTCGCGACTTCAGCGAAGAAACAGCCGAGGTCATAGACGAAGAAGTCCGCAAGATCGTAAGCGAGAACTACGAGCGGGCCAAGGAGATACTCTCCACCAACGCCGAGGCCCTCCAGAGACTTGCCGAGGCCCTTCTTGAACGAGAGACCCTCGACAAGGTTGAACTCGAGGAGATCGTCTTCGGAAAGGTGAGCCTTGAAAGCCCCAAAGCAGGAGGAGAAGAACCTTCTGGCGGTCTTGAGGAGAAAAAAGAGATCAAGGACAGGGGCAGGGAAAAGAAGGAAAAGGAGCGCGGAGACGCCCCCGGAAGGCTTGGCTTTGCTGTAGAGTGATGGGCGCGCATGGTAGTTGTCTTCCTGGAACGCTGCCACACCTCTGAACGCCGAGATCCGGTGGAGGAGTAAGGCGGCCTTGGGGGGGCACCAAGGGGGGGTAGCAAAGGTGGCTTGAGAGGGTGGCTCGGCAAGGGGGCAAGGGGGAAGGGCAAGGGGGAAGGGGGCACTCGGTTAGGTAAACCTGGCAGGAGGGCATCAGCAAAGTGGGTAAGTCTTGCCATAAGCCTTGTCCATGACCGGAGCATATTATAGGCCCCTAACACGGCCCCGAGAACTTGCGAAGGCCGTCAATGCAGGGGCTCATACACCCCATATCCCCAGGGATGCCCCTTTCTTCCAGGAGACCAGAGGAGCATATGGTGGCTGGATGACGGCGCTTGCAAGAGTGTACCGGGCATGCGCTCCGGCCAAGACAGGCTCGGCCCAGGCATTTGGCGCAAGGAGGCCTTTCAGACAAGGTGTCCCAAGAACCTCCAGAGAACCTTTTTGGTAATGTCTGAAGAAATCAGACCTTTCTTCATGCCGGCGAGGTGTCTTCGCAAAAATCGCTGATGAATTGATCCAAGGTTTATGTCTCAGTACCTTCATCTACTGTTGAGCAGTGACTGCCCAGAAAGACAGACCTTTACTCAAGCGGATATGAGGTAAGGAGATATGGACGACATACTCGGTCCGCTCTGCCCTTCCGGCCCTTCCGGCCGCACCGCCACTATCATCATGGGCATCCTCAACCTCACACCCGATTCGTTCTATGACGGCGGCAGGTACAGGCTGCCAGGGGACGCCCTGAGTAGGGCCCTCGAGATGGCGGAAGAGGGCGCCCACTGGATAGACGTGGGCGGTGAGAGTTCGCGGCCAGGGGCAGACCCTGTGAGCCTCGACGAGGAGACGCGCCGCGTCATACCCGTTGTGGAGGCCCTCGTTCGAGAGGGCCTTACAGTCTCCGTGGACACCACAAAGGCCGCTGTGGCAAGAATGGCCTTGGAGGCAGGGGCGCGTATCATAAACGACATAAGCGCCTTCTCGATGGACAGAGAGATGGCCTCTACCTGCGCCCGTTACGACGCCTACTGCGTGCTCATGCACATGAGGGGTACGCCACGCACCATGCAGGCCGATACAGTATACACCGATATCGTGGCCGAGGTGAGGGCATATCTCGAGAGGCGCATGGACCATGCCATGAGTTGTGGTGTAAGGAAAGAGCGCATCATCGTGGACCCGGGTATTGGTTTTGGCAAGTCTGCCGAGGGAAATATGGAACTCCTCCGCCACCTCGGGGCCTTCGTCTCCATCGGTTGCCCCGTCCTTGTCGGTGCATCGAGAAAGAGTTTCATCGGTGCCGTGACAGGCGACCCCATTGCCGACCGCCTCGGCGGCTCCATAGCCGCGGCCACCTTCGCTGTCCTGAAGGGTGCGCGTATACTGAGGGTTCATGATGTGAAGGAGACGAGAAGTGCCGTATTGATGGCCGAGGCGCTCCTGGGGGGCCTACACGCAGGGACCTGAGAAGGGATCTTCTCTCCCCTTGCCTTACCCGGCCATGGTGGCAGAGAGGGAGCGAATGTACGTCCCTGCCGCTTGAGTATCCAATAAAGGCCATAGAGCGAGTCTTACAGATGTTTTATTCCTTCGTAAATCTCAAGAACGTCGTCTCCATACTGGATATCCTCATCGTCGCGGTCTTCATATACTGGCTCATACTCATTGTGCGCCGGACCCGTGCCGAGAGGATGCTCTGGGGCCTCGGCGTCGTCATCATAGCCTATTTCGTCTCGCTCAGGGCCGAACTCGTGACCCTCCACTGGATACTAAGCAATTTTCTCGGCTCCATCATCATCTTCATCATAGTCGTCTTCCAGCAGGATATACGCCGGGCCCTTACGCAGATGGGCCGCCCTTTCATATCGCGGGACCTCAAGAAGACCGCAGGGACTGTAATTGACGAGGTGGTGGACGCAGTAATAGCCATGTCAGGAAAGCGCACTGGATGCCTTATTGTCTTCGAGCGCTCTGTCGGGCTCTCAGAGGTGGTGGGCGGCGGAGTGGAAATAGACTCCACTGTCAAGAAAGAACTCCTCCTGGCCATATTCAATACCAGCGCTCCCACCCATGACGGGGCTGTCATCATTCGCGGGTCGAGGATCTTCAAGGCCGGATGCATACTCCCCCTCAGCAAGAGCGAGATAACGCGCTCCGTAGGGACCCGCCACAGGGCGGCCCTCGGCATAGCCGAGGAGACGGACGCCCTTGCCGTCGTGGTCTCGGAGCAGACGGGCGAGATAGCAGTGGCCGTGGATGCGAAACTTCGCATGAGGCTCAAGTCCGAGCAACTCATGAGACTTCTTACAGAAATGTTACCCTCCACCGAGCCTGGGCTCAAGTCGAGGCTCAACTTCATTCTACCCCGGAAGACGAGGGCATGAGAGGCTGGCTTACACATAACCTGGGCCTGAAACTCCTCTCCCTCTTTCTTGCCACTGGGCTCTGGTTCTTCGTGGCAGGGCAGAGTTCCGTGGAGGTGGGTTTCTTCGTCCCTCTGGGCTTCTCGGGCATACCCGAGGACATGGTCATGACAACGGCGCCCACCGGGGAGATAGCCGTGAGGGTGCGGGGTCCCAAACTCGTTATAAACAACCTCACACCCTCGAAGATAACCGTTGGACTCGACCTCTCCAGCGCAAAGGAAGGTCTGAACAAGTACCGCATCGAACTCGATAACATCGCGGTGCCAACGGGCGTAACAGTAACTGGTGTAAAGCCTCGATATGTACAGTTTCGTCTCGAACGTCTCATGCGAAAGGCCGTGGCAGTAAGGCCGAGGCTCAAGGGAAGGCCGGCAAAGGGGTTCAGGGTGGGAGAGGTCACGGTAAGCCCCAAGATAGTAGAGGCCGCTGGGCTCAAGAAACACATCCTGCCCATAAGGCGTTTCAATACCGAGTTCATTGACATTACAGGCCTTAGTGAATCACAGACCTTCAAGGTCAAGGTGGATCTTGGACAGAGAGATGTGAGATCCGTGAGCCCTGAGGTGGTAAAGGTCTTTGTCACGATAGAGAAAGTGACGAAGAAGCCCACTGCGCGGAAAAAGACTCTGCACAGGAAGGCGACGGGGAAAAAGCGTTGATGGCAGTAAAAAAAATAAGGACGAGATAGGCAGGAGGTTCATGAAAAAAAGACTCTTTGGTACTGACGGCGTACGTGGTGTGGCCAATATCGAGCCCATGACCGCGGAGATGGCCCTACAACTGGGCCGGGCCATAGCCTATGTCTTCAAGGGCGGTGAGAGGCGCCACAAGATAGTCGTGGGAAAGGATACGCGCCTATCGGGCTATATGCTCGAGAGCGCCATGGTGGCGGGCATCTGCTCCATGGGTGTGGACGCCCTAATAGTAGGGCCGCTGCCTACGCCTGGCATAGCCTTTATCACCACCAGCATGCGCGCCGACGCAGGTGTGGTCATCTCGGCCTCGCACAACCCATACCAGGACAATGGTATAAAGTTCTTCTCGAGAAAGGGTTTCAAACTCCCGGACAGGGTGGAACTGGAGATAGAGAGTTTCATCCTCGATAACCACGACCCGAGCCACAGGCCAACGGCAAAGGCCCTGGGAAAGGCATACAGGGTGAGTGACGCCATAGGGAGGTACATCGTCTTTGCCAAGAATACCTTTCCCGAGGATCTCACCCTCGACGGCCTGAAGATAGCCGTGGACTGCGCCAATGGCGCAACATACAAGGTTGCGCCAACGATCTTTTCCGAACTCGGCGCAGATATCATTCCCGTGGGTGTGGAGCCCAATGGAGAGAACATCAATGATGGTTGCGGCTCCATGTGTACCGAGAACGTGGCCCGCGTGGTACGCGATTCCGGAGCCCATATAGGCATAGCCCTTGACGGAGATGGCGACAGGTGCATCATGGTGGACGAGAGGGGAGAGGTCGTAGACGGTGACCATATCATGGCCATGCTCGCCCTCTCGAAACTGAGAGAGGGGTGCCTCAGGAACAATACTCTCGTTGCCACCATAATGAGCAACTCCGGACTCGACGCCGCGCTTTCTTCAGAGGGGGGCAGGGTCGTGAGGACCGATGTGGGAGACAGGTACGTGGTGGAGGAGATGGTCCGGGGGGGGTACAACCTCGGAGGCGAGCAGTCCGGACATATAATCTTTCTCGACCATACCACCACCGGAGACGGCATCATCACGGCGCTCCAGGTGGTAAAGGAAATGGTAAAGGAAGGCAGACCGCTCTCCGACCTCGCAAGTTGCATGACGAGCCTTCCGCAGGTGCTCCTCAACGTGAGGGTGCGCGAGAAGAAAGACCTCGACCATGTCCCTGGGCTAAGGTCGGCCCTGTACTCCATAGGAGAAAAACTGGGAGGAAGGGGCCGTGCCTTCATACGGTACTCGGGTACAGAGCCCCTGGCGAGGATTACCATAGAGGGAGAAGACGAGACAGAGATAAACGAGATGGCAGAGAGCCTTGCAGAGATACTTACAAGAGAACTGGGGGCGGCATGATGGCAAGACTATCGGTAAACGTCGACCACGTGGCAACAGTGCGGCAGGCCCGCCTCGATACAGAGCCCGACCCCGTTACAGCGGCCCTCATGGCGGAACTCGCCGGTGCCGACGGCATTACAATGCACCTTCGTGAAGACAGGCGCCATATCCAGGACCGCGACCTCGCCATAATGCGAAAGACCGTAAAGACCGCTCTTAACCTGGAGATGGCCGCCACAGAAGAAATGCTCCAGATAGCCCTGGAGACAAGGCCCCACATGGTTACCCTCGTGCCGGAAAAAAGACGGGAACTCACGACCGAGGGCGGTCTGGACCTCAGTAACAACGGTAGCGGGCTCAAGGACTTTGTTGCCACCCTGCAGGATGGCGGCATACCTGTGAACCTCTTCATAGACCCTGACCCTGAGAGCATCAAGCGGAGCCACAGGATTGGCGCCACAGGGGTGGAACTCCACACCGGTACCTATGCCAATGCAGGCCACGGGCCTTCGAAGGAGAAGGAACTGAGACGCATAGGTGATGCCATAGTCCTATCCAGGAAACTCGGCCTCAAGACCCACGCCGGCCATGGCCTCGATTACCGCAACATACAGGCTGTTGCCGCCCTTGGCGGGATAGACGAGTTCGCCATTGGATTCAGTATCATCGCAAGGAGCATTTTCACGGGTATTGAAGACGCCGTGAGGGAGATGAAGGACCTCATAGCCGACTCCGAGCCAGAGTGAGAAGAAGCCCCCTCCAGAGGGCCCGCCAGACTCGGTACCTGCAAGGCAGGCAAGGGCCTGGCAATGGAGCCGGCTATGAGGGGCCTTGGAGCATATGCAAGAAGAAGGTTTGCCATGATAACCGGCCTTGGTCTTGAGGTGGTGGAGGTAGAGCGTTTCGAGAGGGCAGTAGAGCGCTGGGGCCGCGCCCTCCTTACGAGGCTCTTCACAGAGAAAGAACTCTTCTACTGCCTCTCAAAGAGAAGGCCCGGCCCGCATCTTGCGGCCCGTTTTGCCGCAAAGGCCGCCTTTTTGAAGGCCGCCGGTATGGGCCTCGCCTACAGGGCCGTGGAGGTGACCCGCGACGATAAGGGACGGCCAGGTATCAGACCGGCTAGGTACACAAGCGGCACAGAACCTGGAGGCAGGGGAATGTACGTGGAGACAGACTCTCTCATCAGCCTCACCATCACCCATACCGCTCAGATCGCCATGGCGGCCGTAATTATCGAGAGAAGAACAGAGAGAGAGGCCAGTGATGAAGATAGTTGACGCAGAGACCATGAGGACCCTCGACGAGAGGGCAGTGAGCGAGTTCGCCATGAAGGGTCTCCAACTCATGGAGAACGCAGGCAGGGCTGTGGCACAGGTCGTCCTCCGGGAGGTCCGGAGAAAGAAGGCACAGCCAGCCAGGGTGGCCATACTCTGCGGAAAGGGGAATAACGGCGGAGACGGCTTTGTCTGCGCACGCCACCTTCTGAACGCAGGCGTGGACGTAAGCATCCTCGCCCTCGCGCCCCCAGGGGCCTACAGGGGCGACTCCCGCGTGAACGTACGTACATGGCAGAAGATGGGGGGGAATCTTGCCCTCATAGGCAGTGCGCGAGACCTTGAGAAGAACTCTTCTGCGCTCCAGCACGCAACAGTAGTGGTGGACGCCCTCCTTGGCACGGGCATAACCGGCGGTGCGAGGGGGCTCTATGCCGAGGTCATAGAGTATATCAACGGTCTCTATGGTACTGTCGTCGCTGTGGACGTTCCATCTGGCCTCGATGCAACCACTGGTCATGCCGAGGGCCCTGTTGTCAGAGCCGACATAACCGTTACCATGGCCCTGCCAAAGACAGGCTTCTTCCTCCCCCCCGGAGCATCTTTCGTAGGCAGGATAGAGGTGGGAGACATAGGCATGCCCGCTTCTTTACTGAATGACGAGTCGCTGAGGTATAATCTTATTACCGACGAGACGGTGCGGCCTCTCGTAGGCCCGCGGCCACGTGACGCCCACAAGGGCACCTTTGGCCACGTGGCCGTGATAGGGGGGGCTCTCGGAAAGACAGGGGCCCCCTCCATGGCGGCCCTTGGGGCCATGAGGGCTGGAGCCGGGCTCGTGACCATGGGGCTCCCAAGAGGGCTCAGGGCCATGATGGAACTCAAGGCACCGGAGGTCATGACCTGGCCCCTCGAGGACCTGGACGGCGCCATCTCGGGTGAGGCGCTTCCCGGCGTACTGGACCTCCTGAGCGGCAAGTCCGCCATTGTGCTCGGCCCGGGGCTCGGCATCTCACCAGGGGTGGAGGAGGTCCTTCTGGGGGTCCTGGAGAAGACGATCCTGCCCCTGGTCATCGACGCCGACGGCCTAAACAACCTTGCCTCGCACATGGGCCTGATGAAGGATGTCTTCGGAAGGGGTATTGTCCTCACGCCCCACCCCGGCGAAGCCGCAAGGCTCCTTGGCCTTACCCCGGGGGAGATCCAATGCGACCGCATTGGCTCGGCACGTAGGATCTCCGAGAGAACAGGCGCGGTGGTGGTCCTCAAGGGTTCGAATACAATCATAGCGGCTCCTTCTGGCGAGATATTCGTCAACACCACGGGTGGGCCTTCCCTTGCAAGCGCAGGGACAGGTGACGTCCTTGCAGGTATCATCGGCGGGCTCATGGGCCAGGGCATGGGCCCGCTGCACTCGGCCATAACAGGCGTCTATGTCCATGGCCTCGCGGCAGACTATCTCAGCCGCACCAGAGGCGGTGAGGCGGGGCTCCTTGCTACGGACCTTCTTCCCATGATACCAATTGTCCTCAATGACCTCGCCAAGAAAAGACGCCGGCGCAGGCGCGGCCTGGGCATTTGGCGCCGCCATGGGAGCAGAAGCAGAGCATGACAACTCTTGGTGAGTCCGGCAGGGGCGCACCAGGCCCTGCCCCATGTGAGGTACACGAGACCGCGTCGCCAGAGGAGACCGAACGCCTCGGCGCCTCCCTTGCAAAGAGCCTTGGGCCAGGCGATATCCTGGGCCTCGTTGGAGACCTTGGTGCCGGAAAGACATGCTTTGTGCGCGGACTCGTTGCCGGGCTCGGCATAAAGGCCCATGTAAAGAGCCCCTCCTATACGCTCCTCAATATCTACGAGTCCGGCGGCATGGCCATGTACCACATGGACCTCTACCGCCTTGGTTCGGAAGACGATTTTTTTGAGGCCGGCCTCGAAGAATATATTTACTCAGGGGGCATCTCTGTAATAGAATGGGCGGACAAATTTTCAGCCCTTCTCGACAGATGCACTCTTGTTGTGCGTTTTTACCATCTCCATGGTTCAGGAAGAAGAATATCCATCGAGGACCAGAGGCGCAGGGTGGGGAGTAAAGGGGCATAGGGCCAGGGGGGTAAGGAGGGCAGGAGGGGGACCGGCAAGGGGCCAGGGGAGGCAGGGGGGCAGGATGTGCAAGCAGCCTAACTGCCGGCATCAATTAAAAAGAAGGAAAATCAGCAGGGAGAGTGTCTTAAGTATGAGAGAGTTCGATGTTGTTGTAATAGGAGGCGGCCCCGGCGGGTATGTTGCCGCCATCAGAGGTGCCCAACTCGGCGCAAGGGTGGCCCTCGTGGAGCGCGACCGCGTTGGCGGGACATGCCTGAACCGTGGCTGCATCCCCACAAAGGCCCTCTATTATTCCGCCAAGAGGATAAAGGCCGTAAAAGGGGCGACCGAGTTTGGCGTGGACGTGGGTAATGTCTCCTTCGACATGGCCCGCGCTGTTCGGCGTAAGGACGAGGTAGTAAACAAACTCGTGGGAGGCGTCGAGGGGCTCCTGAAGGGTAATGGCGTAGAGGTGATAAGGGGTACTGGAACCCTTGAAGGAGAGGGCAAGGTGCGTGTTACGGCCCCTGACGGCTCCATTGAGACCATAGGCGCAGGGTCCGTCATCGTGGCAACAGGCTCTGAACCTGCCCTTATTCCGGCCTTTAATATTGACGGACGCTCTGTCATTACATCTACCGAGGCCCTGAACCTTACCGAGGTGCCCGAGAGCATCTTGATAATAGGCGCAGGCGTCATGGGGTGTGAGTTCGCCGCCATATTCTCTGCCTTTGGCGCAGACTGCATAATGGTGGAACTACTCGACTCGCTCCTTGCCACTGAAGACCGTTCTGTCTCGCGGGTCATAGCAAAGGGCTTCAAGGCTGTCGGCGTAAGCGTCCTCACTGGTGTGGAAGTGGAGGACGTTACCGTAAAGGACGAAAAGCAGGTAAAGACAACTCTCAAGGACGGCAGAACCTTCATAACCGAGAAGGTCCTCGTCACGATCGGGCGGGCCTTCAACTCCACGGGCCTCGGCCTCGAAGAGGCTGGGGTGGAAGTGGAGCGTGGAAGGATAAAGGTAGACGAGAGGCTCGAGACCACGCTGAAGGGTGTCTATGCCATAGGCGATGTTACGGGCAAGATGCTCCTTGCCCACGTGGCCTCGGCCCAGGGGGTAGTGGCGGTAGAGAACGCCCTTGGAAAGGACGAGACCATGGATTACTCGGCCATACCCTACGGCATCTTCACAGACCCGGAGATTGCGGGAGTCGGTCTCAAGGAAAGAGAGGCGAAGGAAAGGGGTATGGAGGTAAATGTGGGCAGGTTCCCCTACGCTGCGAGCGGAAAGGCCCTTGGCATGGGTGAGACAGAGGGCTTTGTGCAGATACTCGCAGACAAGGGCACGGACGTGGTCCTCGGTGCCTCTATCGTAGGCGCCCATGCAACAGACCTCATAGGAGAAGTGGCCCTTGCCGTTCGTGCGGGCATGAAGACGCGCGATATAGTGGAGACAGTGCATGCACACCCCACACTGCCGGAACTGGTCTTCGAGGCCGCCGAAGATATCCATGGTATGGCTGTACACAAGTTGGCAAGACGCAGGAGATAGGAGCCGGGTCCGTGGCCATAATAGTCCATAAATACGGCGGCACCTCTGTTGCCGACATGGAGTGCATAAGGCGCGTTGCCGGGCGCGTTGCCGCTGCGAGGAAAGAGGGCGCGAGCATCGTCGTCGTGGTGAGCGCAATGGCTGGCGAGACGAACCGCCTTGTAGACCTCGTCCGCGAGGCCAGCCCCGGCCCGCCGGGGCGTGAGTACGACGTAGTCGTATCGAGCGGCGAGCAGGTCACCTCCGGCCTCCTCGCCCTGACCCTCAGCGCTATGGGTACGCCAGCGGTCTCCCTTCTTGCCCACCAGATACCTATTCTCACAGACGATGACCACGGCTCGGCGCGCATAAAGGACATAAGGGCAGAGACCATCAGGAAAAAACTCGACGAGGGCCTGGTAGTTGTGGTGCCCGGTTTCCAGGGGGTTACCGAGGAGGGCGAGGTGACGACCCTCGGAAGGGGCGGCTCGGACACAACTGCCGTTGCCCTTGCCGCGGCCCTCGAGGCAAGTGTCTGCGAGATATACACAGACGTGGAAGGGGTATTTACAACAGACCCGGGCCTATGCCATGACGCAAGGAAACTCAAGAGGATCTCCTATGACGAGATGCTGGAACTCGCAAGCCTCGGGGCACGCGTCCTCCAGACACGCTCCGTGGAGTTCGCCAGAAAGTACTCCATACCCCTTCTCGTCAGGTCTTCCTTTACAGACACTGAGGGCACGCTCGTTACAAGGGAGGATGAGGAAATGGAAAAAGTTGTGGTCTCTGGGATTTCGTTCGAGAGAGACGAGGCAAAGATATCTGTCGTGGGAGTTCCCGACAGGCCCGGCATAGCGGCCCGCATCTTCAAGCCCCTTACAGACGCCGGAATAAAC
Source organism: uncultured Thermodesulfobacteriota bacterium (assembly GCA_964407495.1). GTDB lineage: Bacteria > Desulfobacterota > GWC2-55-46 > GWC2-55-46 > JADFVP01 > JAJRZX01. Next base: position 19,171 of record CAYOVP010000025.1, read on the forward strand.
GTGGACATGATAGTACAGAACATCGGAAGAGACGCCTCCACGGACCTGACCTTTACGGTCTCGGAAGACGATTTTGACGAGGCCATGCGCATCACAAAAGAGACGGCCAGTGTTATCGACGCCCGCGATGTAGTGGGCGACCGCGACATTTCAAAGGTCTCCATAGTGGGCGCGGGTATGAAGAGCCACGCCGGAATCGCTTCCAAGATGTTCGAGGTCCTCGCAGAAGAGGGCATAAACATAGAGATGATATCAACGTCCGAGATAAAGATCTCCTGCGTAGTGGACTCGAAGTACATGGAACTAGCCGTAAGGGTGCTGCACAGGGCCTTCGGCCTCGGCGAAGAACCGGGTAAAGACAAGTAAGAGAAGAAAAGAAGAAACAGAAGAAGCGTAAGGGAAAGAAGCGGCTGCGCCCGCATATCGAAAATTTTTCACTTTTAGGGAAAAAGAAAGTGGAGCAAAGAAAACCACTGCCAGCGGCCCTGCGGGCCGCTGGAAAGACATGTAGATACAAGGGTGGGCACTGCCCACCAAAAAAAGAGTTGGCTATAGCGAAGCGAAACCCGACAAATATATCATGACCAAGAAGACTACAAAAGAGATACTCCTCTACGACACTACGCTCCGAGACGGCACGCAGGCCGAGGAAGTCGCCTTCTCTGTGGAGGACAAGGTGCGCGTGGCAATGCGTCTCGACGACCTCGGCATCCACTACATCGAGGGCGGCTGGCCGGGTTCAAACCCCAGGGACATCGAGTTCTTCAGGGCAATGGAGTCACAGAGGCTCGCCAACTCTACTCTCGTGGCCTTTGGCTCCACGAGGCGCGCCCGCGTCAGGGTAAGCGACGACGAGAACGTCGGTAACCTCCTCAAGGCCGGCGTTCCTGTTGTGACCGTCTTTGGAAAGTCGTGGAAGTTCCACGTGCAGAAGGCCCTTCGTGTATCCCTTGCCGAGAACCTCGATATGATTGGAGAGACGGTTTCCTATCTCAAGAGGCGAAAGGACAAGGTCTTTTTCGATGCAGAGCACTTCTTCGACGGCTACAAGGCCGACCCCGCCTATGCCATGAAGACCATCAGGGCGGCCCGTGAGGCTGGTGCAGATTATATCGTTCTCTGCGACACCAACGGCGGCACCCTTCCCTTTGAAGTGGCCGAGATAGTGGCCTGCGTACGGGACGGACTCGAGGCCCCCCTTGGAATACATGCCCATAACGACGCAGATACTGCCGTTGCGAGCACGCTTGCCGCTGTAAGGGAAGGGGCCGGTATGGTCCAGGGTACGATAAACGGCTTTGGCGAGCGGTGCGGCAACGCAGACCTCTGCTCGATCATCCCTGCGCTCGAACTCAAGATGGGCCTTCACTGTATCGAGAGAGAGCGCCTCTCGAGGCTCCGTGGCACTGCGCGCTTTGTATACGAGATAGCCAATATCTCGGAGCGAAAACACCAGCCCTACGTGGGTCAGAGCGCCTTTGCACACAAGGCGGGTATGCATGTGAGCGCCGTGAGAAGGACGGCTCTCACTTACGAACACATAGAGCCCTCGAGTGTTGGCAACTCACGGCGCATCCTCGTCTCCGACCTCTCGGGCAGGTCGAATATCATTGCCAAGGCCGAGGAACTGGGCCTTGACGTAGAGAGTTCCACGCCTGTTGTAAAAGAGGTTCTCGATAAATTGAAAACCCTCGAGAACCAGGGCTTCCAGTACGAGGGCGCAGAGGCCTCCTTTGAACTCCTCGTGCAAGAGGCCCTCAAGAGGAAGAAAAGATACTTCAGCCTCCGGGGCTTTCGCGTCATCGACGAGAAGAGGCCTTCTGATCGCATCCCCAGCGCCGAGGCCACCATAAAGATAGAGGTCGGGGGCGAGGTGGAGCACACCGCCGCCGAGGGTACGGGCCCGGTGAACGCCCTGGACAGGGCACTCAGAAAGGCACTCGAAAGATTCTACCCAGGGCTCAGGGACGTCCGCCTCATAGACTTCAAGGTCCGCGTACTCGAGGGCCAGGAAGGTACTGCCGCAAAGGTCCGTGTCCTTGTGGAGTCTGGCGATGGAGCAGACAAGTGGGGCACAGTGGGGGTCTCGGAGAACGTCATAGAGGCATCGTGGCAGGCCCTTGTGGACAGCCTCGAGTATAAGTTGTATAAAGACACTAAAAAGAGGTCGAGGAAGAGGCCCCGCCAGGGTGAGGCAAAGGAAAGAGGCGCGCGACGGGGTTAGTGGTGAGACAGGAGCCAAGGACAAGAGACCAGAGGTTTACGGCCTATCTCGTCCTTGCCCTTGTACTTGTCTTCCTCTTTTTCCTCTATCACCGCGGCAAGGTACCCGAGCCATGGACAAGGGTGCCCTATGAGGCTGAACTGAGCGGTAGGTTCCCCGGCTTTCCCGTGGACATCAATACCGCCTCCGTAGAAGCGCTTCTTCTCCTGCCAGGTGTTGGAAAGACAACGGCAGAGGCCATTGTTGCGCAGAGGGAGATAAGGGGTGGGTTCAGAAGAGTGGAAGACCTGAAGACCGTCCCTGGAATAGGGACAAAGACCTTCAAGGCGCTCAGGTCCTATGTCGTGGTCCGAAAGAATAAGGGCTGAAGAGATGGCTGAGAGGGGCTGGCTCCGACCGCCCGTACTAAGGAGAGGGAAGAAATAAAGAAAAAGGAACGCCAAGGCTACGTTCAAGATATACCTGATTTTTAGAAAGAAGGTAAGACAGAGAAAAAACAGGTGGCGGCCCCGGGGGGGGGTGTGGGGTGGGGACGCTGTGTTACCCTTTAAAGGCAGAGGTGGGAAGAAAAGTTGATAGAGAGATACGCTACGCCTGAGATGGCCGGGCTCTGGAGCCCTGAGACAAAGTACCAGAAGTGGCTCGACGTAGAGATAGCGGTCTGCGAGGCATGGGCGAGACTTGGAAGGATACCCTCCAGAGACCTCGAGAAGATCAGGAAAAAGGCCACCTTCGACGTAAGGCGGATAGACGAGATAGAAGGCGTCGTAAAGCACGATGTCATAGCCTTTCTCACCTCTGTTTCCGAGTCCCTTGGCCCTGAGTCGCGCTTCGTGCATATGGGACTAACTTCCTCGGATGTGCTCGATACGTCCCTTGCGCTTCTACTCCGCGAGGCCTCTGCCATTATAATCCGCCGCCTCCGCGCTCTCATGACCGTCCTAAAGAGGCGTGCCTATCGCCACATGAATACCGTCATGATGGGCCGCTCCCATGGCATACACGCAGAGCCCACCACCATGGGCCTGAAGTTCGCAATCTGGTATGAAGAGATGAACCGGAACCTCGCGCGCCTCAAGGCCGCCCGTGAGGTCGTCTCATATGGCAAACTCTCCGGTGCTGTGGGGACTTTTTCGAGTATAGACCCACGTGTGGAGCGATACGCACTGAAGCGCCTCGGCCTCAAGGCAGAGCCCGCGGCAACACAGGTCGTTCAGCGCGACCGCCACGCCGAGTTCTTCGGCGCACTGGCCATACTCGCAGCCTCCATGGAGAAGATGGCCGTGGAAATAAGACACCTTCAGAGGACAGAGGTCCTGGAGGCCGAGGAGCCCTTTACTAAGGGACAGAAAGGCTCCTCTGCCATGCCGCACAAGCGAAACCCCATACTCTCGGAGAACCTCACAGGCCTTGCGCGCCTGGTGCGGGGTTATGCGGGCACCTCTCTCGAGAACATCGCCCTCTGGCACGAGCGGGACATAAGCCACTCCTCGGTCGAGCGCATCATCGCACCAGATGCAACATCCCTTGTCGACTTCATGCTCCTTCGGACAACTACCCTCATGAAGGGGCTCGTCGTATATCCGCGCAACATGAAGCGCAACATGGAGCGCTCCAAGGGGCTCATCTTCTCGCAGAGAGTCCTCCTCGCCCTTGTCTCCAAGGGCCTTACGCGTGAGGAGGCCTATGCCATCGTGCAGAGGAACGCCATGGACGTCTGGAAGAAGGCCCCTGATGGGCCGGACTTCAGAGAGGCCCTCATGGAGGACGGCGATGTAAGGAGGTTTCTCACGCCGGCGGAACTGGGTAAGTGTTTCGACATCAGGCCATACATAGAGAACATACCCTATATATTCAAGAGGGTGTTCAGGAGACCTTGAGCGAGGCCGGAGTTCAAAGAAAATAGGGAGAGAGAAGGTGCGATGAAGAAACTCGACAAGATCTACGAGGGAAAGGCCAAGATACTCTATGCAACTGAAGACCCGGGCCTTGTCATCCAGTACTTCAAGGACGACGCCACTGCCTTCAATGGTACGAAGAAGGGGGTTATACAGAAAAAGGGTATTATCAACAATGCCATAAGCACGCGTATATTCGAGTACCTTGAAGAACACGGTATAAAGACCCACTTCGTGGAGCGCGGCGGCGAGCGAGAGATGGTGGTGCGCAAGGTGGAGATAATACCCATCGAGGTGGTCATGCGCAATGTCGCCGCTGGCTCGCTCTCGAAGAGGATGGGAGTGGAAGAGGGCAGGCCGCTCAAGAAGACGGTCTTCGAGATATACTACAAGGACGATTCCCTTGGAGACCCCATGATAAACGGCTACCACGTGGCTGCCTTCGGGCTCTGTACCGAGGAAGAGTTGAAGACCATAAAGGAGACGGCCTTCCGGGTGAACGACCTCCTCAAGGACTTCTTCGCCGAGCGTGGCATAACGCTCGTTGACTTCAAACTGGAGTTTGGCCGCACACCTGATGGAGAGATACTCCTTGCAGACGAGATAACGCCCGACGGGTGCAGGCTCTGGCGCAGCGGGACCGGCGAGAAACTTGATAAGGACAGGTTCAGGCGAGACCTGGGCTCTGTAGAGGAGGCCTATGAAGAGGTCCTCGGAAAGGTGATGTCATGAAGGCACGTGTTTATGTAACTCTCAAGAAGGGTGTCCTCGATCCCCAGGGAAGCGCTGTTCTCGGAGCGCTCCGTTCCATGGACTTTGGCGAGGTGCGCGATGTACGCATAGGCAAGTTCATGGAGATAGAACTGGACCCTGCCGGGGGCGTGGACGAAGAGGCGAGGCTTCGTGAGATGTGCGAGAAACTCCTGGCCAACCCCGTAATAGAGGACTACAGGATAGAAATGGGCTGAGGCCGCTTGTTACCCTGGCCAAGGGCTTTTGGTTCTGAGGCCCTGAAATATACAGAGGATACCTTGTTATGAAGTTTGGCATAATAGTCTTTCCAGGCTCAAACTGCGATCATGACTGTTACTACGTGCTCAAACACGTCATGGGCCAGGACGTGGAATATGTCTGGCATGGGGACAGAGACCTTGGGGGCATGGACTGCGTGGTACTTCCCGGCGGCTTCTCCTACGGCGATTACCTCCGCACAGGCTCCATAGCGCGTTTCTCGCCAGTAATGTCAGAGGTGGTGCGTTTTGCCGAGAGGGGGGGCCTTGTCCTCGGCATATGTAATGGTTTTCAGATACTCACAGAGGCCGGGCTCCTGCCAGGGGCTCTCATGAAGAACAGGGGACTCAAGTTCATCTGCTCTGATGTTCATCTTCGCGTGGAGAACAGTTGCACCAGTTTTACTTCCGGGTTCAGCGAGGGAGAAGTGGTCTCCATGCCCATTGCCCACGGAGACGGGAACTTCTTTCTCGATGGTCCAGAACTCGACCGTCTCCTCGAGAGGGGAGGCGTTGTCTTCAGGTACTCGGACAGTGCCGGACGCGTCTGCGACGAGGCCAACCCCAATGGCTCGGTCTCCAATATCGCCGGTGTCATAAACGAGGCTGGAAACGTACTTGGTATGATGCCCCATCCCGAGAGGGCCAGCGAGGAGATACTCGGCGGAACAGACGGGCGCAGGCTCTTTCGTTCCATCATCGAGGGCTTTGCCCTCAATCTGTTCTGATGTTCAGGAAGGATTTTTTTGCTCATAGAAGGAGATTCAGCACCAGGGGCCCTCTCAAAGGGCCTTCGTAATGTATAAAGGAGCAGACCGAATGCCGGAAAAAAGCAACCTGCAGACAGAACTCGAGGCCGGAAGGTTCGTAGTAACCGCCGAGATCTGCCCGCCCAGGGGGACGGACACGAGGGACTTCATGGAAAAGGCCCGTCTCCTCAGAGACGTAATCGTAGCGGCGAACGTCACAGACAATCAGCGTGCCGTGATGAGGCTCTCCTCTCTTGCCTGTTCCGTGCTCCTCCTCCAAGAGGGCATTGAGCCTGTCTTTCAGATGACCTGTCGAGACAGGAACCGTCTTGGCATACAGTCCGATCTCCTCGGAGCATGGGTCCTGGGTGTTAAAAACATACTTGCCCTTTCTGGCGACCACGTGAGCGCCGGAGACCACAGGGGCGCCAAGCCTGTCTTTGACCTCGACTCTGTTCAACTCGTCCATACCATAGGCGGGCTCAACGAGGGCCACAACATGAACGGCAAGGCCCTGCGCGGTGGTACGGGGTTTTACGTGGGCGCAGTTGTAGCGCCAGAGGCCGATCCCTGGGAGCCAGAGGAGATTAAGTTCGGGAAGAAGATAATGGCAGGCGCTAAGTTCTTTCAGACGCAGGCCATCTACGACATGGACCGGTTCAAGGAATTCTTTGACACGGCCACACGAGAGTTCCCGGATGTGAAGATACTGGGGGGCATACTGCTTCTCAAGTCTGCCAAGATGGCGGACTTTCTCAACAGGAACGTACCTGGCGTGCACGTCCCTGCAGAGTACATTGATGAACTCAATGCCGCGCCCGATCAACTCCAGAAGGGCATAGAGATTGCCTCAAGGCAGGTACGCGAACTCAAGAAATTCTGTCATGGCGCCCATATCATGGCCATTGGTCAGGAAAAGAGCGTCATACCCATCATAGAGGGGGCCTGATGGGGGCTCTGGGGGAGGCGGCCCAGGGTGGGCCTTAAGAGGCCCTCTTGCAGTCTCCATCTCAGGGCCGAGGGGCTCTCAGGCCATGCGTTCCATGGTCTCCTTGAAGTGCTCCAGAAAGTCTTCGCCATGGAGAGGCCGGATTATTATCCACTTGCGTTTTTTGTCCAGCCTCATCTCCACCTCGGAGCCAGGGATGAGTTCCAGGTCCACGAGGAACTCTTCCGGCAGGGCCACGCCTTCCTTGCCCTCTTCTATACGGACTATCCTTGTCTTCACTGTAGCCCTCCCTTTATGCGCCATGTCTCGGCCCAAGGGGCCTTTTTTCCTTGATAATACGCTACCTTCGTAATATATTATGTTCGCCTATTTCACGAGTCAAGGCATTTCTCTCTTTCTTTGTGATTTATGTCACAATCACAACTCTTACGCTGTGATAGCATGGTTATGAAGGGATAAAGGCGATTCTTCACTAATAATCGCGCTGATGGAGCGGCCATGGGCGGAGAAATAACGAAGAGCATGGAGAGAAAGAACCAGCGCGGCCTCTTTTCCGCCAAGCAACTCCAACTCTCCATAGCCGTCATTGCCGTGGTGACGCTCCTTGGCGGCGCACTCCTTCAGACCGGCGCGGACTGGGCCCTTGAACGCTTTGACCTCAGCCTCGCCGCTTATATCCTCATCCTCATCGGCGGTTACGTCTCCCTGATCCTCCTTCTCTGCGCCTTTTTTGTATACAAACTGGTGGGGCCCTTCAGGCGTCTCGAGTACGAGATGAAACTCATCGCCTCGGGCGAACTCACGCGCAGGCTCTCAGTCAGGGATGGTGATGATCTGCACGTAAGGCGGTTCATATCAAACGTGAACGCGCTTGTAGCCAACTTCGAGGAGATGAGCCGTGAGTACAACAGGCTGAACAACATTGTTGATACAAAACTCGTTGAGATAAACGAGGATCTTCTCGGCAACGAGAACAATGTCGATATGGTGGGCAAGGAGATAAAGATGCTCCAGGAAGAGATACATATACTGAGGGAAAAATGGTGACCCCCTGTATCTCGTGAACCCGGCCCTGTCCCCTGGGCCTTTACTATGAAATCAAGCCCCTACTGCAGGGGTCTTTGTTTTTGGGCCCAGTGCAACAACAAATCCTCTCTCTATCCTCTAAACCTTTTCCATCTTTGAGGTAGCGCCATGATCTTACACGATAGGAGCGGAGCAGGCCTTGTTTCCAGGCTCTCGCGGAGAGTTCTTTTTTTCTTTTCCTCTGCAGTCCTCTTGCCGCTTCTCTTTGCAGGGTTTGCCACTGGGGCAGGGGCCGCTGGCGGCAGGCCCATTGAACTCGGGCATGTCATAGACGGCGATACCATTATCACAAAAGACGGTGAGCATATCCGGTACATAGGCATAGATGCGCCAGAGATCGGCCAGCCACTGTCCTACAGGGCAACAGAGACGAACAGGGCCCTTCTTCGCTCCGGGCCGCTGAGAATAGTAGAGTGCAGGGCGCAGAGGCGCGACCGTTATGGCAGGACCCTGGCCTGGGTATATGCCGGGGGCAGGCTCGTCAATGGCGAACTCCTGCGCCGCGGCCTTGCCCGCCCTCTCTTTATCCCGCCCTGCGGGGCGGAGAAGCGGGCCCTTATGGAGCGATTCGCCTGGGAGGCAAGGACACAGGGAAGGGGCATTTGGAAGTCTTCTTCGCAGAGTGCCCTTGGTGCGGTCATAGTAAGCCCCGAAGAGGCAGGGGCCTATATCGGCACCACGGTGAGTGTGCGTGGCCGGGTGAGGGAAGTTTATGAGAACCCGGGAGTAGTTATCATCGAGTTTGCCCTGGAGAATGGATCGAGTACAGGATTCAAGGCCGTTATCTTCCCTGATGCGCTCCCATATTTTCGTGGGGCAGGCATGGAACCCAGGTCCTTTTCCGGCAGGGTCATTACCGTGACAGGGGTGCCGAGACTGTACAGGGGCGATGTGGAGATAATACTCATGGACCCAGGCCAGGTGCGCATAGTTGGAGAAAGATAACTCTCTAAGGAAAGATAGATGAATGAATTACCTGCCTTCAAGATAGAGATGTGCGGCATAATCCACAACCGTAAGGCATCGCGGACCTGAGGGAAGGAAAGACCGCCTCTTTTCTTCCCCATCTATTAGTGCACCGTGGTCAGACTATCAAGATCTTCCATAAGTGGTCTGTTCTTGTAAGGTCCGTGGCCACGGCACTCAGGGCCTAAGATACAGGCCCTTCCATTCCTTTCCAAGACTCCCAAGGGCAATTCCACGCAGGTCTCAACAAAAAACAATAAAAAACAATGGACTTCTTCTCGACTGCACGAAAAATCTTGACTTTTGATCAAACTGCATAGTATAAGAACAGTTTAAGCGAGTTGAGAGATCCCGGGTAGCTCAGCTGGCAGAGCAGGTGGCTGTTAACCACCCTGTCGGGGGTTCGAATCCCTCCCCGGGAGCCAGTCAGGACTCTCAGCAAAATCCATGTCAGAGGGTTTGGCTGAGTTAAT